>JBGUNJ010000019.1:0-2145 GCA_045117315.1 Lachnospiraceae bacterium | reverse complement strand
GGAGAAAAAAATCTTCGATATCTTGAAAAAGCCTTATCCGGTATTCCGGAAGACTTTTCCGGAAAACTGCTGGAGGTCCCGGTCGGGACCGGCGTGCTTACCATGCCTGTTTACCGGGAATTGCCGGATGCAGAAATCACCTGTCTGGATTATTCGGTGAATATGATGGCGTCAGCACAGAAAAAAGCCAAGGCTGTAGGGATCAGGAATATCAACTTCCTGCAGGGTGACGTCGGAGCATTGCCCTTTGAGGATGAAAGCTTCGATATCGTGCTGTCCCTCAACGGCTTTCACGCCTTTCCGGACAAGGAAGCTGCTTACCGCGAAACCTTCAGAGTGCTGAAGCCGGGCGGGACTTTCTGCGGATGCTTTTACGTCCGGGGCGGCTGTAAAAGGACGGACTGGTTTATCAGGCATCTGTATCAGCCGAAAGGTTTTTTCACCCCGCCTTATGAGACTGAACAGAGCCTGCGCAGGCGGCTTTCAAGGCTTTACAAGGAAGCAGAAGTAACCATGGTGGAAGGGATCGGGTGCTTTTGCTGCAGGAAATAGTACTTTGGAGGTTAAATGTCATTTCCGGAGGTGAAATGACCTTTACTCTGAGGTCAAATGATTTTTCCGGAGGTCAAATGGCCTCCGAGGTGAAATGACCGGGGGCACATGATTTCACGGCCATAGGAGGCATGACAATGCAATTTGATGAAATGGGAAACAGATCCGGAAAAACGCTGATGCTGCTTCCGGGAACGGCTTGCGATTACCAGACGAACTTCGGGACAGTCTTAGAGCGTCTTGGGGAGAAGTATCACCTGATCTGTGTCAATTACGACGGTTTCGACGGCAGTGATCTGATCTTCCCCGATATGATCACGGTCACCGGGAAGATAGAAAAGTATATCAAGGACCACTACAACGGGAAGATTGACGGCGCGATCGGCTCATCCTTAGGCAGCAGCTTTGTGGGGCAGCTGATCCAGAGGGAAAATGTGCACATGGATCATGGGATTTTCGGAAGCCCAGACCTTGATCAGAGCGGAAAATTCAGCGCGTGGCTGCAGTCAAAGCTGGTCGTTCCGCTTCTGACCAGTTTCACAAAGAACGAAAGGAAGAAGGCAAAAACCAGAGAAAAGCTCAAAATCTTTTTCGAGATGAACGATGAGACGGCCGACAGGTTCATGGCCTGTTTTGCCAAATTCAAGCCGGAATCCATCAGGAACGAATACTATACAGATCTGCTTACGCACCTGAATGATGACATTCATGTAGAAGGCACAAAGGTGCATTTCATCTATGCCAACAAGATGGGAGAAAAATACCTGAGGCGATATAAGAAGTACTTCAGGGATCCGGATATCCGGGAGTTTGATATGCAGCACGAACAGTGGCTTTTCGGAGATGAACAGTATACAGTTCCTGTACTGAATGTTATATATGAGTTCATGGAGATGCCGGTCGGATGAAAACAGTCATTTGAGCTCGGATAACCGGGATGTTTGTGCATATTGACGATACGGATTTGCTTTTACTACCTTTTGACCTCGACATCATAATAATGCATCGGCATTATTATTCACTATTACTTACTCAGCACGCTCTGCAGCGACTCAGGAGCAAGAATCTCAATGGCAGGCGGATTATAGGTGATGATTCCGTCCGCCTCCAGCTTTTTCAATTCCCGGTGCAGGGAAGAGCGTGAAACGTTCATGATCATGGCCCAATTGGAAACAGAATCCGGTATTCTGATCACATTGCTGCCGATCCTGTCTGCATCCCCCATCAAATGAAACACGTACATCATGAGGGCGGATGTCCCGGTTCAAGGATGATGCAGTTTGCGCATAACGAAGAGGATGATGCGCCGGTAAGTACAGCGAAGCAGGTTTCACGTCTTGCTCAGTGGCCCTGCCAGATCAAGTTGGTCCCGACACAGGCGCCTTTCTTTGACGGTGCAAAGCTGCTGATTGCTGCTGACTGTACGGCTTACGCTTATGCCAATATGCATGAAGAATTCATGCGCGGCAAAGTCACGATCATCGGCTGCCCGAAGTTGGATGCTGTGGACTATACAGACAAACTGACTCAGATCATCCGGGATAATGACATCAAGAGCGTGACCATCGTCCGCATGGAGGTTCCCTGCTGCGG
>JBGUNJ010000018.1:0-4433 GCA_045117315.1 Lachnospiraceae bacterium | reverse complement strand
TGTAACTGTTTTTGCATTTCAGACAACAAAATACAGGAGGTACAGGTATGGGGTATTATTTTTGCGGGATCCTGACAGGGATCCTTTTTTGCGTGATGGTTCTGCTGGTGAGGTGTGCCGTATGGTTTGAGAACACGCATCCGGAAGAGGATTACTGGCACAGAAGTGCAATGAGAAGAGACGGTCCGGAGAAAGTGTCGTGGTTAAAGCCGGCGGGTGATCTGGAAGATGTGCAGTATCAGAGCTGCAGTCAGGAGGAGGTCAATGGGCAAAAGGAAGAAGCATGATGAGCCGGTTTCATTGCCGAATGCGCGTCTCTCCGGGAGAGAATATGCGGAGGATCGCCCCGACAATTGCAGGGACTGTTTCTTCTGGAAAAAAAGCACAGGCAGCTGCACCCGTTATGAGTGTTTCTTTCTTCGCCCGCTCCGTAAAAAAATTGAAGAACGATTCGATGAGAACGGAAAGCTGATCCTGGACTGCAGGATCTGTCCTTACAACAGGGTCTCACCGTGCATTGGTTACTGTATCGCCGCACTCAGGCGGGAAGTATCCGCTGCATACGGAGACCGTCAGGGGAGCGCGTGAGTACACAGGGCAGCAGGGACAGGAGCGGGAACTGTAAGCTGGTCTTCCCTTTTCATTACGGGAGTGAATCGGAATCCTATGCATTTTACAGGGTTCCAAAGGCATTGTTTGAATCGGAAGTCTTCCGGCCTCTTTCCACGGATGCGAAACTTCTCTACGGACTGCTGAATGACCGTATGGATCTTTCACGGAAGAACGGCTGGGTCGATGAGGAAGGAAAAGTCTATATCTATTTCACACGTCAGTCGGTCATGGAGGCGCTGGACTGTGGCAACAAAAAGGCCGGGCAGCTGTTTGCCGAACTCGATGATAAGAACGGGATCGGGCTGATCACCAGGACACGGCAGGGTCTGGGAAAGCCGGACAGGATCTATGTACACAAGTGTGTCATACCTGAGCTTCCGATCCGTGGAAGCCCGTCCAGGGAAGGGAACGGGGACTGGATGGAAAGAGATGCCGGAGAAGCTGAAGTACAGCCGACAGCATCCTGTGAAGGACCGGATTTCAGCAGTCAGGCAGAAATCACACTTCCAGAGGTGTCGAAATCACACTTCCAGAGGTGTCGAAACGACACTTCTGGAGAGGCAGAAATTACACTTCCGGAGGTGTTAAAAATGCCGCCTAATCATACTGATAAGAATAATACTGAGATGAGTGAGACTTATCCTATCAGATCTAATCCGGAAACAGACGGATATGATCGATCTGATACGGATATGCTTCTCTCTGAGTATCGGGAATACCAGGAATATTTCGACCAGGCATGCTGTGTGGATTATCTCAGGAGAGAAAACCCCATGTCCGAGGATATCATCGGGGAGATCATACAGCTCCTGACAGAGACCTGTTGCAGCAGAAAGCAGGTCATACGGGTAGGTGGTGAAGACAAGCCTGCACAGATCGTCAAGGCAAGGCTTATGAAGCTTGATTCAGGACATATCCAGTATGTGTTGAACTGCTTTCATGAAAACACAACGAAAGTAAGGAATATCCGCCAGTATCTTCTTACGGCGCTCTTCAACGCGCCTGCGACGATCGGCAGCTACTATGCGGCGGAAGCCAACTATGACATGTACGGACAACAGCAGGCACAGAATGGTGCAAGGCAGGCAGATGACAGATGAAAAGGAGGATACCTGCAATGACAATTAGTGAGCCGCAGGAAAAGATCCGGGTGGAGTATATCGATGACCGTCCGGTCGTATCCGCGAGGGAACTGCATGAAGCACTGGGGATCCACACGATATTCCGGCAGTGGTTTCCGAGGATGTGCGAGTACGGTTTTATGGAGGGACTTGATTACACAAAGATCTACCAGAAGAAAGAGGGATCCCGGACAGGCCAGATCGAAGTGGATTACGAGATCAGCATGGACATGGCCAAACACATCTGCATGATGCAGAGAACGAGGGAAGGGATGGAATGCCGGCAGTATTTCATTGACCTGGAAAGAGCATGGAATTCACCGGAAAACATCCTGCAGCGTGCCCTCCAGATCGCCGGGAGGAAGATTGAGGAGCTGCAGAGCCAGAACCGTATTCTGGCGGCTGCGAACCATCGGAAGGAACAGACCATTCAGGAATTGAAACCAAAGACAGAGTATCTGGATACGATACTCCATGCAACAAATCTGGTACTCACAACTCAGATCGCGAAGGACTACGGGATGAGTACAGTGAGGTTTAACCAGCTGCTCGCGGACCTCGGCGTACAATACCGTGTCCGGGAACAGTGGGTGCTGTACGCAGAATATCAGGACTGCGGATACACAGCTACAAGGACGCTGGAAGTCCCGCAGTCAGACGGGACACTTCTGGTCAAGCACCAGATGGAATGGACCCAGAAGGGACGGCGCTTTTTATACCTGCTCCTGAAGGAGAACGGGCATGTCCCTGTCGTGGAGCAGCAGCTGATGGAGGCAACGAAAGAGAGGTGAATATGAGATGCAGGAAGAAGTTGACGAGAAAACACTGGCACTGATCATCAGCTGTGTAAAGCTTACAGCCAGTGAGTTCAGGCAGGCGCTTGGAAAGCTTTCACAAAAACTGGATGAACAGAACAAAGTACTCGAAGCAGAACAAAAGGAGTCCCTGAAGGCTGCGAAAGCAAAGAGAGAAGCCAAAAAGGAAGCGAAAAAAGAGGCAAAGAAAGCCTTCCAGCCCGGGAAAAAGACTTTAAATGAGATGATGCGGGAGGGTGCAGAACTCACAAATATCGAGATCACTGACAACAACATCCGTTCTTTTGAAAAAGTTGCAAGAAAATACGGCATCACCTACAGCCTGAAAAAGGACAGGTCCAGTGATCCGCCGAGATACCTCGTTTTCTTCCGGGCAAAGGATGTAGATGTAATGGAGGCCGCTTTTAAAGAATATACAGGTGCGACCCTTCCCCTGGAAAGGAAGCGGTCGATCCGCAAGCGCCTGCAGAAAGCGATCGGGATCTCCAAGACAAAACACCGCGAACGCGAGAAGGTCAAGGAAAAGAGCAGAGAGCCGATGCGATGATACAGATCCCGGCAGACACAAAAAGGAGGTGACTTATAACCGATGAATGGGAATGAAGCCGAGCTCGCAGCAGGACGCGCAGGTCCTGTAAAGAGAGAGAATGCGGATGACTCCGGAGGAAGAGACAGCCCCCGGATTGCGAAACCGGCAGTAAAGAAACGAAAGAAGAAAACAGGGAAAAACATCCGCCAAAAGGCAGCGGAAAGGACGTGCAAGATCAGAAAAGACCTGCAGGGCATGCTGCAGGAACGACAGGCCTCAGTGGATATGCATAAGACACTTATCGCCGGGATCCCATATGTGATCATCTTTTACCTGGTGGAAAAAGAGGCCTGGCTCTACCGCCATTGTACCGGGGATACCATGATACAGAAACTGATGAACCTGTTCCTGTATTTTTCCCTTGCGTTTAAAAATCCCATCCCGAGCTTCCACCTTTGGGATGTCCTTGTAGGGATCATCGGCGCAGGAACGATCTATGTGGTCGTCCAGTATCGCCGCAAAAACGCAAAGAAGTACCGGCAGGGAGTAGAATACGGATCCGCCAGATGGAGTGCATAATTTTAAGTGTAAAGGACACCTACATGGACGCACAGGAGGTTATGCACATGACTGATTATAGCAAAATTACCGCCCTTTACTCCCGCCTTTCCGTGGGCGACGAGGACAGGGACGGCGGTGAGAGCAACAGCATACAGAACCAAAAAATCTTTTTGGAGAACTATGCCAGAGGACAGCACTTAACCAATATCCGGCACTACATTGACGATGACGAAAGCGGCAGATTTTTTGACCGTTCTGCCTATTCCCGCATGATGGACGATGTAGAAAACGGAAAAATCGGTGTCTGCATTATGAAAGACCTGACGCGCTGGGGGCGCGACTATCTCCAAGTTGGCAACGCTATGGAGATATTCAGACGGAACAATGTGCGCTTTATCGCGGTCAACAACGGGATAGACAGCGAGAAGCCCGACACATTGGAGTTTGCGCCCTTTATCAACATCATGTCGGAGTGGTACGCAAAGGACATCAGCAAGAAAGTAAAGACCGGCATTAAAACGAAGGGCATGAGCGGAAAGCCGATTGCCACCGAAGCCCCCTACGGCTATATGAAAGACCCGGACAACAAGGATTTTTGGATAATCGACGAGGAAGCCGCCGAGGTTGTGCGCCTTATTTTCCGTCTGTTTATCGGCGGGAAGAACCGCAACCAAATCGCCGTATATCTGACGCAGGAGCAAATCCCTACCCCTACTTTCTACATGAAAGACCGGGGACGGGGAACGTGTAAAAACAAGGCGCTCAATGAGGATAACCGCTACAAGTGGAACAAAG
>JBGUNJ010000017.1:0-15831 GCA_045117315.1 Lachnospiraceae bacterium | reverse complement strand
GGTGCCGCTCAGGCCGAAGAAGATGGCAGTGTTCTTGCCTTCCATATCGGTGTTGGCGGAGCAGTGCATGGAGGCAATGCCCTTCAGAGGCAGGTAGTAGTTCATCATGGAGAACATACCCTTCTTCATCTCGCCGCCGTACCAGGTGTTGAGGATGACGGACTCGCGGCTGGTGATATTGAAGAGGACAGCGGTCTCGGAGTTGAGGCCCAGCTCTTTGTAGTTCTCGACCTTGGCCTTGGAGGCGTTGTAGACGACGAAATCGGGCTCGAAGTTCTCAAGCTCTTCCTCAGTGGGCTGGATGAACATGTTCTTGATGAAGTGAGCCTGCCAGGCGACCTCGACGATGAAGCGGACGGCCATGCGGGTGTCCTTGTTGGCGCCGCAGAAGGCATCAGCGACATAGAGCTTCTTGCCGGACAGCTCCTTCACGGCCAGCTCCTTGCAGGCTGCCCAGGTTGCCTCGGAGGCAACGTGGTTGTCATTGGGATACTCGGGAGTATTCCACCAGACTGTGTCCTTGGAATTCTCGTCCATGACGATGAATTTGTCTTTAGGGGAACGGCCGGTGTAGATGCCGGTCATAACGTTGACCGCGCCCAGCTCGGTCTCAACGCCCTTATCAAAGCCTTCCAGATCCTTCTTCATCTCTTCCTCATACAGGAACTCGTAGGAAGGATTGTGGATGATCTCTGTTACGCCGGTGATACCATACTTAGTAAGATCAAGATTTGCCATAGTTTCTTTCCTCTCTTAATACTGAAAAAATGGTTTAAAAAGTAAGTCTTTTACAGGTTGAAACAACATTCCGGCGTGAGCTCTGAGTCTGCCCTTCCATCGCCTTTTCCACCGCTCTTCATGGATTTCTTCATGGATTTAAAGAGTCAGTGTACCGGGCTCGTACTGCGCTGCGGGCATTTTCCGCAGGCAGATCCGTGATGTTCCGGCTCCTTCAGAGTCCTCAGCTTTTGATGCTGGTCTCTATTGCATGCGTCCCCCCTTGGCGTGTTTGTAATGCATGCCCTGTTTCAAGGCTCATTATAAACATAATCAAGGTATAAACGCAAGACGCCACAGCCTGAAAGCCCGGGTTTTGGCAAACTTTTTCTGTGGCAGACAATTCGCCGCCTAATTATTTTTCTGTTTTCCGGATCAGATTTCGTCATACATGAATCACTCATGCAAATGGCCCGGGTTTTGATCTGTACGGAACCAGACCCGGTTACCCAAAGGGCAGGCCGTTCCCTGTCCGGATCATATCTTGTCATGCACAGATCAGATCGGGGCCTCCAGGATCAGATTTCCTCGTTCATGGAGTCCTCGAGGGCGTCCACGATGGTATCGACTACTTTGGTCACTTTATCCTGGACTTCCTTGGGAGCATAAGGGAAAGTGTAGGAAACATCGGAAGCCTCGATCAGGGGCAGGTCATTCATGGAATCTCCGATTCCATAGAGGCGGATGTCTCCGTAGGTCTCCTTCATATACTCGCGCAGGAAGCGCACGCCCTCTCCTTTGGAGCAGCCTTTGGGGGCGATGTCGATCTCGATGACGTTCTGGAAGGCGTTTACCTTGTCGCCGAACTCCGCATTGATCTCAGCGGTCATCCGGGCGGCGTCCTCCAGGCTCTCCGTGTGGATACTGACCTGATGGATCAATCCCTCGGGGCAGTCGTCCACTCCGGTAATAATGTAGTATTTTCCGGGATAATCCATCTCTTTGAAGACGCAGATATCGCCTTCGACGTCGAGGGTGAAGCGGAAATTGTCGGTGCCGTATTTTTTGAGGATGGCATCCGCCACCTGAGGATCCACGCCTTTTTTGCGGATTTCCTTAAACTGTGTGTCGACAATGTTAGCCCCGCTGCTGGTGATGTAGAAGTCGGGCTCGACAAATCCCGTGATGAAGGGGGTCAGACCGCCGACCTGGCGTCCGGTGCAGAGTCCGAAGAGGTGTCCCGCCGCCTGATACTCACGGATCTTGGCCACGTTCTCGGCAGGGAGCTTTCTGTCGTCCTCGGCAAGGTAGAAATACAGGGTTCCATCAAAATCGCTCGCGAATACTTTTTTCATATATTTATAGATCCTTTCGTGATTGCAGATCTTTTTGTAATCATGGATTCTTTCATGATCGCAGATTTTTTGTAATCATGGATTCTTTTATGATCGCAGATTTTTTGTGATCATGGTTCTTTTCGTGGCAGGAATATGATTTGCCGGATATTGTCAGATGCTGCCCGGGAGAATGTTTTCAGGGACTTCACAGCTTCACAGCCGGTTCCTGCCTCCCGGGGGCGCATCAAAGCGGTTGTCAGATCACAAAATCATCCTTGACGGAGGGTTTCATCTTGTAGATCTTGATGGCAGCTCCGTCGGAGACGGTGTAATGGAATTCCTCCGCCTCGGGGTAGCTGTGGGTCGTGAAGGTCGCCTCGCCGTCGTTGACAAAGTATTCGGTGGAACTGTGGTCTACGAAAATGCGAAGGTTTCTGAGCGGGTTTTCAAGAGGCATGTCAAGGACTTCGCCGACCGCCATGTTGAAGCGTTTGTTGAGGCCGGTCTTGTCCACGGTGCAGGTCTTCGATGCCGCGTCGTAATGGAGGCGGAGGCCGCCGCTGCCGTCGGCTTTGGTGTAGAGGTTGAGGTCAAAGTCCTCAGCCTGCCTGGAGGGATCGATGTCTACCAGGATCTCGCAGGCCGCCGGAAGGGTTCCGTCCGCGGGAGCCTCGCCGTCGCGCAGCTTCTCGATCCCGGTGATGGGGGTCTGGAGCAGCTTTCCGTCTTTGACGCGCAGCTCGCGGGGAAGGCCCATGCTGCCCTCCCAGTCCTCTTCCTCTGTGGGATAGTGGTTGTCGGGCAGGCCGATCCAGCCGATCAGGATACCCTTGTCGGGGTCGCCGACGTTGGAAGCGCCCTGGGCGGCGTAGAAATCGAAGCCGTAGTCCAGGTGTTTATAGCCTGACTCGGGAGTAAAGGTCAGTGTGTCGTAGTCCATCTTTCCGAGCAGATAGACGTTGTGGTTAGTGCTCTCGGAGCGTCCGGGAAGTTTTGTGTACTGAGGCGAGAAGATCAGGACGTCTGTTCCACTGATGTTGACGATGTAGGGGCACTCCCACATGCCTCCGAAGTCCTCGAAGCCGACGACGTTGAGCTGGCCGGCGAAGGACCATCCGGAGAGAAGTTCTTCGGACTGGTAAATCAGGACGGTGCCCTTCTTGTCCAGGGTCTGGGCGCCGATGAAAATGTAATATTTATTTTTTTCTTCGTTATAGACGACCTTGGGATCACGCTGATGCTCGCTGTAGTCATCGCGGGGTCCGAAAAGGGGCTTGGGCAGCTTTTTGGGATTTCCATCCTCTCCCAGCTTGGCGGCGCAGGTGTAAGGTGTGCGCACCCAGTTCTCATCGCGGTGGTTGCCGGTGTAGAAGAAGTAGAGATCGTCTCCCGCGCAGATCGCGCTGCCGGAATGCGTTCCCTTGTTGTCATAGATGGTGTCGGGGCGAAGGCCGACGCCTGCGTTCTTCCAGGTCACCAGATCCGGGGAAGTCACGTGATACCAGTATTTCAGGCCGTGAACAGCGCCCCAGGGGCACCACTGATAGAACAGGTGCCAGGTCCCCTTGTGGCAGGTGAATCCGTTCGGATCGCTTGAAAGCCCTGTGACCGGCTGTACGTGATAGGTCTGTCTGTAGACAGACTTGCTGTTTCTCTCAAACAGCTCGCTGATATCATCCGGACTGTGCAGCACTCTGTATCTCTCTTCCTGTGTCCATTGTCTCATATTCGATCCCTTCCCTCTCTCGCATTGCGGTTCTCTCATTGCAGTTGCTGATCTTTTGTTTTCGGCATACTTGCGGCATTGACCCCGACCTGCGTTCACAGGCTAAAAGATGAGAGCCGCGCACTGCTTCGCGCGTCCCCGGCGCTGACAGCCCGCTATAATCCGATCATGGCCTGATGCCGTTGCTTCCGTTGCTTGCGACGCTTGTCTTGCTAGCGTCGATTGCGTCGCTTCCGGTCTCCCGGTGCCTGTCGTCCCTTCAGGCACCGCCTTTGTAGTAAATTATACTGGTTTTTTAACAACATCTCAATTATATTTGTACAAGTTGACAAATTCCTGACGAATTCCTGATATGACAATCCCTTTCAGATTATGCGCACAAAGCGCAAACAGACCGGAGTTTCTGATCTTTTACCATCAAAAACTCCGGTCTGCTTTTTAGTTTTTTATTTTAGTTTTTTGTTTTTAGTGTTGATTTTCAGTTTTCAGTCGACAGCGATTCCATGGAAGAAAACAGAGTATGTTTCTTTCCCCCAGGGACTCTGGAAGTCAAGGTCACAGGTCTCACCGCTCCTGAGGATATGATCTGTGTTATTGCTCCATCGGAAAGCAACGGTTTCAAGCTGTTTTTTTTCATCAAACCACAAAACCCGTATACGAAAATCGCGAATGTCGTGAGCGGATTCATTATTTACATGAACAATAATCCCGTCTTTCTTCAGATCTTCAACTTTCCATTTGATACATTCGGAGACCGGGAGATAATCACTTTTTGACGCAGTCAGCGAATAGTTGATGCTATCTACTTCCGGCAGATTACTCTGTTGAAGGAGAACTCCTTTCTGTCCGGGCGCAACAGCGTAGTCTTCGTAGCTGTCTTTGGCAACGGTCTTTCCTTTTTTATCCAGGAATTGAAAATCCGCGTGCAAATCCAGAATGTCCTGGCTGTTGTTTTTGACGACAACATATTTCCCGATATTACTGCCGTCCGCAAGTTCCATATAACAGACGTAATCTTTGCTCTCCAGCTGATCGGCGTAGGGGTTCGTTTCTTCTTTTATATCTTTATTTGTATCTGCCTTTGTGTCTTCTTTTGCGTCTTCTTTTGTATCTCCTTTAGTATCTTCTTTTGCGTCTTCTTTTGTATCTTCCTCTGTATCTTCTTTTTTTGCATCAGCTGTCGTTTCAGGAACAGCGCTTGAACCCGCATCGATATACTCTTGTGGTTCCGGCCCGGGTTTACTGTTTCCCGCAGTGCTGCTGTCTGTTATTGATGCCATTGATGTGCCTGTTGATGTGCCGGTCAGTGAGCTTACTGATTGGGGCGGAGAGCTTGAGCTGTCAGCGGAAGGATAGTCAAAACTGCCTCCGGCCACCGGACCCTTATCGGTGTTTTTTATAACAAGAAACACCACTACGGCCACTATTACTGCAGCAGATAAGATCCGGACCGGCATGTTGATCCTGCTTACCTGATCCGAGATCCGGTCAACGACCTTTTTTATACTTCCCTCTGCGTCTATTGCTTCATTTGATACAGGAGAATCAGAAGCACTCCGGCTAATCGGATCCGCTTCGTTTTCCATACTTTCGGCCAGGATGGCGGCAGCAGCCTGAGGGGGGTAACGCAGCAGTTTTCTGTCCAGTTTATTTGTGTATTCTATCAGACTCTGCCTGAAGGCACGGGCGCTCTGATATCGGTCCTGTGTTCTTGGGCTGCAGGCTTTACAGATGATCCGGGCAAGGGCAGGGTCTGCATGAACCGGCGGGGGAAGCTCTTCCCGATTGAGCCGGTGATTGTTTGCCTTTTGAACATCCGCGGCGTCAAGATCCGGCTTGTCCATCGGGGTAAAGGGAAGTCTGTTCTGATTCAAAAGAGTATAGAGGACAATGCCCAGTGAGTAGATGTCTACCGTACTGTCGTAGGATTCTCCGCTGAATACTTCGGGCGCCATATAGGAAATCGTTCCGATCCCGGTCATGGATGCTTTTTGACCGAAGTTATCCATGCGCCGCGATACTCCGAAATCCCCAAGCTTAAATGTATTCAGATCCTGATTATAGAAAATATTGGATTCTTTTATATCCCTGTGGATGATGTTGCTGTGTTCGCAGTATTCCAGGGCACGACAAATATCGATTCCTATTTTCAGGATATTTCCCAGAGAGAGTTCTCCCCGTTTTTTTATATAGGAAGCCAGATTGTCCAGCAGCTCCATCCGGATCAGGACACTGCATTCTCCGCCATCTCTGAGCACTTTGTAGTCATCTATGATGACAATATTGGGAGCGCCTTTAAGAATTTCCATAATGTGGATTTCATCGGCGACATCTTTGATAAATAGCTGAAAAGGGTCTGACAGCTCTGCTCCATCGACCACGGCAGTATCTTTAAAGGTTTCATCCGAGCGGATGATTTTCAGCGCGCTGAAGCTGGAAAACCCCAATTCCTCTTTGCAGATCTTATAGACATCTCCGTAAGTGCCGTTTCCCAGAATGCCGACGATTCTCCACTGAGGCCACGCCTCAGCAAGTTCCTGTTCTGCAATCTTGCGAATCATTTCTGACCTTTTAGACATATAAACCTCTTTCTAAAAGATTCTGCAGTCAATAAGATATGGTAAAAATGCCTTTCTTTTTTACCTGTCCCGCAGTGTGTTTCGGATTCGATGAAAAATGTCATGCCTGCGAAACCGGTTCTCTGACGTCGCACAGAACAAGCGTAACATTATCAAGTCCGCCCATTTCAAGCGCTTTGTCTTTCAGAATAGTGACTGCTTCTTCGGTGCAGCTGTAACTTTGCAGCACCCCGGCGATCACGTCTTGTGATACCATATCTGTCAGTCCGTCCGTGCAGAGCAGGATCCTGTCTCCTGCAGAAAGCTGAATTCTGCTGATATCAGGAGCAATTCGAACCGGAGTCAATTCATCGCCCATGCCCAGATATTGAGTGATAGAGGGCTTTCTGTTTATTCCCAGCGAAGCGATCAGTGCGGCATCTGTGTGAGGTTTACTGATCATGGAAAGGGCCCCTTTGCGGTAAAGGAAGCCCGGGCTGTCACCTGAATTTGCGATCCACACTCCATCTCCATCCAGGAAAAAAGCAGTGGCAGTCGTTCCGAAAGAAGAATAACTGCCCTCCGTCTTCTCCTGACATATCACAGAGTGCATGGCTTCAAAAAGCATTCCGATCATGTCCTTGTCCCAACGTTCCGCGGGAGGATATTCCGCAAACGTTTTCGCAGCCAGCCAGGAGGCCAGCTCTCCGTCCGCGGCTCCTCCGATCCCGTCAAAAACCGCAGCTTTCTCATTTTCGCCAGGATACTCAGCGGCAGGAAAGGCTTTTCCGTGTTCTTCCGGAAGATATTGGTCTTTGTAGGCAAAGTTATCTTCATTTATTTTTCTGACCAGACCAGGATCGGAAATAAATGCCATTTGAAAACTGAACTTATTTGCTGACAAACGATTCCTCCATTTCCTGAGAAAGGCATCTTATGGCTGGTTTTTCCCAAATAAAAAACGCATGCGGATTAGCAGATCCTCCGAAATGCATGCGTTTTTTTCAGCAGTTATTCCATCCTGTTTCTGCCTGTTCAAAGTATAGTAAGTGAAGCAGCATTGAGTGGCAAAGACCTTAAAACAAGCAATGCGCGCCGTTACCGATTTGTCGATGATGATCACAGACCCATCGGGAAATATTTAAAAACAATTATATATTCGTGGAATATGGTTGTCAATTAACCCACTTTTCGCTTCAGTTCCGGGTGCTTCTGTTCCGATTCCGATTCCCTGTCCGGCTTCCTCATGCCGGCATTGCGATTTCTTGCTTAATGGAATATACTTCAATTACCGTCCTGTTTTTATTTTTCATGGAGTTTCTCAGGGGCGGAATATCACCGGACTGATTCCGGCCGTCTGCCCTGCCGGGCTGCCTGACCATGCCTGACCAGGTGCCCGGAGCAGCCAGCGCGGGTTCTGCCCGCGTTCCGGAAATAGACTTTTTCTTATCAAAAATATACATAAATATAATCTACATAAATATACGGAAGGTTCGTAAAGTCCATGAAGTTTAACAAGCATCTTCTGAAAGAAAAATGGTTCGCTTATACCTTTGCGGCGTGCTCTGCCGTCGTCCTTTATCTGGTGCTGACACATCTTGGCGTGCTGGTCAGCTTTCTGAAATCCGTATGGAGGGTCGGCGCCCCGGTGTTTATGGCATTTGTCATCGCGTATGTCATAGATCCGCTCGTACAGTTTTATTACAATAATGTCCTGTACAAAGTTTCCAAGGACCGTCTCCGCCACACGCTCTCGGTCATACTGTCATACCTCACAGTGGTCCTGTTTTTCGTGATCCTCATGGTGGCCCTGATTCCGCAGGTGATCGACAGCGTCGTCATGTTCGCAAAGAACCTGAATGGCTATGTCTACTCTTTTCAGCGCCTCATGCTTCAGCTGAGCAGTTTCGCGGCCAGATATGATATTGACCTGTCGAAGTTCATTTCTTCCAGTGATGAGCTGCTTCAATCGATCACCCGGATCCTTCCGGAAAATGTCAACAAGATCGTCAACGTCTCCTACGGTCTGGGCGCCAAGGTCTTCGACTGGATCATTTCGTTCATTCTGGCCATCTATCTGACGCTGGACAACCAGCGCCTCAAGAGCGGCTTCGTCCGCCTGCTCCGCGCGATTCTGCCGGATCAGGTCTTCAGCAACACGGCTTCTTTCTGGAGCAGGTGCAACAACATCCTGATCCAGTATATCGCCTACGACATTCTGGACGGTCTGATCATCGGTGTCCTCAACTGGATCTTCATGCTGATCATGAACATGAATTATGTGGCGATCATCTCTGTGATCGTCGGTGTGACCAATCTGGCCCCGACCTTCGGACCCATGATCGGCGCCGTGCTGGGCGCCTTCATCCTGGTGCTGGTCAATCCCTGGCACGCGCTGTGGTTCCTTCTCTTTACGGCGGTGCTGCAGACCTTTGACGGATACATTCTGAAACCCAGACTCTTCGGCGAGAGCCTCGGCGTGTCCGCTGTCTGGATCCTGATTTCCATCGTCATCGGAGGCCGTTTCATCGGCGTGATCGGAATCCTGCTGGCCATTCCCTTCGCGGCGATCGTGGACTTCATTTACCACGACTATATCATCATGCGGCTGGAAAAACGCAATCCCAACAATTCGCACCTGGCCGAGGATGTGATGGACGCCGCTGCCGATACGATCGAGGAAATCATGGAAGAGGCATTTGTCAAATCGGAAAAAGAAAGCGATATAATCAAAGAATATGTCGTGGAATATCAGGGTCTGCCCGGGGAGCCCGGAAAAGGGGGCGGAAAGTCCGAATCGTCCGCCTCAGCCACTTCCTCCGGGAAGGCGGGAAAAGCAGATGAAGCCGCCAATTCGGCCGAACCATCTGCAGCGTCCGTATCTGATTCTGCCGGGCAGGCAGGGAAAGCGGATGCAGCAGAAAGCGCACATTCAGACAAAAAGCACATAAAGACAAAAGACGCTAAGGACGGCGGAAAGGACGGAGCAGCAAACCCTGCGGCTGACGATAAAGCCAAAGCGGCAGAAAAACATCCTGCCGGCAAAAAGAACGATGCGGCTGATCTTCCGGCTGACGGTAAGGACGGAGCCAAAGAAATACCCGCTGACCCACGTCCTGAAAGCCCGGTCAGAACAAGACGGCCTGTAACCGCGATCGCTTCCAACGACCACGTAGACAAGGCATAAAACGCAAAAAAAAACGGATCTCATCCGGAGTGATCAACTCCAGGTGCGATCCGTTTCTATTTTACTTTACTGTTTGCTGTACTGAATTATTTTACTGAATTATTTTTCTGAATCTATTACTCAAACATCTGCTGCCGGGCTTTTAGCTGCCAGGAAGGCTGCTGACTCAGTGCCGGCTCTGTGCCGACCCGGTTTTGTTCATTTCCGGCTCAGCGTAACTCATTTTTTTCAGCAATGACTCAGTGCTGCCCGGTGCCGGTCCAATTTTACTCAGTGCCGGCTCAGGTATTCGCAGAAGCGTTTGGTCTCGCCCAAAGTATCGGGGCCGAAGACTGCGGAACCGGCGACAAATACATTGGCGCCAGCCTTAAGAGGAAGGAAGATATTGTCAAATTTGACGCCGCCGTCGACCTGAATGTCTGTGGTCAGTCCGTTCTCAGTGACGAAATCCCTGGCCGCGCGCACCTTGACCAGCGTCTCAGGCATCATCTTCTGGCCGCCGAAGCCGGGTTCTACAGTCATGACAAGCAGCATGTCGACTTTGTCCATAAAGGGAGCCACATCTTCAAAAGGGGTTTTGGGCTTGATGGATACTCCGACCTTGCAGTTGTATTTGCGGATCTCGTCGATCACAGCCTGAGGATCCTCTGTCGCTTCGAGGTGGAATGTGATCAGATCGGCGCCGGACTCCGCGAATTCCTTGATGTATCTGATCGGGTCGACGATCATGAGATGGACATCAAAAAACATGTCGGACGCCTTGCGGATTGACTTGATCACGGGCATTCCAAAAGAGATGGAGGGCACAAAGATTCCGTCCATGACATCAATGTGCAGATAGTGGGCTCCGCCGTTTTTGACATCGGCGAGTTCCTTTCCCAGGCAGGCGAAATCAGCTGAGAGCATTGAGGGGGCCAGTTTCAGTTCAGGTTTCATTGTTTTCTCTCCTTTTCTTTTCTTGTTTTCTTTTCCTTTTGCTTTTTCCTTTGCTTTGCTTTTCCCTTTAGTTTTCTTTTGCTTTTGCTTTTTCTTTTGCTTTGCTTTTCCCTTTAGTTTTCTTTTTCCTTTTGCTTTTTCTCTTACTTTTCCTTTTGCTTTTTCTTTTGCTTTTTCTTTTTGTTCTGTTCTTTTGGGAACTATTTATAAGCATATTCTACGCTTTATCATGTGCATATACTATGCCTGTTACATAAATGTTTTTCTCCGGCTCTTTCTGTTTTGGAAGAACGGAGGACTATTTTACTTTGAGCTGGCGGTAGATGTCACGCCGGCTCAGTCCGCGGTCGGCGGCTACCCGACGCATGGCTTCTTTCTGGGACAGTCCCTGGTCCAGGTATTGCTGCATGTGCTCTTCGAGCGGAATGTCATCGAAGGCGGCACGGGCCTGCTCCTGGAGCCTGGCTGGGTCGGCGCCTTCGATCACGAGGACATATTCCCCGCGGGGGTCGTTTTCCTCGTAATAGCGGATGGCGGTCTCCAGGGTCAGGGGGATCGCCTCCTCAAAGCGCTTGGTGAGCTCGCGGCAGAGTGTGATCCTGCGGCTGCCTCCCAAGGCGTCGGCCAGCTCCGCCAGTGTGCCGCGAAGGTGGTGGGGCGCCTCGTAGAGGATGATGGTCCGCTCTTCTTCCCGCAGCTGATCAAGGATCCTTCTGCGCTCTTTTTTCTCCGTTTTTTCTGGAGGAAGGAATCCTTCGAAGCAGAAGCGGCGGGCGGGCATGCCCGACATGGTGAGGGCCGTAATCAGGGCGCAGGCGCCGGGAAGGGATGTCACTTTGATTCCTTCCTCGATGCAGAGGGCGGCCAGCACTTCTCCGGGGTCGGAGATGGCGGGCGTGCCGGCATCCGTCACAACAGCGATGCTGCCGCCCCGCCTGAGGACGTCGAGAAGCTCCTGTGCTTTTTCGTATTTATTGTGCTCATGATAGCTGGTCATGGGCTTTTTTATCTCAAAATGATTGAGCAGGCGCAGGGTATTGCGGGTATCCTCCGCCGCGATCAGATCTACCTCCCGAAGCGTATCGAGGACCCGCTGCGTGATATCGCCGAGATTTCCGATCGGCGTTGCGCACAGATACAGGGTTCCGGACATATTTTCTCCCGTCTGAAGTCTGTGATGCAGCTCCCACGGTCAACTTCGTTGGCCGGGGCCCGGCGAGACTTGCCGGCCTCGCAGGATAATTGCGTCAGTTTATTTATGACTATATTTTTATGAATCTCCGTAATATATTTCCAGCAGTTCAGGTGTATAGGCACCGTTTTCGTCGTAGACAATCAGGGGCGGCTCCACGCGCAGCTCCGGCGCACCGCCGCGGACACAGTCCAGGAGCACCATGTTGGGGGCCTTGTCCACATGGGGATAGACCAGGCGCATTCGCTTGGGCTCAAGACCGCCCGCGCAGAGCTTTGCGATCAGTTCGGCCAGGCGCAGGGGCCGGTGGACCAGGTAAAAATGGCCTCCCGGGCGGAGCAGTGCCGCCGCAGCCCGGACGACATCCTCAAAAGAGCAGAAAATCTCATGGCGGGCGATCGCCCTGGGATCGATCCCGCTCGCGCCGGCATCCTGATCAGATCCGGTATTGCCCTTTTGTCTGCTGTTTTTTTGATTCTGTCCGCCGGATTCTCCCGCCGGAGTGCCGGCAATCTTTCCGCTTCCCGCGGATGTGCCGATGGCCTTGACGCCTCCCGCAGGTGTGCCGGTGATCTTTCCGCTTCCCGCGGATGTGCCGATGGCCTTGCCGCCTCCCGCAGGTGTGCCGGTGATCTTTCCGCTCCCCGCCTGACGATAGGGGGGATTGCAGGTGATAAAATCAAAAGAAGCAGCTGCAAAGATGCGGTCTGCTTCTCTGATGTCTCCGCGCACAATAGAAATCCGGTCTCCGAGGCCGTTGAGCGCCACACTGCGCTCCGCAATGTCCGCGCTGGCCTCCTGGATCTCCAGTCCTGTCAGGCTGAGGCAGTCGGTCCTGTCGGACAAAAGAATCGGAATGATGCCGTTCCCCGTTCCCAGGTCCAGGCCCCGACGCGCCTTTTTCATCTGCACATAGGCAGACAGAAGGACCGCGTCCATGCCGAAGCAGAAAAGATCCGGATTCTGGATGATGCGAAGACCTGCGCGCTGCAGGTCGTCCACCCGTTCCCCCGGCCTCACGAGGCCAGCGGATTCCCGGATTCCTGAACCGCTGTCGGGACCGGCTGTCCCTGCCGGCGGACAGGCAGCTGTGCCGCCAGGGGATTCCTTTTGCTTGTCAGTAATCATATCATATCTTTTTCAACAGCCAGTCTTGATCGACTGCGCGTAAAGTGAAATTGCAGTGTACAGGCCGGTTCGCGGCGCGTAGCCCGGTTCGCGGCGCGCAGGCTGGTTCGCGGCGCGCAGCTCCGGATTTACCGCGGGGCTTTCCCGCAGGATTTTACTACAGGCTTTACCGCAGAATCTTACTACAGACTTTACCGCAGAATTTTACTGCGGGGCTTTCTCGCTGTTTGCGGAAGACGTGCTGTCGCCGCCGTCTTCTCTGCGGGGACGCCCTTCCCGGCGTCTGTCGCCGCGGTTCCTGCCCCGGTCTCTCCTGCCGCGCTCGCGGCCGCCGCCTGTCTGTTCCTGATTGTCGCGTTCGGCTCTGTCACCGTTTCTTCTGTCTGTATTTTCGGCAGAGGAATTGGAGCGTCCTTCGAAGCCGCCTTCCGCGTTTCTGAATCCATTGTCACGGCTGCCGGGCTCTCTGGATTCTTTAAAAGAATTATCGCGGGGAGAATTGTTCCTGCCGCCTTCTCTTCCGCCGTTTTCGCGGAAGCCGCCGGATCTTCCCCTTCCTTCGCGGGGTTCTCTTGACTCGCGGCCCTCACGGGACTCGCGGTTTTCTCTTCCGTCACGGCCTTCACGGGGTTCTCTGCGGTTTTCTCTTCCGTCTTCTCTCCGCTCGTCTTTTCTGTCCCGGGCCTCTTTGCCCTGGCGTCCTTCTCTTCCCTCTCTGCCCTCTTTGCCGTCTCTGGTCTCTTTCGCGTCTTTTTCTTTAGCGTCCTTTTCTTTTCCGCCGGCCTGTCTGGATCCGCCTTTCTGGACGTTGGCATTTTTCTGTATGGTCGGGCGGCTGGTACCTCTGCGGCGCCTGCGCAGGATGGTCAGGTCGCTGACATGGTACTCGTGAAGCTCTTTTTCGTCATCCACTTCCACAATGACGCGGGCCGTCTGGCGGAGGATGTTGACGCTCTCGATCAGGCCGTTCAGGCCGTCCGAGGACTCCACTTCATCGCCGGGATGGGGAAGGGTCTTGTTGAGTTCCTCGTAGATCTCGGCCTCGTTTTTGAGGCAGCACATCAGTCTCCCGCACACACCGGAGATCTTGCCCGGATTGAGGGAGAGGTTCTGCTCTTTTGCCATTTTAATGGAGACCGGCACGAAATCAGACAGCCATGTGTGGCAGCAGAGGGGCCGTCCGCAGCTGCCGTAGCCGCCCAGGATCTTGGTCTCGTCGCGGACTCCCACCTGGCGCAGCTCGATGCGGGTGCGGAAGACACCCGCCAGGTCCTTGACCAGCTCGCGGAAATCCACGCGTCCGTCGGCGGTGAAATAAAACAGGACCTTGCTGTTATCAAAGGTATATTCGGCATCGATCAGCTTCATATCCAGGCCCCGCTTCAGGATCTTTTCACGGCAGATCCAGAAGGCCTCGCGCTCGCGCTCGCGGTTTTTCTTTTCGCGGCGGTCATCTTCCTCCGTGCTGATGCGGATCACTGCCTTAAGAGGCTGGGTGATATCCTTCTCTTCCACTTCCATGGGCGGGCCCACGACAAAGCCGTACTCCAGTCCCCTGGCCGTCTCCACGATCACGTGGCTGCCCCTGGACAGTTCAAAATCGCCCGGGTCAAAATAATATATTTTGCCGGCAGTCCTGAAGCGGACTCCGACGACTTTCACCATGCCGGTTTCGGTTTTTTCCATATTTAAATACCTCAATCCATCTCTTGATTCCGCTCAGAATCCTGAAATCAGTATTTTGCAATCCGAATCCAGTAATCTGGTTTTTGCAATCAGTATCCTGCGCTCTGAATCCTGCCCGAATCTAAGATGAAAAATAAAAAATAATCTGCGATTGGAGGCCATTTTGAAGACCGGCAATCGATCTATAAACTCATGAACTCCTGCTGATGCAGGCTCTGCGGATCTCCAGCAGCATCATCTGCAGGGTAAGCTCAGCGTTCACGTTTGAAAAAAGGCGTCTGCGCGCCCGGAAGACCGCCTCTGATATAGACTGGAGGCTGCTCCATGAGAGCGCACTCGCGGCTTTTATAATATACTGTACTTCATCGGTAAAAATCAAGTTTTCTGTACTTTTGGTGCTGCGGCATACCATCAGGTCGCGGTTCCAGGTCAGGACGAAGTCAATCATGTCCTGTGTCTCGTTGTCCGCGGAGGTCTCTCTGGCAAAAACCGCTATTTCCGCGGCGTCTTTATTATCTATTTCCCGCATAAAGGCAATCGTTTTCTGACGGAGTGCCGCAAATTTTTCATTTTCAAGGAGCTGGGCGGCGCGGCCTATGCTTCCGCCCGAAAAACGGGCGCAGAGGCGGGCGCGGTTTTCGTCGGCTCCGAAGCGCTCGATCAGGCACTTTTCCACTGCCTTCTCGGGCACGGGGCGCAGGGGCAGGGTCACGCATCGGCTCATGATCGTGGGCAGAAAGGCGGAAGTGCCGTCCGCCAGCAGAATGATCACGGCGTAGGACGGCGGCTCCTCAAGCGTCTTGAGCAGGGCGTTCTGGGCCGCGGGAGTCATTTTTTCCGCGTCCTCAATGATGTAGATCTTGCGGGAGGAGCTGTAAGGTTTCACCTGAACGTCGGCACGCATTTTCCGGATGTCGCCGACACCTATGCTGTTCTCTTTTTCCCGCGCAGGAATGATCAGATCCGGATTGCTGCCGGACGCGGTCCGCAGGCAGGCCATGCACTGTCCGCACGCATCGACACGGCCGTCCACGGTCTGAGGATCTTCACAAAAAAGAGCAGCCGAAAAGCTCCGGGCGATCATATGACGCCCGGAGCCTTTTGCTCCGTTTAAAATGTAAGCGTGCGATACCTCTCCGGTACGCAGCGCATTCTGTAAATGGGAGACAATGATGTCCTGCCCTATAATCTCTGCAAATCCGTTCATGCAGTATAGTATAACGCAGAAGCAGCATTATTTCAAAACCTGCTTTTAAGAGGACTTGACACGTCCTGAGGTCGTTACTGTCCACGCCCTATCGAAGGCGTGGACATGTAACGACGCGTTTGGCGATTCCAATGCGCTTACGCGCCGCCAAACGCCG
>JBGUNJ010000016.1:0-20126 GCA_045117315.1 Lachnospiraceae bacterium | reverse complement strand
TATGCAGGTCCGCTTTGTGGACGGCGAGATCCAGGTCAAAGGCTCCAATGTCATGAAGGGCTATTACAAGATGCCCAAAGAGACCGAGGAGGCCTTCTCCGACGGCTGGCTCCGCACCGGTGACCTGGGACGCATGGATGAAGACGGCTACCTTTACATCACCGGCCGCCTGAAGAATCTGATCATCCTCAGCAACGGTGAAAATGTCTCCCCCGAAGAGGTCGAAAACACCCTTCTGACCCATGACCTGGTCGGGGAGGTCGTCATCAGCGGTGAGGAGAACGGAAACGGACTTGCGGCAAGGATATATCCGGATCCCGACGTCGCGGAAGCCAAAGGACTTTCTCCCGAAGACGTCACGGCACAGCTGCAGAGAATCCTGGACGACTACAACAAGACCCAGCCGCTCTATCGCGCCATCACCACCATGAAAGTGCGCAAATTCCCGTTCCTCAAAAATGCCACCAAGAAGATCGTCCGCGCCAAAATGGATGTAGACGAAGCACCCGAAGAAGGATAATACCCTTTCTGACTATGCCGGAGCACCCCACTGTGCAGGCATATGAATCACTCAGCAAATATCCTGGCAAATATTGTGAAAGGGGCTGTTGCATTAGCTGAAAAGTTCATTGATATGCTCCCTTCTAGGTAGACAAGAGAAATAATAAAATCTTGTTTTG
This sequence comes from Lachnospiraceae bacterium, assembly GCA_045117315.1. Taxonomy (GTDB): domain Bacteria; phylum Bacillota; class Clostridia; order Lachnospirales; family Lachnospiraceae; genus CAG-791. The sequence continues at coordinate 19,446 of JBGUNJ010000016.1, read as the reverse complement.
CCTGGAAGGGGGCATCTTTTATGTCTAAGGGTAGGATTGGCCCAGCAGAAAAACTGCACACAGTGCATTCGATACTAGGTGGCAAAGAAACACAATGTCATGCCGCTACCAGACTTGGAGTCAGCTTGGACTCTATACAGCAATGGATATGTGTATATAAGAGCGATGGCGAAGGCGCTTTTCATGCCACTAAGAATAAGCACTATTCTAAAGAACTGAAAGAGCAGGCAGTGCTGGATTACCTCAGCGGAAGAGGTTCACAACGGCAAATATGCCAGCGGTACGGAATCAGAGCTAAAAGCAAGCTACAAAACTGGATAAAGAAGTATAATGGTCATGAAGAACTGAAGGCTTCCGGAACAGGAGGGACCGCTATCATGACCAAAGGAAGGAAGACCACCTTTGATGAACGGGTGGAAATCGTTCAATACTGCATTGCACATGACCATAATTATGCTGAAACAGCAGCGGAATTCGGTATTTCCTATCAACAGGCACGAAGCTATACCGTCAAGTATGAGACAGGCGGAGTAAATGCCCTTCAAGACCGGCGCGGCAGATTAAAGCCGGTTGAAGAAATGTCTGAATTGGAGAAGCTCCGGGCGGAGAACAAGATCCTGCGCGCAGAAAAGGAACGGGCCGAAATGGAGGCATCTTTCTTAAAAAAACTCGACGAGATAGAGAGGAGGCGGGGCTGAGCCTGGTCAGGCACGGGCAAGTCTATCAGGCGATCAAAGAAGAACACGAAGAACATGGTTATCCGATCGGACCGCTCTGCAAACTGGGGCATGTAAGCCGTGCTGCATACTACAAATGGCTTCGCAGAAGCATCCCGACTTATGAAGCAGAAAACAAACGAATCGCTGAGGAGATTGAAAAGATCCATATGGCCAGTCCTGATAAGGGCTACCGCCGAATACGGGATGATCTGGAACGTTATCATGGAATCAAGGCAAACGATAAACGTGTACTTCGGATCTGTCGGAAGAAAGGGATCAAATCCACGATCAAGTACTCGAATCATGGATGCACCCGCCAGGCAGCCAATCCGCAGTTCATTGCTGAGAACATCCTGAACCGGGAATTCACAGCTGATAAGCCTAACGAAAAATGGCTGACAGATGTCACCGAATTTAAATGGTATGATGAGAATAAGGACAAGCATAAAGTATATCTTAGCGCGATCCTTGATCTCTATGACAGGCGGATCGTCGCATATGTGATCAGTGATCGCAACGACAATCCTCTGGTTTTCGAAACGTTTGATAAGGCGATTGCCGCCAATCCTGGGGCATCTGCTCTGTGCCATTCGGATCGAGGATTTCAATACACCAATCGAAACTTCCATGCCAGGCTTGAAGCAGCCGGAATGACACAGAGCATGTCCAGAGTGGCGAAGTGTATCGACAACGGTCCTATGGAAGGTTTCTGGGGTATCCTGAAGCGGGAGCGGTATTACGGCAATCGTTTTACAGACAGAGATTCTCTTGTAAAGATGATAGAGGACTACATTGAATACTATAACCACAGACGATTACAGCGCAACTTAGGTGTTTTGACGCCTATGGAGAAACATGAGCAGTATCTGGCGGTAGCATAAAGGGAAGAGTAAATGTTTTCTATAAACTGTCCTCTGTGATATGAATGATGCATGCGGACGAGTGGATACATAGCACTTTTCTCATGCCGACAGACCTCAATGAATCCGTATAGTGCGGTAAAGCAGGCTCCTTTTGGAGAAGGCCCCGGCCTGAGGCATACAGATGGAGCGGCCTTCCTGTGTATAATCAGCATGCGGTAACGGGTCAACAGTTCTTTTCTGCAGGCTCCCCCCGTTAGCGGCACGATAACAGGATACAGGAAGGGAAGGCTGTCAAGGGGATCGTGGAATAAATCGCAGTCAGCGCGCTGAAAGCGTGCAGGAACGAGAATTTATGCCGCGCAAAGCCCCTTTACAGCCGCACAGCGGAACGTATCTTATCCGGCTGAAGATGTGATTAACGTAAACTCTTGCTGCCGGCAGGTCTCGCTTCGCTCAGCTGATTCCGGACATGGGCGGCCCTATTAAAAAGGCCGCACCCGGTTCGGATCAGCTGAGCGAAGCGATGCCGGCTTCATATTTTACCTGGAAGCACTACACTTGGAGAGGCACTGTTAAACTGTACCCTGTAGAATGGACACCGATATTTTTGATATAATCAATTAAGATGAGCAAACAAACAGACAGTCTATAGTTACAAGGTTCAGACCACCTCGAATTCGATGTGTTTTTACGCTATTTTAAGCGCAAAAACCGGAGTTGTACGGCGAAATCGCGCGCATAACAGTCTATATGCAGCCCTGAACCTGATCAGAAGAATACGGCAGCGCAGCATGAATAAACAAACACCGGAGATGAAATCAATGAATAAGAGAACAACGGATAATGAATCATTGGATAAGAGATCACTGAGTATCCATTTATCGAAGAAGTTTATTGTCTTGCTTCTTTGTCTTTTCATACTCTTTTTAACGACTATAGCAGCATTCGCCGCAGAAAATCATGTCATCCAGGACAATGGGAACTGGTCCGGAAAAATCAGCAACGTGGACTGGACGTATGACCCGAAATTCGTTTTCAACCTTAAATTTAACGGAGACACGATCTTTGGGGTCATTCCGGTTCCGTCCCTCGACATAGGCGTTAAAATGAAGATTGGCATTTCCGGTGATTTCGATCTGGATCTGAAGCGGGCAAATCTGCCCGCAAATACAACGATCAACAGTCAGATCGAAAAGAATACTGACAACCTGTACAAGGATGATATCAGTGAGACTTTATTTAAGTATCTGCCTGCCTATTATTTTGTCGGCTTTAATATGAAAAGCTATCTGGTTGCCGGCGCGTCTCAGCCTGTGGCTGTCAAAGGTCAGTTTAATAATATTGCCGAGGTCAGCGTAACCACCAGCAATGGTTTCAAATCCAACTATGATCCGGACTTTCAATTCACATCCGTGAAGCCTAAGACAATGGAGAATACGGTCGTTTTCGTCGGCGCGACTATGGCTGAGATTCTGGAAATCGGGAAAGTCGGCTGGAGAGACTTTACCTTAGGTCCGATCATGACCGGAAGCGTCGGACAGATGGCAGGTGCCAAGGCTTCCGCATCACTGCAGAAGGATGAGTGGACCCTGGAAAACGCCAGAGCGCTGAACTCCATCCATACATGTACAGAAACGGGCAGACAAGGCTGTGTGGACGGAGAAGTGATTCAGGTGAAGGATCTGTTCGCGGATCTTAAGGCTCATCTGGAGCTTCCGATCGTGGACTATGTCGTCTATGATAAAAAGTGGCCGATCGATCATAACTATCGCAGCTATAACCGCCGGCATTTCGTCCAGTCCCTGACCTGGAATGAAAAGTTAAAATATGAAGATATCTGCAAACACTATGTATACAAAATACCTGTCGCAGTCTGGGCAAACAAAAATAAGACTATCCCCTGCAAGGGTGTATACGTGCAGAATGACGGTTATTCCAGCACCGACATCAATATCACGCCGCTTTCTGTAGGCAAAACAGGAGAAGACGGAAAGACCAGTATCTATCTCCCCTATAAAAACGGAAAGTATACCCTTCTCGCGGAGCCCTACAACAGCGATGACCCCTACAGGCGGGCAAAGGGCCGCGGGGAGCAGCCCACCTCCATGAAACGCGGGCTGAATGACCGGGTGGACATTATCCTGGAATCCTCTCAAAAAGACTCGTATACCGTCCGGAAGGAATGGGATATTGACCTGGAGAAGAAGGACAGGCCTGAAAGTATCGAAGTGCTGCTGCAGGCTCAGTACTACAATACCGGATACTTCTCCTGGGAGGGCGTAGCCAAGGCTACACTGAATTCCGCCAACAACTGGACCTATACCTTTGAGAACATTCCCAAATATGAAATGAATTCCAAAGGCGAACTGGTAGAGATCAAGTATCGCATCCGGGAACTGAAAGCGAAGCTCGCCGGCGGAGACGGCGGAGGCGGTGGAGACGGCGGAGGCGCTCCGGACGGGGGAAACCCCATCGATCAGCTGATGGACGGAGATGTTGCCGACATAGGTGTCGTGCAGGAAGCAAACGGCCTCTATCATCCGGACATCGGTGCTTATGCGGAAGAAAGCAAGCGGGTCGTTCCTTCCCGCTGGGATCTGGACAACACTCATATCTGGGAGACCGTAAAGAAACAGACGACAGACTGGAACGAACTCTGGCAGTTTGAGCCGACCATGAGTTATGTAAAAAAATTCGCGAAGAACTCATTCTTCCCTCAGCCCTCGGTAACCTTCAAGGTCAATGAATATACCACTGTGGTCGGCGAACATGTCGGCGAACACACAACGAAATACATGGTGGAATACGAGACCTCTGAGGACGGTCTGACGACGACGATCACGAATACCGCCATGCTGGATATAAACACGTACAAACGCTGGATCATGCTGAAAGGCGCCAAGGAGCCTGACTATGTCTATCTGGCACTGTGCTACAGACCCAATGAGAGATACCGGCAGTATCTGGGAGGAGGGGCAGCAGAAAAGTTTGCCGGCCTGTGGATTCCGGTCCTCTTCCCCCTGAACGGGGACAAAATCAATGTCATCAATCTCGTGGGAGGCCTGGTCGGAGGGACTGCCGGAGAAGTCCTGGAGTGGATCTCCAAGCTGGATATAGCTAACTTGCTGTCCATTCCTCTCGCAGTCGGCAAGGCCAAGAAGAGAGAAGACCTGGGAAATCCGCTGACCGCATGGAGGGTTAAATTCCAGGTAAAGAAATACGGCTACCTGGGAGTACCCGGAATACCTGTGGAATTCCAGTCAATGGAGCTGTCCAGTGCCATTATCACGGATGTTATCAAGTTTATGACCGGGTTTGACTGTCCGGTCTCGTTCTCCTTTAATCTCTCCGGGGATAAGTACGTTTCCGTTCCAAGCGAACCCCGCCAGATTCCTTTGCTGGACAAGGACTGGGAGAGGACCGCAAATGTCATCAATACCTGGGCAGATATAGACTTCGATAATGAAAAAGCTATCGGCGGCACCAAATACTGGGTCGGTGATAAGGAGGAAGACCGTCCGGATTCTCTGACGATCGTCGTACAGGAAGAAATAAAAGAAGGCGAAGGGGAAAACGCCGTCACGACAAAGAAGGAAATCGGCCGGACAACCATTTATAAGAAAGACAATGAGGGAAGGAATAACTGGGTCTGGGCCCTGAAAGAAAGTGAAACAAAGGACGGGGCAGCCCTGGACACCAATAAGACCTACCTCATCACGGAAGAGTATCCCGAAGGCTATACAAAGAAGGACAACTACGTCTGCTCGGTAAACAAGCATGACCTGACAAACACCTGGGCGGATGAAGTGCGGGTGGTCATCGAGAAGAACTATGATACCAGCCTTGTAGATATTGACAAAAATTTCTTCCCTGACAGTCTGAACTTCAAAATAAAGGACGGCAACGGACAACAGGTGGGCAGCGCATCCGGATACACGCTGAGAGGTTACACAAGAATAAATGCCGGTTTCGTGCCTGTGGGAGGACCTGTCACGCTGATTGACAGCCCGGCACCCGATACCAGCGATGAGAACACCTATGCGGTGAGCGGCCTGAAAGGGACCGATATTAGTAAATACACGATCAGTGAGACCGTTACTTATAATGCCGACCGCCCCGCTGACGTGCGCCAGACCTTCTATCCCAAAGTTGACGGACCGGTCGTCCATACCCGGAAAGACAGCAACGGCAGGATCGTCAGTACATACGCATTCACTGTGACGAACCGCGTCAAGCGGCCCGTCGTGATTAAAGTACGCAAAAAATGGACCGGCGACGAGAAAGATAAGAGCGGACGCCCTGAATCTGTCACAGTAAAGCTGAAGCGGGACGGGGAAGAGATCGGCTCCGTGGAACTTCGCGGCAGCGATTCCGGAGACACTTCCGGAAATAGTTCCGGAGACAGTTCCGGAGATGAATGGGTATCATCTCCTATTGAGACGGACAGCAGTGGAAACCTGCTGCAGTATCTGAATCCGGATACGCAGGAACCCTATAAGTATACGGTGGAGGAACTGAATGTTCCTTCCGGATATACCAGCTCTACCGAGATTCGGGAAATACCGGAACGGAAGGGTACGGTCCGGACAGCAATTGACTTTACAATCACCAATACACTTACCGAACCCGGTAAGAATACTGTCACGGTCAAAGGTACAAAGACGTGGGACGACAATGACAACGAAGACAATCTCCGCCCGCAGTCTATCGTGATCAGGCTCATGACCGAAAGCGGCCCTGCCGTGGACGAAAACGGCAGCTATATCGATCAGACCGTATCCGGCCCCGACTGGAGCTGGGAATTCACAGGCCTGCCGCGGAATGACGCCAGCGGAAAAGAGATCAGCTACCGCGTGGTCGAGGGCACTGTAAAGACTGCGCCCGGCGGGGATGACGATGGCGATTCACCCGGCACAGATCCAGATTCCAATGCCCCTGCACCCGGTGCGAATTCCGGGGATCCGGCACCTGACGGAGATTCCGGTGACCCGGCACCTGACGGGGATTCCGGTGATCCATCATCGGATACGGCTGACGGCTTCACCCCGCTCGATGACTATACTGTCTCCTATGCGGAACCTGTTTTCAATGCTGAGACCAAAACCTGGACCTGCGACATCACCAACAGCACTGAGAAGGTCAATGTCTCTGTGGTGAAGATCTGGGATGACAACAACAATGAAACCGGAAGCCGCCCGGATAATGTCAATATCCGCCTGGTCGCGAACACAGAAGAGACCACTGAGGAGAAGGAAACCATCCAGCTGAATTCCGGGAATAACTGGCAGCATATTTTCAAGTCCCTTCCGGCAAAGGAAGACGGGCAGAAAATCACATACGGGATAGAAGAGGATCCGGTCGACTTTTATAAAACCGAAATCTCCACAGAGGAGGGCGGCGGCTATACCGTCACCAATGCCATCGACGAGACCTTAATAAATATCCCGGTCACCAAAGTCTGGCAGGGAGATGAAGGAAAAGAGGACGACCGCCCTGATTATGTGAATGTGCGGCTTTATAACGGCGATGAGCTGGTCGACACGATTGCTGTCTATGGTTCAAATGGCTGGAAGGGTACCTTCAGAGGAATTCCGAAAGCGGACGAAAATGATCAGCTGATCTCCTATACCGTGGAAGAGGACAAGGTCAGCGGATATGCAGAGCCCGTGGTCACCGGCTCCGCGGAAGAAGGCTTCACGGTCACCAATACCTTCAGCGGTCTGATGGACATCACAGTCAATAAGATCTGGGAAACCTATAACGGGGCAGATGTGAATATCCCCTATATTACATTTGCGCTGAAGCGGAACGATGAAAACATACCCGATTACAGCATGGTCCAGTTCCTGAAAAAGGATGAAGGCTGGACAAAAACCTATAGGGATTTCCCCAAATATGATGATCAGGGACAGAAATACATTTATTCTGTGCTGGAAAGAAGCGATGTGTCGGGTTTTGTAAAAACCATTGACGAAACCGCCGGTCCTTCCGGTCCGGTTTTCATCATCACAAACAAACAGGAGTATCGTGATATTAAAGTCACGAAAATCTGGGATGATGACGACAACGCGCAGGGCAGGCGCCCGCAAGAGGCTGCAGTGCACCTTCTGGTTGATGGAGAAAAGGTCATCAATCAGGAATCCGGGGAGGAGGACAGAAGTTGTATACTCCATATTCCTTCCGGAACATCTCCCAACGACAGAGCTTTCGAAAGACGTCCTGTTTTCAGGGAGGACGGAAAGACCTTTGTTGACTATTCAGTGGAAGAAGATCCCGTGGACGGTTACCTGACCTCCATCACCGGGAACATGGAAGACGGCTTTACCATCACCAATACACTGAAAAGGAATACGAGAGACATCACCGTCAAAAAGGTTTGGGAAGACGGCGGTAATGAAGACGCGAACCGGCCCGGGTATGTAACCGTACGGCTGTACGCGGATGGTATGGAAATAGCTTCGGCACAGGTGGAACCCCGGGAAGGCGAAACCGGCAGCGCCAGTAAACCCTGGTCTTATACCTTTACGGACCTTCCGGTTATGGATGAAAGCAGTCCGGACGAAAACAGCCCGGATGAAAACAGTCCGGATGAAAACAGTCCGGACGAAAACAGCCCGGATGAAAACAGCCCGGATGAAAGCAGTCGATCCCGGGTAATTCAGTATACAGTGTCGGAGGAACCGGTGCCGGGCTATGACACTGAAATCAGCGGAACGGCGGCGGACGGCTTCACCATCACCAATTCCCAGCAGAAAATTTCCATTTCAGTGAAAAAAGTCTGGGACGACGGCAACAATTCAGAAGACCTGATCCATGATCAAGTGACAGTATATCTGTACAGGGATGAAGCGATGCTGATGTACTATAAAACTGCCACACTGGGGGAGGTAAACGACTGGCAATGGACCTGGAATGATCTGCCTGTATATCGGAACGGCGAGATCGTTCCATGGCAGGTAAAGGAGGAACCTGTAGATGGCTATACGGCAAGGATCACGGGTTCCGCCGAGGAAGGTTTCACTATTACCAACTCACCAACTCCGACCACGACGGATATTACAGTGACCAAAGAGTGGGTGAACGACACGGAACCCACTGAAGAAGTGAAGATCACCCTTCTGTCCGACAAGAACAGGGCAGGCAGGCAGGAGATAGTCGAAGAATGGACTCTGACTGCTGACCAGGGCTGGACCCATACCTTTGAAGATATGCCGATCTATGCAAAGCAAGAACGGGTCATTGACTATTCCGTTGAGGAAGAGGCTCTCGAGGGCTATGGCGATCCTTATTACATCAATGGACAGTACGATTTTGTGATCCAGAACTGGAAATCGGACAAGACCATCGTGCTCGTCGATAAAATCTGGTCGGGAGACGAAGAATCGGACCGCCCGGATCAAATCACGATCAATCTCAAGAAAAACGGAGAAGTCTGTGAATCGAAGACAGTAACCAAGGATGATAACTGGGAAACAGCGTTCGAAAATCTGGACCGTCTGGATCACAGCGGCAGCATCATCACATACACGGTCGAAGAAGAGGCCGTCGATGGGTATGAGGGGACGATTGAAAACTCCTCTGACGAAACCGGGGCTGTCTATTATTTCAAGATCACGAATACGAAAGCAGAATCGGCCGGACATAAAGTGACCTATTCTGTCAGCGGAGATGTCCCCAAAGACTATAAAGCTCCGGCAGGCAGATCCGACGTGAAAACCGGCAGCAGCGTGACCGTCGAGCCCGCGCCGGATTCCCGGGCCGGGACCAAAGACGGTGTCAAGGGAACATACAGCTTTACCGGCTGGACAGCGCCTGAAGGGGTGACCGTGCAGGACGGCTCCTTTAAGATGCCGGACAAGGACGTTGAGTTTACGGGCGTGTGGACCTTCACGGCAGACACTTACGATGTGACCTATGTCATATACGGCGACAAGCCGTCAGACTCAGTGAAACCGGACGACCGGAAGAACATCGCCGCCGGAACCCCTATGGACATGCCCGCGGATCTCACCACAGGCGATACGGATAAAGACGGAGTGCCCGGTACATGGACATTCAGCGGCTGGACGATCTCAGCTCCGGACGGCCTGACCCCGTCAGGCGGAAAATACACCATGCCTGCGGCTAACGTGACCATAAGCGCTTCCTGGTCCTTTGCTCCTGAAGCAGAGGATGCCCGGTATACCCTGACTGACCCTGTACTGCCCGGGGACAAAGACCCGGCTGATCCGGAGACCGTCACGATCACATGGCTGAACTATGACGGGACACTGATCGAGAAGACAGAGGTGGAATACAATACCACACCTTCCCACGCGGCTCCGGCACTGACCCCTGCCGCAGAGGGTAAGACCTATACCTTCCAGGGCTGGACACCCGCTGTCACGGCCGCCACCAAAGATACTGCCTATACCGCGCAGTTCAAGGAGGTGGACAATGAAAACGGGGATGAGTCGGACGTACCTGTTCCCGCTCCCGTGACTCCGGAGGATCGGGACAATGAACCCACCAACCATGAGGATCTGCCGGAAATCACAACCAGGAAGCATTACTATGAGATCTATCAGATCTTTACGGGAGATTATGCCGCAGTACCCGTTGACCCGGATGATGAGAGCCAGGGGACAAAGGATGTCCTTTCCAACATTGTCTGGGGTGAAAACGGAAGGGATCCGAACAGAGATGTATCAGCAGGAGATCCTGTCGACCAGTCCGTCCTGGATGCCCTGCGGGATGTAGTGGATAAGGAACTTGACCGCGAGAAGCTCGATGTGATCGAGAAGTATCTGAATATAGACGGCCATCCCTACCGGACCATCACTCTGGGACCGGATGACACCGAAAACTCGATCCAGCTGCCTCCGGGCTATTACCTGATCCGTGATACAGAAACATCACAGACAGGCAGGCACGACGCCTACACCACCTACATCACCGTCGTGATCAAGGACTACACCATTCAGCCCAAGAGCGTCATCCCGACGGTCGATAAGCAGGTGTATGATAATTATGACGGAGCAAATTCTGAAGGCTGGGCTGAGACGGCTGACCACAATATCAATGAGAGTTTCCGTTTCGCCCTGATCGGAACAGTCCCTCACAACAGCCATCTGGTGGATTACAACACCAATGGTTATATCGTGAAGTTCACGGATACCATGAGTCCCGGAGTGACATTTGAGAGTATTGACAAAGTCACCGTCAACGGGACTGAGGTCGCGGCCACGGACTATACAGTGGCCGGAGTGGCCGCAGGAGATGCCGGAAAGACCTGGACGATCGAAATGAATGTAAGGGACATCATCGGCGAGGAGCATTTCGGCTCCGAAGGCATCTCTGTCATAGTCACCTACAATGCGCACTTGAATGAGAATGCCATTGTCCACAGGGCATCTGACGACGGAGAGACCCCTGATAACACCAACAGGAATTCCGTCTTCATGGAGTACTCAAACAACCCCAATACAAGTTATGGGAAGGATACCGGCAAAACTCAGGAAGACAGCGTCTGGGTGTTCACCTATGAAATGAGTAACATCAAGAAGGCTGAAAGCGTAAACGGCGATCCTCTCGCCGGAGCAGGGTTTACACTGCTTAAAGACGGGACGGAAGTGAAACTGAACAAGTACGGCACAGATTATATTGTGGCGGATCAGACAGCATCGGAGGGCTTCGTGACAGAGATGGTCACAGATGAAACGGGTGTGTTTAACATATGGGGCCTCGACGCGGGAACCTATACACTTCGTGAAACCACTGTACCGAATGGCTACAATGCTCTCGATGATATGAATCTCTCCATCACCGCAAGCCATGAGGAGAGCCCTGCGGGAGGTTCCGCCAGACTGAACCTGACAGGAAACGGCATGAACAACACCGTCGTCAACGAGCCGGGCTCCAGTCTGCCGTCCACCGGCGGCAGGGGAACAGCCCTGTACTACATCATCGGCCTGATCCTGGTCCTGGGAGCCGGAGCAATACTGACGAACAGGGGACGGAACATGCACAATCTTCCCTGACATCATGTTTAGGGCACCGTTTTATTTGACACCATTGTTTTTGGCATCACGATCAAGATATCACCGGGCAGAGACGGCTATGCCGCCTTCCGCTCCCCGGGCGGACAGTGTCCGCCCGGGTCAGAACAAATAATTTTCACGGGACGTGACAAAAAAGACAGAAAGGGACAGAAGCTGCAGGCGGGCCGCTTCTGTCTTTTTCTGTCTTATTCTGTCTTTTCTGTCTTTTTCTGTCTTTTCTGTCTTCTATTCTGCCCCTTCTTCCGTTTTTCATGTCCGATTGATGCCGCAATTTATGGCCTGCCCACGAGTCAGTCTTACATGAGTCAGTCTTACATGAATCAGTCTTACATAAAGATAATTCAAGACTCGGCCGCGAATCTTGCGCGCAGCATGCGGACTGCCGGTAGAGCAGCATCTTCTATATGGCACCCGCGCCGCGATCCGGCAAAGCCTGATTTTTCGCGGTGATTCGTTCACGATCCGTATCACTGCTCCGGCATCTCCGGCTGTTGCTCAGATACCTCTGAAGCGCCATTGTAGGAAAAGCACAGCATGGTGAGATCATCGAACTGGGGGGCCTCGCCGACAAAGTCGTCAACATGTTCCCGGAACAGGGCAAGGAAAACCTGCAGATCTTCAAAGTTCCATTTTCTCAAAGATGTAGTATTGCCTTCCGCGCCCCTATCATCAATATTTTTGACTCTGGTTCCGGTGCCTTCAGTGTCATTTCCTTTCGTGCCAATGCCTTCGGTGCCAGTGCTTTCAATGCCGGTACCTTCAATTCCGGTACCTTCAATTCCGGTACCTTCAATTCCGATACCTTCAATATCAGGGCCTTCTAAAATAACAGCACCTTCGATGTCCGCATTTCCGGAACGGCGCTGCAGGTTCTTGCGGTCCCAGCTTTCGGCCAGCGCCTGCAGCATTCTTTCATTTCCGAAGAGTTCCATGGAAGCGTCTGTTGCTTCGGGGACGCCGTCCGTGTACAGGAAGAGCAGATCCCCGGGATTCATCTGCCATTGCATCTCCCTGAAACGCATGCCCTCCATGGCTCCCAGAGCGGGACCATGGGGATCTTTTTCCATCCTGAATCCGCTCTCCCTGCGGTAAAAAACAGGGTACTCGTGACCGGCACTGGCGGAAACGAGCTGTCCGGTCGAAATCGTCAGGATGCCCAGCCAGACAGTCACGAACATGGAGTCCTCATTTCCTTCGCAGAGGCGGTCGTTGACATCGCTGAGGATTTCTCCCGGTCCGCTGCATCCGTCGGAGAGGGTGACATTTTTGATCAGGGTCTTGGAAATGACCATGAAAAGCGCGGCGGGCACGCCCTTGCCCGAGACATCAGCCATGACCAGGGCCAGATGGTCGTCGTCGATCAGGAAAAAGTCATAGAAATCACCTCCCACCTCTTTGGCGGGATCCATGACGGCATAGAGATCAAATTCCTCCCTTTCAGGAAATGCCGGGAAATGGTTGGGCAGCATATTGATCTGAATATCCGCGGCGACCGAGAGTTCTGTATCCAGGCGCTGTTTTTCCGCAGTGATGTCCACGATCTCACGCACATACCCCCGCATCTTTTGTGACATATTTGAAAAAGCTCTGGCCAGAACTTCGATCTCATCCCGTGTGAGGTACACGTCTTCCACTTCAAAGCTCATGTCATCGCCCTGCATCCTGGCGACCCTCATGGTCATCCTTTTGATCGGCTTTACAAGGCGGTCTGCGAACATGAAGGACATGACAATGGCCATCGCGATGAGGCAAATACCTATAAGCAGCATGATGATCGTCATCGTCCTGGAATAATTATGGGTGCGGGCAAGGGAGTCCTCCATGACCGTCCCTGTCTGCTGCATGAGCAGGTAGGCGGTGCTGTTCAGGTCTTTCTGCGAGATCATCAGCAGCTGCGTCCAGCCGATGGTCTTCAGAGGCGCGTAGGCGATATACATCTCCTCTCCGTCCACGTTGAGAAGAGAGAAACCGCTCCCGCCCTCCAGAGCCTTATTCACCATGGATACCAGCTCCGGATTGCTGCTCTCTTTCAGGCTGCGGAGCTCATTGGAGCTCATGGCCAGTTCCCCTTCGGACCGGGAGGAATAGAGCACATTGCCGTTCTCATTGATCAGGCAGGTGTCACTCTGGTCGCCCAGCTGTGCCTTGGAGACGATTTCGTCCAGATCCTCAAGGTTGACGGAACCTCCGCATACGGCAGCCAGTTCCCCGTTCACATAGACCGGGACCCCGGCCATTACTTCGTAATTGGTGAAGTAATTGTCCATGTTGACGGGGGTGAAATAGGTTTCCCCGTGGACCAGGGCTCCCACATACCAGGGCCTGCGGTCTGCATTATAGGGGACGACCTCCCCGTCTTCATCCATCTTTCCCTCAGGCGTGCGGTCCGCGATGATGCTGGCCCCGCCGGGCAGGGATACCATGCAGTCCAGCAGTGTATCTCCTCCCTCAACGATCTCCAGAATCATGTTCCTCAGGCCTCCGATCCGGAGAATCTGCTCCTTGAGGGCGGGATCCTCCCTGTCGGCGCTCTCTGAGTAGAGCAGCTGAAGCGTCAGCTTCCCCGCATCCGCCTCTGAGGGGAGAGGTACTTCCTGGGGCGAGAAGGCATCCGGATATTCCAGCACCATCTGTACCTGTCTTGCAAGGATCTCAAGATCGTGCTGCATGGTCCAGAACTCTCCGTCCACCACATTGGCCTGGGCGATCACGTACTTCTGGAAGCTCTCCGTCGCCATGTCGCGCATGGAATCCGACATGGTGTCCATGATGACAGTATTCTCCTCCCGGCTTGTCTCCTCCATCAGCCCCGCAAAACGGTTCATCTGCACAATGCCGGCAAGCGCGAACAGAATGACGGCGGCAGCCACCAGCCGGATATTCATTTGAAAAATCTTCCTGCGAAGACTGTTTTTGATATTGTCCCCGTCGTCGGAAGATGCGGTTTTATCTCCTGCCGCGGAAGAAGCGGTCTTCTCTTCTTTAGCCGGAGACGCGGTAGTCTCCCCGCCGGAGGAATGCATGTTTTTTTCCTCGTCTAAGCAGGGCTCCTGTTTGATCTCGTTATTATTCATTACTGTGCACTACCTCAATAGACTGAAATGGAAAAAATATCATAGTAAAGGAATTTCCCGAAAATAATATTTCTGAATGGAAAAAATGCATTCAGGAAAAGGGAAGTTCCCGGAGAAACATGTCTGTCCTGCTCACTTCATTACTACATCCTTCAGGGGGATGGAGTTCCAGCCTCACTTCATTACTACATCCTTCAGGGGGATGGAGTTCCAGCCTGCCCAGAAGGGGACAAAGGATTTCACCCGGTCACCAAGGACAAACAGATGGTTGGTGGAAAACAGCGGGACCCAGAGTGCCTTGTCCCGGATCAGGAGACTTTCCAGAGCAGCATATTCCGCCATGCGCTCATCGTCATCCCGGATCGTCCTCGCCCGGACGATGCGGTTCATGACGTCCTTCTCCGCAAAGTTGCCGGAGCGGCGCAGGGTCTTCTCCCGGCTTCCGAAAAATGTGTAGATAAAATTGTCCGGATCGTTGTAATCGGCGCTCCAGACACTGCAGAAGGCCATGAGTTTTCCGTGGGTGCGCAGATACATCCAGCTTTCCGGATCATAGCTCACAATGGAGACCTCCAGTCCGACTGCCTGCAGATCCTGCCGGATCATATTGAGCAGATTGAGCTCCCGCATGCCGGACGTGGAATCGGCAGCCAGTTCAATGCGGGCACTGACGTCTTTCCCGGCTCTTTTCAGATACCTCTTCGCCGCCTCTGGATCGTATTTGAGCCAGCCCTGGTTTTCTTCGCTGAAGCCGTGCAGCCCGCGCGGATAAATGCCGTCCACAAGGGTTCCTTCGCCGTCATACAGTTCATCTATTATTTTCTGCCGGTTGATCGCCAGCTGGACCGCTTTTCGGACCCTGATGTTGTCAAGGGGCCGGGCTTCCAGGTTCATCATGAGATAGTTTGTCTCCACACATCCCTTGGAAACCAGGCGGTCCTTCCATTTGCCGGTTTTGTAGACAGACTTGATCGTGTCCGTGTGTATTTCTTCCAAATCGAGCAGATCCAGCTCTCCCTTTTGGAAGCCGGCATCCATGAGGGCCGGATCAAGAACCAGGAACCGGGCCTTTTTGACAGAAGGCTGCTCCTTTTTCCAGTATGGATTCAGTTCCAGAGTCAGCCCCTTTTTGCTGTCGTACTCGGTCACCATATAGGGACCTGACCCTACGGTTGTCTCGGGGGATGTCCCGTACTTGTCCCCTGACTCGCGGACACATTTTTCGCTCAGGATGCTGCAGGATGGCGTGGCGACCTGATAGATGTAGCCCGCGAAAGGCTCGGACAGGGTGATCTCGACATGCGTATCGTCAAGGACCCTGATTCCTTCCGGCGTATCCGTCTCGTGGGCCATGACCGCATCCGCGCCCAGGATCATATCCGCAAAATCAGTCTGCATACTGTCCGGGAGGGACAGCATTCTCGAAAACGTAAATGCCACATCCGATGCTCTGACCGGTGTCCCGTCCGAAAAAAACGCGTCGTCCCGCAGGGTGAAAGTATAGACCTTCCCGTCCTTGGACATGGAATAATCCTTTGCCAGTCCCGGAACCAGTTCCGTGGTCTGGTCCTCGTTCTGCCTGATATCAAAAAGCCGCTCGAAAGCATTGATCGCCACAACATATTCGCTGGATGTCCGGTGTACATCCATCGTATCTATGCTCTCTGCCAGTCCCACTCGGAACAGCCCTTCCTCCACCTCTGCGGAATCCGGGCCTGTACTCAGGGATGAAGATGTATTTGCGGCATTCTCCGTGCTGCCCCCGCCCCCGCAGCCTGCCAGCAGGAACGTCGACAAAATCAGGATGGACAGGATCAGAACAGAAAGATGAATATTTTTACGGATTTTTATTTTCATCATTGCAGCTATGACCTCTTGCTAATAAATATATATGATTAAAACAGCGCCGGAATGAACCAGATGAGCCCCGGCTGCCTGTATTCATTTTATCACACCAGTCTCTCAGCATGGCAGGTAAAATACGGAAACCCGTTCTCCGCGATTTCCAGAAAAACGATTTCTGCCGTAATTCCGCTGTTTCTGCAGTGCTTTTCCGTGTAACGATTTTTCGCGCAGCACCTTTTCATGGGACGGCAATCTGGTACGTCTCGCCATGTACGCATCTGTCTACGCCGGGAAAGAGCGTGAAAAGAGCTATGAGCTTTACCCTGTCCGCTTTCAAGGTGACTGACAAATCCGCAAAGAGCAGACAGAAGACCAGGGATATCCGCTCCATGGCACCCTTCCTGGTCCTGATCGCCCTCTCCCTGGCGGGAATTATCAGGATAATAGTAATCTTCGATGCCACGCAGACGATCAGTCTGATGATCCTGCTCTTCTGGATCGTCCGCAACCTCTATTTTCTCACCATGGCTGTGTTCCTGGTGGACGGAAGGGACAGCGACGGAGAAACTGTCAAAGTGCTCGATGCCGAGCCTGTGCGGGTATCCTCCGGTCAGGCCCAATACGAGGGCGTCACCACGCTGCTGACAGAGCACAATATGATCGTCTTTCTGGATGACGGCCACTCTCTGGGACTGGGAACCCCGGTGGAACTTGCCCTGGAAAGCGGTGATCAGCCGGTCAGACTGCGAGGCGTCGTCACATCCGTACGCGTCTCCCGCCTGGGCGACAGCCGCACCCACACCATAGAGATTCTTGACTTCTACACCAGCAGACTGGAATACTGGCAGCTCCTGTACGACAGGATCCCCACCCTGCCCCAGTCCCTGCATAAAGATTTAGGTGTCTTTCCTCATTTGTGGCAGAACATTGCCCACCGGGTCGCCCGGACCGCAAAATAAGTTCTGCCGCACGAGACAGCATAAAGAGAGGCTGCTGCATCAGCTGAAGATTTCCAAAAATTTTCAGCTATACAGCAGCCCATTTTATTTTTTCAGTAAAAGATTGCTTTAGAAATAATACCCGTCCCGGCCGGGAAATCCATCGGCGGGAGTACAGACTGTGTCATAATGAAGAATAGTGGGTTTTCCATCAATGATATTAAAGAACCAGTCACCGCCGTGTCGCATTTCGGTGATAAAACCGCCGGTGCCAAGAGTATAAGTGCCTTCATAAGGTCCGTAATAATAGTATTCCCCATCTGTGCCGTCAACAGCTTCGGCTGCATGTTCGGATTTGAGGGTACCATGATCAACGAAAAGATAGTATGTATTGTTTTTTCCTGTAAAGTCACTGTAAGTCGTGCAGGTCCAATAGCCTTGAAGCCCTTCCTCTACCTGGTCCGGGCTGAAATATTGACCCTCTCCCAGGACAATTTCTTCTCCGGATAAACGATAAGGAATAGCGATTTCCCCGTCTTTTGCAGATACAGTGATCTTTTCATCAGAGATTATATAAGGGCACTCTTCCACGTCATTTTTATGAAAGCCGTTCCCGTCAAAATAGACCTGGTTCAGGCTGGCTTTGTTTTCTTTGAACGCAATATAGTTGAGGCTTGTGTCCCCGCCTCCATTATAAAACCAGATATTAGCGGAGACAGCCTTGAAAACATCCTCGTAGGCGGAACGGTTTTCCCCCGCCTCCTGGGCTATGGACTTGTCCTTGATTGCATCCGGAATGGAAAAGGGAACCTTACCGCCAAGGTCCATATTGGAATGTCTGTCATAGACATAATTCAGATCCAGATTCCCTTCCAGTTCATATAAAGCATTCAGATCCTCAAAATCTTCACTATTGCTCCTGATAAATTTCATTGCTGCAATTTTTCCCGGGGCAACACTTCCACCACTATTCCAGCTAACAAAATCAATCACCCTTCTGTCCGACAGCGAACAATCGCGGGGCGTCACCGATATCTCGTATTTGTCTGTTTTGTTCTCGACCTCAATCTCAAAACCGGCAGAAATAAACTCATACTCTGTCCCTTCATTTGCCACTTCCCGGAAGAATCTTGTGATATGAATGGTAACATTTTCGTTGTCTATGATCTGAAGGGGTTCTTCGAGAAAGATTTCTTCATTTCTGGAATCTGCCTGAGCTGTCTGCTGTGCTTTTCGCGGATCAACCGCCGCTGCGGCCTTTTCCTGATATTCCTTTCTTTCATTTTCGTTCAGTCTGGTATAGACGAAATTGTTCAGTTCAAGCGTTTCCTCCGTGCCGCTTTTTACTTTTTTCAGAATGAAAGTCCCGTCCGCGCTCGTGACAGTGACCGTGTCTTCATCTTCTTCCCATGATGCCTCCGTTTTTATGACACCCGGAAGACCCGCACCCGCAGCGTCACCCTGATCATTCATTTCTCCCAGAAAACTGCCTGTTCCATCAGCTTCCAGAAGGATGATGATCCCTTCTTTTCCTTTCCATGCACCTTCCCCCGAAAACGATCCGGTCCCGGTTTTGTTCTCCTGTTCCGTCTTGTTTCCTCCGTCTCCACTTTGCGCTGTCTGACCCCCGCATGCATTGAACAGCATACATGACAGACACAGAATGAACAGCAGACAGATTTTCTTTTTCATCTTCATCAGAATCATCTCCTCCGCGAAAGTCGTAACTATGGATTGCGTATACTTTCCTGACTGTCTGCATTGTATCTGTTTGCGCATCTGAATTGGTGGGCTGAGAGCCCACAATGCCGACGGGAAGCATTTTTCGTGCTTGTGGTTAAAAATCAGAAAATGATTTAAGTCAGAAAAAGACTTACAGGTTGAAAAGCATGCCAGCGCATTCTTGTGACTTCAGTCATGAGTTAGCTGGCTTTTGTTTCCCCATATAAGGGAGTGTTCGAACTGCC
>JBGUNJ010000015.1:0-9481 GCA_045117315.1 Lachnospiraceae bacterium | reverse complement strand
CGGCGTTCGCCCCATTCGCGAAGCGAATTCAGCATGGGCGAACGCAAGTTACTATTCACGCCCTCGATAGGGCGTGAATAGTAACCCCGCAAAAACTCCTGATAACGATCGATTATAAAAACAGTTGTAAAAACATGCAGGTTTGTTGTATGATATAGGACAATGACGTAAAAAATGCCGTCAGGAATTCTATAATTCATAAATGGAGGATTTTTAAACATGAGTGGTATGATGCTGTCTGCTGCCGGAATGGGTTTTGGATCCATTATTTACATCGCCGTGATCTTCGGCGCCATGTATTTCCTTATGATCCGTCCCCAGAGAAAGCAGGAAAAAGAGAAGGCTGCAATGCTGGCAACCCTTGCCGTCGGAGATACGGTTCTTACAAGTGCCGGTTTCTACGGGGTTGTTATTGATATCAATGGAGACACTGTCATCGTAGAGTTCGGATATAACAAAAACTGCCGCATTCCCATGCAGCGCGCAGCCATCATCCAGCTTGAGAAGCCCGAAGACGCAGAAGAAAAGAGCGAAAAATAATGCCGATGCATTATTTTTCACTCTCAGAGGTTTGAACCGCGAGGCGGTACAAACCTCCGCTGATCCTTCACCGTTTTCGCCTCCGCGAAAACGCCTCAGGCTTGCCGCTCTCAAGAGCGGCAGGATCGGTAAGAGCGAAAAATAATGCCGATGCATTATTCTTCACTCTCAGAGGTTTGAACCGTATCTGATGATACTCCGGACCTTTGGAGCGCTCCGGTACACAGGCAGGCATAACAGACAGAAGATTCAATGAAGTGAGCGAATGAGCGCTACATATTGCGCCCGTATAAAAGGCGCAGCGGCGTGCAGGCATGCGGGAAAACAGCGTGCCTGCACTTTAGTATTTTACAGCGCTGATTCATCAGCGCGCACTATGTACTGCCTGCGGAGAGCGAGATGGATTTCCGGAAATGAAAACAGGCGTGATCAGAGGTGACGTAATCGGACCCGAAATCGTCGCGCGCGCTCAAAACCTCAGGTAATTAATGATTTGACATGTCGGGAAGTGTCAGACCCATGGCACTGGCCCTGAAATTATTTCGGACTGTCTGTGCCGGAGCGTCGCGGACAGCCCCCACAGCGGAAAGGGCGGCCTTTTTGTCTTTTTAATCGTTTTATACCGATTTATCTATGACCGCCGGCTTTTCCCGCCGGGATACGCTTCGGATAGGAGATTATTTATGAAGAGTGATTCTGTCAAAAAAGGTGTCTCAACAGCCCCCCATCGCAGCCTTTTCAACGCCCTCGGCTACACCGAGGAAGAGAGAAGACGCCCGATGATCGGTATCGTATGTTCCTATAATGAGATCGTCCCCGGACACATGAACCTGGACAAAATTGCCCAGGCGGTCAAGATGGGTGTCGCAATGGCAGGCGGAATGCCCGTCATGTTCCCCGCGATTGCTGTCTGCGA
Organism: Lachnospiraceae bacterium; assembly: GCA_045117315.1. Taxonomy (GTDB): domain Bacteria; phylum Bacillota; class Clostridia; order Lachnospirales; family Lachnospiraceae; genus CAG-791. The sequence continues at coordinate 8,025 of JBGUNJ010000015.1, read as the reverse complement.
CGGTATCGCCATGGGACATATCGGCATGAAATATTCCCTCGTCACCCGTGATCTGATCGCGGATTCCACGGAGTGCATGGCTAAGGCCCACGGTTTTGACGGCCTCGTCATGATCCCCAACTGTGACAAGAACGTCCCCGGCCTCCTTATGGCAGCTGCCAGGGTCAATGTTCCCACCATCTTTGTATCCGGCGGTCCCATGCTGGCAGGCAGGATCGACGGCAGAAAGCGCAGCCTGTCCTCCATCTTCGAGGCAGTCGGTTCTGTAGCTGCCGGAACAATGACAGAAGAGAAGCTCCGCGAGTATGAAGAGAAGGTGTGCCCCACCTGCGGCTCCTGCTCCGGTATGTACACAGCCAACTCCATGAACTGCCTGACCGAGGCTATCGGCATGGGTCTGCAGGGCAACGGCACGATCCCCGCGGTCTACTCCGCCCGCATCCGCCTGGCCAAGCACGCCGGCATGAAGATCATGGAGCTCGTTGAAAAAGATATCCGTCCCAGAGACATCATGACAAAGGACGCCTTCATGAACGCCCTCGCCATGGACATGGCTCTCGGATGCTCCACCAACACCATGCTGCATCTTCCCGCCATCGCCCATGAGGCCGGTGTGGAGATCAACATGGAGATCGCCAACGAAGTTTCCGACAGGACTCCCAACCTCTGCCATCTGGCACCCGCAGGTCCCACTTACATGGAGGACCTTAACGAGGCCGGCGGTATCTATGCCGTCATGAATGAGCTGGACAAGAAGGGACTTCTGAATCTGGATCTGATGACCTGCACAGGAAAGACCATGCGGGAGAATATCCAGGGCTGTGTCAACCTGGATCCCGAAGTCATCCGCCCCATCGACAATCCCTACATGCCCAACGGCGGCATCGCGGTCCTCAAGGGCAACCTGGCTCCCGATACAGGCATTGTCAAGCGCAGTGCCGTTCTTCCCGAGATGATGGTCCACGAAGGTCCCGCCCGCGTCTTTGACTGCGAAGAGGACGCCATCAAGGCAATCACCGGCGATAAGATCAATCCCGGCGACGTCGTGGTCATCCGCTACGAAGGCCCCAAGGGCGGCCCCGGCATGCGTGAGATGCTCAATCCCACTTCCGCCATCGCCGGCATGGGGCTTGATTCCACAGTCGCCCTGATCACAGACGGCCGTTTCTCCGGTGCCTCCAGAGGCGCCTCCATCGGCCATGTCTCTCCCGAAGCAGCAGTCGGCGGCCCGATCGCCCTGGTGGAGGAAGGCGATATCATCTCCATCGACATCCCGGCCAACAAGCTTGAGATGAAGGTCAGCGATGAAGAACTTGCAGCCCGCAAGGCCAAATGGCAGCCCCGCGAGCCCCGCGTGACAGACGGCTATCTGCACAGATACGCATCCCTCGTCACAAGCGGAAACCGCGGCGCAGTCCTGGAGCTTCCCCGCTGAGACTGACGCAGCTTCAATCATTCGTCTCTGTGACCTGGAGGCCACAGACACAGATATGAGTGTTTTTCCGGCGCCGGAGTAAAATCATTCTCCGGCTGCCGGTTACTGGAAAGGAGTTTCCCGTGAAATTAACCGGTGCGGATATCATCGTCGAGTGCCTGCTTGAACAGGGTGTTGACACAGTGTTCGGCTATCCCGGCGGTGCGATCCTGAATGTATATGACGCGCTTTACAAAAACAGTGACAAAATCACACACTATCTGACTTCCCATGAACAGGGCGCCTCCCACGCGGCGGACGGCTATGCCAGGGCGACCGGAAAGGTCGGCGTCTGCATGGCTACCAGCGGTCCCGGCGCCACAAACCTTGTGACCGGTATCGCCACCGCCTATATGGACAGCGTTCCAATTGTCGCGATCACCTGCAACGTGACCCTTCCTCTTCTTGGCAAGGATTCCTTCCAGGAGGTCGATATAAACGGCATCGCCATGCCTGTCACCAAGCACAGCTGGATTGTCAAGGATGTCAATGACCTGGCTGAGACCATCCGCTACGCTTTCGCGATCGCCAGGACCGGACGTCCGGGCCCCGTTCTTGTGGATGTCCCCAAAGACGTGACAGGAGCTGTTTGTGACTATGAACCGGTCGTTCCCGACCGCTATCTTCCCATAAAAGAGCGAAGGATCAAAGACGAAGAGATCGATACCGCGATCAATATGATCAAGGCCTCCAAAAAGCCCTTTGTACTGGTAGGAGGAGGATCTGTCATCTCGGGATGCTCTGATGAGCTCAAAGAATTTGTCGACAGGCTGGATGCCCCCGTCTGCGACACCCTCATGGGCAAGGGCGCATTCGACGGCCATGACAAGCGCTATACAGGCATGCTGGGAATGCACGGAACCAAGGCCTCCAACCTGGGCGTGAGCCGCTGCGATCTTCTGATCGTTCTGGGTGCCCGCTTCTCGGACCGCGTAATCGGCAATGCCAATACTTTCGCGTCCGGCGCCAAGATCCTTCATATCGATATCGATCCCGCCGAGATCAACAAGAATATCAAGGTTGACTACTCAATCATCGGCGATCTGAAAAAGGTACTGGGACTGATCAACAGCAGGCTTGAACAGCAGAAGCACACTGACTGGCTGCGCTATACCCAGCAGCTGAGCAATTCCTATCCGCTCAACTACAACAAGTCCAGGCTGACCTGCCCCTGTATCATTGAGAAACTGGACGAGCTGACCTGCGGTGACGCTATCATCACAACTGATGTCGGACAGCACCAGATGTGGGCCGCCCAGTATTATACCTTCTCAAAGCCCCGCACCCTGATCTCTTCAGGCGGCCTGGGAACTATGGGATATGGAATCGGAGCCGCCATCGGCGCCAAGATCGCATGCCCTGACCGGACTGTCATCAATATCGGCGGAGACGGATGCTTCCGCATGAATATGAACGAACTGGCAACTGCAAGCCGCTATAATATCCCTATCATCCAGATCGTCATTGACAACCGGGTGCTGGGAATGGTCCGCCAGTGGCAGACATTGTATTACGGCGCCCGCTACAGCGCCACCGTGCTCGAAGACAAGGTGGATTACTGCAAGGTCGCCGAGGGACTGGGCTGCAGAGCCATCAACGTCACCACGATCGATGAGCTTGAACCCGCGCTCAAAGAAGCCCTGGCTTCCACAGAACCGATCCTGGTCAACTGCGTCATCGAAGAGGACGACAAGGTCTTCCCCATGGTCTCCCCCGGCAGTTCGATCGAGGAGGCCTTCGACGAAGAAGATGTGCGCAAAGCAGAGCAGCAGAATTGATCAGCATTGTTTTACAGGAGGATAATCAGTCATATGGACAGAGTATATAATTTTTCCGCAGGCCCTGCCGTTCTCCCCGAAGAAGTACTTCAGGAAGCGGCTGACGAAATGCTCAACTACAGAGGATGCGGCATGTCCGTCATGGAAATGAGCCACCGCGGCAAAATTTTTGACGGCATCATCAAAGAGGCAGAGGCAGATCTGAGGGATCTGCTTCAGATTCCCGACAATTACAAAGTGCTGTTCCTGCAGGGCGGCGCCTGGACCCAGTTCGCAGCCGTGCCCATGAACCTCATGCGCAATCACTGCGCTGCCTATGTCATCACAGGCCAGTGGGCCAAGAAGGCATGGCAGGAAGCCCGCAAATACGGCGACGCGGTCGCTGTGGCTTCCTCCGAGGACAAGACTTTCAGCTATATTCCGGACTGCTCCGATCTGGACATTCCCGAAGAGGCTGACTACGTCTATATCTGTGAGAACAACACAATCTACGGCACCAAGTTCAAGGAACTGCCCAATACCAAGGGCCATGATCTGGTCGCTGATGTCTCTTCCTGCTTCCTCTCCGAGCCCGTGGACATCACAAAATACGCAGTGATGTACGGCGGTGTTCAGAAGAATATCGGACCTGCAGGTGTCGTGATCGCGATCATCCGCGAAGATCTGATCCGCGACGATGTGCTTCCCGGAACCCCCACCATGCTCAAGTGGAAGACCCAGGCTGACAACGACTCCCTCTTCAACACCCCTCCCGCGTATGGCATCTACATCTGCGGCAAGGTCTTCAAGTGGATCAAGAAGCAGGGCGGCCTGGCTGCCATGAAGGAGCGCAACGAGAAGAAGGCCAAACTTCTTTATGATTTCCTTGACAGCAGCAGCCTCTTCAAGGGCACAGTCCGCAAAGAGGACCGCTCCCTGATGAACGTCCCCTTCGTGATCGGCGATAAGGATCTCGAAGCCCGCTTCATTAAAGAGGCTGAGGCCAACGGCCTCATGAGCCTCAAAGGCCACCGCAGCGTCGGCGGCATGCGTGCCAGCATCTACAACGCCATGCCTTACGAAGGCGTCGAGAAACTCGTCAGCTTCATGAAGGACTTCGAAGCCAGCGTCTGACTTACGAAGGCGTCGAGAAGCTCGTTAATTTCTTGAAAGACTTCGAAGCCGGCGTTTAATTGACTTCGAAGCGGACCGGCTCTGTATCACACAAATAACAACAGCGAGAATATTAAATATGTACAAATTTCATTGCCTCAACAATATTTCCCCGATCGGACTGAAAAACTTCACCTCTCAGTATGAACAGGTCGATGACATCAGCGATGCCCAGGGCATTCTGGTGCGCAGTGCGGCCATGCACGATATGGAATTCTCCGACAATCTGCTCGCCATCGCGCGCGCGGGCGCCGGCGTCAACAATATCCCTCTTGCCAAATGTGCCGAGAAGGGCATTGTCGTCTTCAACACCCCCGGTGCCAACGCCAACGGAGTCAAGGAACTTGTCTTCGCCGGCATGCTGCTTGCTTCCCGTGACATCGTGGAAGGCGTCGACTGGGTGCGGGCCAACTGGAACAATCCTGATATTGCCAAGACTGCCGAAAAAGAAAAGAAGCAGTTTGCGGGAACCGAACTGGAAGGTAAGAAGATCGGTATCATCGGTCTGGGAGCGATCGGTGTGCGCGTGGCAAACACTGCCGTCAATTTCGGCATGGATGTCTACGGTTACGACCCCTATGTCTCTGTTGATTCCGCATGGCACCTGAGCCGCAAGATCACACACGTGATCCGCATCGAGGATATCTTCAGTGAGTGCGACTTCATCACGATCCATGTCCCGCTCCTGGACAGCACCCGCAAAATGATCAATGCGGACGCCATCCGTCAGATGAAAAAGGGTGTCGTCCTGATCAACATGGCCCGCGACCTCCTCGTTGACGAGGAAGCGGTCGTCGAGGCGATCGATGAAGGCAAGATCCGCCGTTATGTCTCCGATTTCCCCAATCCGACTGTCGCAGGCAAACGCGGCTGCATCACGACCCCCCATCTGGGTGCTTCCACCGAAGAATCCGAGATCAACTGCGCCAAGATGGCTGTCAAAGAGCTGCGCGACTATCTGGAAAACGGAAATATCAGCAACAGCGTCAACTATCCCCGCTGTGACATGGGTGTCTGCCAGGCTGTCGCCAGGATCGGTATCTTCCACAAGAACCAGGCCAATATGATCACAAACTTCACCAGGATCATGGGCGCCGAGGCCGTCAATATTGCCGAGATGTCCAACAAATCCCGCGGTGAAGTCGCCTACACGCTGATCGATACTGACACCAAAGTTTCCGCCGCTGTCATCAGACAGCTGGAGAAAGTTGCCGGAGTCTACCGTGTCCGCATCGTGAAATAATTATTCAGAAAGAATTGTTCGGAAATAATTGTTCGGAAATAATTGCTGCGAAATAATTAGTATGAAATAATTATTTTAATTGTTTTCGTTCACGAGCTGACTGATTTCTATATTCGAGCAGAATTTTTTTACATCCGGAGGATTATCAATGGCTGATATTCGCCCCTTCCCCGCCTGCAGACCTGCAAAAGGACTGGAGTCGGAGATTGCCGCACTTCCTTACGACGTCTATTCAAGGACGGAAGCCCGCGCCTATGTCGCTGAACATCCCGGTTCATTTCTTTCCATTGACCGGGCGGAGACAACTCTCGCTCAGGACATCGATATCTACGATGAGCGTGTTTACCGGCAGGCGGGTCACCTGCTGCACAGCTGGATCGACCAGGGACGCTTTGTTCAGGATCCCGCTCCCTGCTATTATGTCTATTCCCAGACAATGGCCGGCAGAACGCAGACCGGTATTGTTGCCTGCGCCTCCATTGACGATTACAACAGTAATATCATCAAAAAACATGAAAATACCAGGGCTGAAAAAGAGCAGGACCGCATCTGCCATGTGGACGCGTGCAGCGCTCAGACGGGCCCCATCTTTCTGTGCTACAGGAGTGATACCACTATCAATCAGATTGTGACCAAGACCATGGATCAGGCTCCTGCCGCTGATTTTATCTCAGAAGGCGGAGTCAGAAACCGGGTCTGGGTCATCTCGGACAAGGCTGACTGTGACGCGATCCGGACCGCATTTGCCGGTATCGGCAGCATCTACATCGCCGACGGACACCACCGCTGCGCGTCAGCCGTGAGAGTGGGAGAGCTCCGCAGACAGCAGAATCCCGATTATACGGGCGAGGAGGAGTTCAATTTCTTTCTCTCTGTCCTGTTCCCCGAAAACGAACTCAAGATAATGGATTACAACCGCTCGGTCCACGATCTGAACGGATTTACACCCGCTGAACTTCTTGAAAAAATCAAGGAGATCTGTGAGATCATACCCGCCGGCTCAGACGGGCACGGGGAGATGGAAGGTCAGGAAAATGCACGGATCATACGTCCTGCCGCCAAGGGAGAGATCGGAATGTATCTGGACGGAAGCTGGTATCTGCTCAGGATCCGCCCCCAATACCGGTCCGACGACCCCGTCGCCGGTCTTGACGTCTCGATCCTTCAGAACAGCATCCTCACTCCGATCCTGGGGATAGAAGATCCCAAGACTGACACCAGGATCGAGTTTGTAGGCGGTATCCGGGGCACGAAGGAACTGGAAGAGAAGGCCGATTCCAATCACGGCGTCTCCTTCCTCATGTATCCCACCTCGATCGGAGAACTGTTCGCCGTGGCGGATGCCGGACGCCTGATGCCTCCCAAGTCCACCTGGTTTGAGCCCAAGCTTCTCAGCGGCCTGTTCATTCATCTGATCTGATCAAACTTTGTTGCCATGGGCAGGTGCCCGCAAACATGTATGCAAAAAAAGAAGAGGAGAGTACGCACCGGAATTCTGTAGTGCGGCTCCCCTCTTTTTTTAGCTTTTTTCTATGTTCTCTTTTCCTTTGATTCTTTTTCTCTGTTCTCTTTTCTTTTAACTTCTTCCTTTGTTCTCTTTTCCTTTAAATTCTGTCTTTGTTCTCTTTTCTTTTAACTTCTTCCTTTGTTCTCTTTTCGGGCTGTCTCTTTCCTGACTGTCTCTTTCCTGACTGTCTCTTTTCCGACTTTCGCTTTGACAACTGCTCTTTTTTTACCTGCCATCAGCCTGTTTCTTATTGTCCGGTTCGGCCTTATTCCGCCTGCCATTATACCGGACTTCTTTTTACCACCTTTAGTATTACGGCATGCCATGATCTTGCCTGCTGCTGACCCGGCCGTTATACCGGACGTCTTTTTTACGTCTTTCGTGTTCCGGCCTGCCGCTTTTTTGCCGGCCGCAGATTTACCCGTATTTATTCCGCCTCTTATTTTTCTTCGTAAGGTCTTTCTTAGTAACGTTTTTCCTCCGGTCGTTTTATTCCGATACAAGATAAACAGAATGGGACCCAGAAGAGTACATAAGAATGCCGGAAGAAGGAAGGGGGACTTGTATTTCAGCATTATTTCATGAGTTCCCTCAGGCACTGGCACACCGATCAGTCCATTGGCGCCGATTCCGGCTTTCTCCTCTTGTTTTCCATCGACATAGGCGGTCCAGCCGGATGTATAGGGTATGGAAGTAAACAAAATCCCTTTTTGGGAGGCGGATACTGTCCCATGGATCTCTGTATCGGTAAATTGCGAGATCTGAAGGGGCTCACTGTTCAGCTTTTCGAAGGCCCTCTGAAAGACTTCGTCGTTCCAGCCAGCGGCAAAGATCCTGATTTCTCCTGCCGGAATATAGGACTGGTCAAATT
>JBGUNJ010000014.1:0-2277 GCA_045117315.1 Lachnospiraceae bacterium | reverse complement strand
TGCAAAACTCGTTCCACGAGTGAACGCTCCTGACTAAAAGGATCAAAAAACGATTATATCGACTTTGTCCAGTCAGGATATGTGGAGAATCTGTCAGTCAATGCAGACTGTCATCCTCACGGTTTAAAAAATGACGTACTTTAATAAACTCTCCACATTATTCAGTTCCGGCAGCCTATGCGATGAGACGCTTAAGTGAGCGGAAGAATTCAGGCTTTTGGAGCCTGTCCGCCACAACTACCGTTATCAGCTGGGTTATGCCGGCAAGCAGAAGGTCGGCATGGAGTGTCCTTGCATTCTGTGTCTTGCGGTCTCCGAGACAGAAGCTGTCTTTGATATGATTTATGGAGCGCTCGACGGATGTGCGGATCTTATAAACAGACTCCCATTCCTGTGTCCCGCGGATCGTTCCGGGATAAAGACGGAGATCCTTCTCAGGATAAAGATAGATCATGCGCCCGCAGCTGGAAGCTGTGCAAGGATCATCGCAGTGGCAGACACGGCGGTGTTTCCCGTCTTCGCATTTCTCCCAGCGCATTTTGGGACAGACGAACTTGAAGGTTTTCAGGCCGCAGCGGAGATGGGAAGTGTTACCTTCCGGTCTCATTGTCAGGGACGGATCGCGGGGACAACAGGGTATTCCTTCCTCGTTGATCGTGTAATCAGTGCCTGCCTGCGCAGCCCGGCCGTTCAACGGGATATAGGCACGTTCAAAGATCCTGGCGGTACCATCTTCTTTCTGTCCGAATGTATCGCCGCTGAGAAGTGCTTTGTAGATCTGAACACTGTCAAAAGCAGCATCGCCCAGAAAGGTCACGGGATCGATCAGCGGGTGTTTCCTGAAGAAATCCTTCAATAAAGGAAGGAGCAGCCTTGCGTCTCCTACAGACTTATCCTCGTCAGGCGCATCCGTTTTCTTATAGAGCTCGATCTCCGGGTGTGCTGCGAAATAATCCTTGTCATAGAACTCGATGGCACGGATGATACCAAGGCCATTGGTCAGGATCCCGGCTTTATAAGCGTAGCAGAAATGACCGTTAAGATACTGTTGTCTGATCTCCGGGTTTGCTGACGCGTGTGTCGGCATGGAACCGTAGGCAGCCTTATAAGGGTCAAAGGAATCATCCCAGCCTCTGGTTTTTGCCCAGGCTTTCAACTGCCGGATCTTCAGGTTTGCATACTTGGGATTGTTTTCCGTAACGTATGCTTCCAGACCTGTAGTGTCAAATATGGACATGGAGGCCTTATCGGCATCGATCTCCTGAAGGATCGGTTCTGTAAGGTCAACGAGGGAATCAAAGAATGCCTGCAGGTCGTCCTTAAAATCCTGTTTAAAGCGGGTGATCTTTGAAGCATCCGGGACCTTATTAAAGCCGCAGAATTTCCTCAGATCCCTTGAGTACGTAAGGAAAGTCAAAAGCAGGGAATCAGTCGGGATGGAAAAGATCTTCTGAATAATGAGAGCCCAGAGTAAAGACGTCAGTTTGTATTCTCGAGGTCTGCCGGTGGAAGCATAAAAATGGTTCAGGAAAGAAACCGGGATCATTTCGTAAAGATCAATGGTAGATTCGAGCAGTTTCAGGAATTCAGGTTTGTCAGATTCAAAAATTTCCTGGGTCTCTGCAAAAACATCAGCCAATGTCATCTGTTGATATGGTATCATAGATGTAGCGACTCCTTTCTGGGGCATGGTTGATTGTTTCTGGACAACTCAATTTTACCATGAACCAGTGAGGAGTTGTTTTATATTGTAACCAAAAGAATGCCGTATTTATGCGGTTTCTTGCGTTTCGCAAACGCCTAAGAGTTCTTATTTGAGAAAGGAGGATCATATTAAAGACAAAAATTTGAATCTTCTTAATAATTTATTGTACCAGATTTATTAATGGCCAAAACGGGAGACATCGTAAGGATGTGGTAGATTACAATTTCAGTTAAGAAAACAGTAGTTCTGATTAAAACGAAGGAGGGCTTATGGAGCGAAAATTACTATTGAAGAGCCATGTTGTTTCAGCTGGCAAGAGATTTATCTCCTTGCTGCTTATAGGGGCATTTATTGTTACGTTTGGGAATCCTTTACTTACAATTGAAGCACAGGCTGCAGTTATAACACGACAGTATGGCGACGTAAACTGGGATGGTGAGGTAGATAGTAGAGATACTATGCTGATATTGCAGCATAACGCGTCCGCTACAATCTCGAAAATTCATGATCAGCATCCTGATTGGATCTTAAACGGAGATGATTACAAAGTTGCTGATGTTAATAATGATGGA
>JBGUNJ010000013.1:0-15984 GCA_045117315.1 Lachnospiraceae bacterium | reverse complement strand
GCCTGCATATCCCGTCCTGCGGGCATTTGAGAGCGCCCACCCTATGAGCAATGTACTGCTTCGCAGTCCATCAGAGCAACGCAAGGCTGCCAGAGCGGCCGCCGCGGGGCGGGGTGCGAATGTGTGGAGCATTGCGGGAGCGCCAGAGCGCGGAGCAATGCGTGCTTTAATCATATATGTTTGCGGGCACTCGCCCATGGCCGCATGTATGAAAAAGAATACAGCTTCAGAAAGGAGAACTTTGAATATTTGTTGACTTTTCATCATTTTCTGAAGCGGGCTTTAGAAAATTATGTGTAAATTTCGTATTGCGAAATAAATAAAGGCTTTGTATACTGAGTGCGTTCCGGGGACAGGAGATTCCTGCCGGAATAAAACATAAGACAGGGAGGATGCACTGCAAGGGCTCATGCCTTTCCCGCTCCAGATCTTTTTTCAGCTATTTCTTTCGCATTCCGAAATTTAAAAAAGCCAGAGGAGAAGTGAAAAAAGAAAAGAGAAGAGAAGAACGGAAATGACGGCTGCATGCGGGAGTATCCGGGAAGATTTTTTTAACTATTTGATTCGCATTGCGAAATTATCCGGTACAGAGAAAAGCGCCCGGAAATCTGCCGGCACATGAAAACAGTCCGTAAATGTACCGGAACAGATAGAAGCACCAGGAAATCTGCCGGCAAGAGGATGTGAGGTAATGAATCTGCTGGCACAGGATGTAATATACACTTGAGAAAACGCGTACAAAGGAGGTAAAACGTCTATCATGATCACCAGGGAAAACATACACACATTAGGAGACCTGCTGGAAAACGCGGCGGTTGATTTTGAAAACCAGGTTTTTATCCGTTATGAGACTGACGGAATTGTTTATGAAAAGGGTTACAGGACTTTCGCGATGGATACCCGCGCTGTCGCCCACTGGACTATCAACAAGATGGGAGAACTGGGGAAGAAGCCCCATGTCGCCCTGATCGGAAAGTGCAGCTATGAATATCTGACCGTCCTGATGGGTGTTGCCGCCGCCGGCGGCGTGGCCATTCCCCTGGACGTACAGCTGAGCAAGGAAGGATTCATTGAGAATCTCAAGCGCGCGGAAGCGGATGTCGTGTTTTTTGACTATGAGTATCTGAGTGATGTGGAGTACCTGGAGGAAGCCTGCGACTGTATACAGGAGACCATCTGCATCCAGCAGCGCAGACAGCATTTTTCAACGCCTCAGATCCACAGGGAATTCCGCGTTCCCACGATCACCTATTATGCACAGCCCGAAGACTGCGCGCTGGTCATCTTCACATCCGGCACGACAGGTCACGGGAAGGGAGTTATGCTTTCCCACGGCAACCTGCTCGACAACATGTTCAGTTCCGATGATGCCCGGGAGACCTGCCTGAGTGTGCTTCCCATCCACCACGTGTTCTGTATCAGCGGCGACCTGCTTCTGAACCTGCGCTACGGCAGTACCCTTTGCCTGTGCGACGATATCACCAAGTTCCTCTACTACATCGATCTGTTCCAGCCCACTATGATGAGGATCGTTCCCATGATGGCAAAGATGCTCCTGAGCCGCGTCTCGATCGCCGCCAAAAAGCATCCCGAACAGGACCTCAATTATCTGAAATCCCAGATCATGGGTTCCAGGCTGCACAAGATCGTCAGCGGCGGCGGTTATCTCTCCGAAGCGCTGGCAAGAGGACTGGACGAGCTGGGTGTGGTCACTGCCCAGGGCTACGGCATGTCCGAGTGTTCCCCCAAGATTTCTGCTCCGGACTATGGCAACATGGACAAGATCGCCTCTGTAGGCAGGCCTGTGCGCGGCTGTCAGATCCGCTTCGTGGACGGAGAGATCCAGGTCAAGAGCCCCTCTGTGATGATGGGATACATCAATGACCCCGAACTCACGGCTGAAGCCATCACGGAAGACGGCTGGCTGTGCACCGGTGACCTGGGCTACATGGATGAGGACGGATATCTCTATCTGACCGGCCGCAAGAAGAACCTGATCATCCTCAGCAATGGTGAAAATGTCTCTCCCGAGCTGATCGAGAATAAATTTGACGGTGAGAGACTGGTTCAGGACATCATCGCTTACGGCGAGGGAGACAGCATCTCTGTCGAGGTCTATCCCAACTACGAATATGCCCAGGTCCACGGCATCGATGATATCCAGGCTGCGCTCAATGAGATCGTTGCCGCCAAAAACGAGGAGCTTCCTTCCTACGCCAAAATTTCCGCCTGCAATGTCCGTAAGAATCCTTTCGAGAAGACTTCTTCCAAAAAGATCATTCGTCAGGCATTCTTTGATGAAAAAGCAGAGGATTCGAAGAAACAGGAGAGTCTGCTCCGCCCTGTCACAGAGCTGCAGCAGAAGATTTACGACATCGTCATGGACGTCCTCAACGGAGAGGCGATCGGCACAGACATGAACCTCTACCGCAACGGCCTGGATTCTCTGGCAAGTGTCATGCTCATCGAGGAACTGCAGACGCGGCTGGACGTCGGTGTGACCCTCACAGAACTTATGGATTGCAATACGATCCTGAAGCTGGAAGAGCTGATCCTGAAGAAACAGGGAGAGGAGAAGGTCGATTACAGCGTGCGCCCGGCATATCCGCTGACCAGCATTATGATGTATTTCTCCTATGTCATTCCCGGAAACACCACTGGCAACCTGCCTTTTGCCTATAAGCTGGATAAATCCGTTGACCTGGACCGTCTCAAAGAGTCCTTCCTCAAGCTCTTTGACGCACACCCGGCGCTCAAGGCCATCATCAAACCTGCGGAGAACAAGTACTACGCTGTCTTCCGCGATGATTCCAGGATCATTGATATCCCTGTCTGCCGCTGGACAGAGGCGGAAGTCGAGCAGAAGATGCAGGCCATGCTGGTGCCCTTCCGCTACAGGGAGGATGACAACCTGGTCCACATCTGCCTGGCGGAAACAGAGTCCGCGAAATATATGTTCTTTGATGTGGCACATGTCATCGGTGACGGTATTACCATGAACATCCTCATGGAAGACCTCAAGAAGATTTACGACGGAGAAGAGGTTCAGAAGGAGACCTATACCTACTACGAATATATCCTGGACGCGAAGAAAAAAGAGGATTCCGGCGTCCGCGAAAGGGACTGCGCTGAGGTTGAGAAACTCATGAAGGGCCATCGCATGAGACAGACCCTGCTCACAAGGCATGACCGTCAGGACTGCTCCAAGGGAGTGTACCGCTCGATCCGCAGAAGATTTGACAGGATTGTCCGCAAAGAGATTCTCTACTACTGCAAGGAAAACAATGTGTCCGAGAACGCCCTCTTCCTGGCTGCTTTAAACTATACGGCTTCCCTCTTCAGCGATGAAAAGGATGTCTTCCTGAACAGTATCCACAGCGGCCGTACAGACGGACGCTGGACCGGCCTCGCGGGCTGCCTGTTCAAGACGTATCTGTGCAGATATGAGACTGTTGCGCATGAAAAGGTGAACGAACTGATCACCCGCACGGGCAATCAGATCATGAACACCATGAAGAACTATACCCCTGTCTCCAGGATGGGTGACATGTTCCTGCAGTACCAGGGCGACATTCTTTCCTGCCCGACACCCGGCGACAAGCCCGGGGAGCGCATGCACTGCCTGCAGCTGGATTCCCTGCCCTTCCACATGCAGATCATGTATGATGAAGAAGGATTCTACACCGAACTCCGATACTGGGAGAACCGCTTCGACGGCAGCCTCTTGGAGATCTTCCTGACCTGCTATGAGGAGATTGTCAGGGCCATGATGGAGGAGACATCCGTCCGCCGTCTGAAACGCCACCTGCCCGAGGAAGTCTATCCCAAGCATTTCCGCGTGTACGGCACCAGACTCAACAAAGAGGCAGGTTTCGACCTGCTGCCCGGCGTGAAAAGAAACAGACGGGTCAAGGTCTATATCCTGGACGAATCCTACAAGAAGAAACCTTACGGAGCCTGGGGTCCGCTCTATGTCATGGACTATCAGCCTGCCGCCTTCACCGAGATCGTTGACAACCCTTACGGTCCCGGTACTCTCTACGCGACCGGCCTGAAAGCCAGGATCCTGCCCGACGGAACGGTCGACTTCCTCGAAGAGGTCGGAAGAGAGGTGGTCACGGACGGTGTCCACGGCCGCGTATTCTTTGACCTCAACGCGGTCGAGCAGGCACTCACTTCCTTTGATGACATCCGCTCTGCCGACGCCTACATGAAGTATGATACTGCGACCAATGAGATGACTCTGTACGCGGACGTCGTGGCAGAAGCCGGATTTGACAAGGCCGCCTGCCTGGAAGCCATGAAGCAGAAGTATGCGCCCAACATGGTTCCCGCGGATCTCTATGAGCTGCAATAGAATCTCTGCGATGTATAGCAGAATCCCGGCGAGGTACGATAAGATCTCCACGAGACAGAATCTCTGCGAGGCTTAAATAACATCCGGGCCAGGAATACTTTCATCTCTGGTTTTGGAAGAAGCTGAAAACACTATATAAAAACGGCATCCGAACGGATAGAAAATCCCCGGATGCCGTTTCTTTTTGACACGGCTCTTGTAATGTATTTTCCGCCGTTTTTTCGGCCTTTGCAGAGGACCGGCAGGCAGGGAGCAGAGGGAGGCGGTACAGTCTCCGGCCTGTCGGCGTTTTTTAATAAGGCATTATGAAAGAGCGGATGGCTGTACAGATTCGCAGAGTTATATGTCGTTAGAATACACGCCCTATCGAAGGCGTGGACAATAACACTGGATGTGTGTTAAAACAGGATTTAGAATACAAGATGTTGTAACAAAACCGAATAGCTGATACAATGGCTTCATGTCTGCGCGAATCTTGATGTTTCATCGCGCATTATACGCGGCTTCGGACCTGCCGTGGGATACAGAATCACCAGCAGGAATCACCAGCATTGAACGGGAGATAGATACCAAAGGTATGTCTGGAAATATAATCGTCATCGGCGCGGGCGCGGCAGGCCTTATGGCTGCTGCCGCGGCGGCTGAAAACGGAAATAAAGTCACAATCATTGAAAAAAATGAGAAGGCGGGGAAGAAAATCTACATCACGGGCAAGGGGAGATGCAATCTCACCAACGACTGTGATACGGCGGATTTTTTCAATCATGTGGCCCGCAATCACCGCTTCCTCTACAGCGCGGTCTATGGGTTCGACCATGAGATGGTCAGGGAGTTTTTTGAGTCAAACGGCTGTCCGCTAAAAGTGGAGCGCGGAAACCGGGTCTTCCCTGTCTCCGACCATGCGTCGGACGTCACGGCGGCCCTGCTGCGCCGGCTGAAAAAGAACGGTGTTCAGATCATTTACCACACAGCCGTCCAGCGGATTCTGACAGAAGAGACGCCTGACGGAGAAGAAAACAGTGTCAGAAGAGTCCGCGGTGTACGCCTGAATAACGGAAGAGAGATGAAGGCGGACGCAGTCATTCTCTGCACGGGGGGACTGTCCTATCCGTCCACCGGTTCGACGGGGGACGGGCTGGCCATGGCCCGGGAGCTGGGTGTGGAAGTCACCGCGACAGCCCCTTCTCTGGTCCCCTTTGAGACCAAAGAAACCTGGTGCCGAAGCCTGCAGGGTCTGGCCTTGAAAAATGTCTCGGTCCGGCTGTTCCCGATGGATTCACCTGCCCGGGAGCCGGATGTGGATCCCGGTTCCGGCCGGAAGAAAGCAAAGAGCGGAAAAAAGAACCGGCCCGTCTATGAGGCTTTCGGCGAGATGCTTTTCACGCATTTCGGACTCAGCGGTCCGATCATCCTGACAGCTTCATGTTACTGCGACTTTTCTGCCAATCCATATGGTTTCCGTCTCAGTCTGGACCTGAAACCGGCTCTCACACAGCAGCAGCTGGAGGAGAGAATAGCCAGAGAATTCACCGCGGCGCCCGACCGGCATCTGCCCGGTGCGGTCAGGCCCCTGTTTCCGGCCCGGCTCGCTGAAGCGGTGACAGAATTGTCCGGTCTGGACACACACAGGAGAGCGGCTTCTTTTTCAGGACAGGAGATCTCCAGACTGGCCGTCCTGATCAAGAGTATACCGATTACGGTCACAGGGACCCGGGGCTATAATGAGGCCATCATTACCCGGGGAGGAATCTCTGTGAAGGAACTGAACCCGTCGACAATGGAATTCAGGAAGATCAGAGGCCTTTACGCCGCGGGGGAAGTCCTGGACGTGGATGCCGAGACGGGCGGATTCAACCTTCAGATCGCATGGTCGACCGGAAGGCTGGCGGGGATGAGCGCGGCTCAGGAGACGCCTGACAGGGAATAAATTTCCATCATAAATAAGATCCCGGACCGGAGGAGGGAACCGGTAAGGGTCTGAGCAATGTCATGCCTGACAGTTCATGAGCAGGCCGGAGCCGGAGGAGGGAACCGGTAAGGGTCTGAGCGATGTCATGCCTGACAGTTCATGAGCAGGCCGGAGCCGGAGGAGGGAACCGGTATGGTCTTAAACTGCTTGAAATGCCGGCAGCCTGTTAAAAAACGGAAGGTATGAGGGAACCAGTTCACAAAGTATTTTCTGCAGAAATATTTTTCTGTGAAAAAATTTAAAAAAAGAGGGGTTGAGTATGAATCAAAACAGAGAACGTGGGCACGCGGCGGTGAAAAAAAAGCAGAAAAAAGCACTCGGCTTTTTACTGGCTTTTCTGTCTTCCCTGGGGCTGACCTTTTTCCCGGGAAAGGCGGCGGAACCTTTTTCCGTCACGGCTGAGGCAGCTTCTCCCTACATGAAGATCACCTGCATTGACCTTGGAGGGAGCAGTGAAGTATATGGGGAATCCATACTCCTGGAATCAGGGGGACAGTATCTTCTGATGGATACCGGGTCGATGGATCCCAATAAAACAGTGATCCGCTACCTCAGAAAGAGAGGAGTCAGGAACCTTAGCCTGTATATTTCACATTTTCATGAGGACCACTGCTATTACGCGGCAAGTATCCTCAGAGATTCCTACTTCCATGTGAAGCGCGTTTATCTGGCCAATCCGGATCCCGCCAGGCGGTATCTGGATTCCTCGACCAGGGCGCATCGCAAAAAGCTCTATAATGGCTGCAGGCAATATCTTGACTTCTATAATTCCATCAGATCAGCTGCCCGGAACAGGAGAGTCCCGGTGACCGATCTGCGGAAAGGAAAGAGCTTTACCATAGGATCGGTCAGGGCAAATGTCCTGTGGGACCACAATCCACGCGGGTTCAGCTCGTTCGATCCCTATGATAAGGGCGGGGTCGGTTTTATCAACAACAGTTCTCTGGTCACAAAGTTTTCTCTGGGCAGCAGGAGCTTCCTCAACTGCGGCGATATCGAATTCTCCACGGAGAGGGATCTTCTGGCATCGGGTGTGAATCTTTCCGCGGATATTCTCAAGCTCAATCATCACGGAATCTGGACTTCCAACCTGAATGCCTTTGTCAAAGCTGTAAATCCGTGCTATTGTTTTTATTCCTACAAAAACGCGTCGGACCAGGAACACAGGAGATTTGCGTCCGCACCCGATGTCTCCTCTGTCCTGAAGAGGCTTTCCTCCAAATACAATATTCTGGGAAACCGCTACAACGGGACGATCACTTATAAGGTCCAGAGCAATACGATCTATGTCAGCGCGGCCAGGCATACGAAGACCAGAAAGGTCAGAGTGGTAAAGAAGTCTGACGGGAAAACCCATATCTGGAAAGTCGTCTACAATGACGCCCAGGCTCTTTACCTGGACAAACGCATGCTTCCACCCGGCACAAGTCCCTCTACAGACAAGCTGGTGGACAGGACTAAGGGGTACGTCGGCTGGAAAAAGGACTCCAGGGGCTGGCGCTACAGAACCTCTGGTGGAATCTGGCTTTCCGGAGGCTGGAAGACTTTGGGGGGAAGGGTTTATTATTTTAACAACAGCGGTTACAGGCACGAGGGCTGGCTCAGACTGAACGGGAAAAAATACTTTATGAGCAGGCTGGGGGTCAGGCAGACCGGCTGGCAGATGATAGACGGAAAGTTTTATTATTTTTCAACATATCCCGGGAAAGTGGGAACCATGATGACCGGAAGAATAAAGGTCGGAAACACCTGGTGGCCGCTCAGGAGCGACGGCACTCTGGATCTGTCCAAAAAGGATGCGCCCAACATTAATATCACGACATCCGAACACAGGCACACAACGAAATGACGGACCGGATGGGGGATGCCCCCTGCTTTTTTCAGCAGGGACAGGTCGAACAGCCTGGTGATCTGGAAAAAGACAAAAAGTCCCACTCTATTAACAGCGGGGACGGGCGTGCCCTGAAAAGATACATCGGAGGAGGAGAAAAGAAATGATCAACATCGCAATTGACGGACCTGCCGGGGCGGGGAAGAGCACGATCGCAAGAAAGGTCGCTGAGAGGTTGTCCTTTATCTATGTGGACACAGGCGCCATGTACAGGGCGATGGCCCTGTATCTGCACAGGAAGGGAATCGCCGCGGATGACACAGAGGCGATCGCCAGGGTCTGTACAGAGCCCCGGATCTCCATAGAGTATCGTGACGGAGAGCAGGTCGTCCTGCTTGACGGCGAAAATGTCAATTCTTTTCTGCGCACTCAGGAAGTCAGCGAGATGGCATCGAAGAGCAGCGCTGTTCCGCAAGTGAGAAAGCGCCTGGTCGAGCTTCAGCAGAAACTGGCTGCCGAGCAGAGCGTCGTCATGGACGGGCGCGACATCGGCACGGTGGTGCTTCCCGACGCCCAGGTCAAGATCTATCTCACCGCAAGTGTCCGTGTCAGGGCAAAGCGGCGTTTTCTGGAGCTGAAGGAAAAAGGTGAAAATCCGGTGCTGGAAAAGATCGAAGAGGAGATTTCCGAGCGGGACCACAGGGATATGACAAGGGAAGTGGCGCCCCTCAGGCAGGCTGACGATGCCGTCCTGGTCGATTCTTCCGACATGACGATCAATGAAGTCACATCCCATATCCTGAATATCATTCGGGACAGAACAGAATCCGGCAGACAGCCGCTGGCGGGACTTTGAACAGGTCCGGAGAAAGGAAAAGATTTTGGCAGACAGGAAAATGAGTGCGGAAGTGATCCTGGCAAAGAGCGCCGGATTCTGCTTCGGCGTGGAGCGCGCGGTAAACCGGGTCTATGAGGAAATCTCAAAGGGCGGCAGCATTTACACCTATGGACCTATTATTCACAACAAAGAGGTGGTTTCCGATCTGGAGTCCAGGGGGGTCCGGGTCGTTGAGACCCCTGAAGATATAAAGAAAATCGACCATGGGACCGTGGTCATCAGGTCTCACGGCGTCTCCAGGGAGACAGACCGGCTGATCAGGGAGAGCGGGCTGTCCTGCGTGGACGCGACCTGTCCCTTTGTCAAGCGGATCCACCGGACCGTCGAGGCGGAGAGCGCGGCCGGAAAACACATCGTGATCGTCGGAAATCCGGTCCATCCCGAGGTGATCGGGATCATGGGCTGGTCTTCGACCCCTGTGACAGTTATACAAAGTCCAGAAGATATACAAAAACTGGATGATTTCAGAAATTCAGAGCTCTGTGTGGTTGCCCAGACAACTTTTAACGCGAAGAAATTTCAAGATTTAGTTGCTATTTTGGAGAAAAAAGAATACAATGTACTTTGTGTGAATACTATCTGCAATGCCACGCATGAGCGGCAGTCTGAAGCAAGGTCTATTGCGGCCCGTGCTGACATCATGATAGTAATAGGCGACAGCAGCAGTTCCAATTCTGCAAAGCTTTACGAGATCTGCAGAAAGGAGTGCGCGCGGACGTTTTTCATACAGACGTGGAACGACTTACATCTTACTCTGACTGGTGCAGAAAAGGTGATAGGCATTACCGCGGGGGCTTCGACCCCAAAGAATATCATTGAGGAGGTTTATAACCATGTCAGAGCAGACCTTTGAACAGATGCTGGACGCATCATTCAAGACCATTCACACCGGAGAGGTAGTAGAGGGACAGATCATCGATGTCAAACCCGATGAGGCAATCCTGAACATCGGCGCCAAGTCCGATGGTATCCTCACCCGTGCTGAGTACACGAATGATCACTCTGTTGATCTCACAGAAGTCCTGCACGTAGGCGACAAACTTGAAGTTAAGATTCTCAAAGTAAACGATGGAGACGGACAGGTGGTTCTTTCCTACAAGCGTCTTGCGGCAGACCGCGGCAACAAGCGCATTGAGGAAGCCTACAAGAACAAGGAAGTCCTCACAGCCAAGGTTACGCAGGTTCTTTCCGGCGGCCTGAGCGTTGTCGTTGAGGAAGTCAGGGTATTCATCCCTGCAAGCCTTGTTTCCGATACTTTCGAGAGAGACCTGAGCAAGTATCTCGGTCAGGATATTGAGTTTGTTATCACCGAGTACAATCCCAACAGGCGCAGATATATTGGAGACCGCAAGCAGCTCCTTGTCGAGAAGCGCAAGGAAATGCAGCGCAAGCTCTTTGAGACCATCCACCCCGGCGATACCGTCGAGGGCACGGTCAAGAATATTACAGATTTCGGCGCATTCATCGATCTCGGCGGCGCAGACGGACTTCTGCACATCTCTGAGATGAGCTGGGGCCGTGTTGAGAACCCCAAGAAGGTTTTCAAGGTCGGCGAGCAGCTTCGCGTCCTGATCAAAGACATCCAGGGCACCAAGATCGCCCTTTCCCTGAAGTTCCCCGAGGAGAATCCCTGGGTTGGTGCTGCTGAGAAGTATGCAGTCGGCACTGTTGTCACCGGCAGAGTTGCCAGGATGACTGATTTCGGCGCATTCGTAGAGCTTGAGCCCGGCATTGATGCCCTGCTTCATGTCTCCCAGATCGCGCGTGAGCACATTGACAAGCCTTCAGATGTTCTGAAGACCGGCCAGGAAGTCACAGCCAAGATCGTTGACTTCAACCAGGACAGCAACAAGATCAGCCTGAGCGTCAAGCAGCTCCTCATCGACAAGGAACGCGAGAGACGTGCAGCTGAGCGCGCAAACGCGGATGCTGATGTCAGCGATGTTGATGTTGCTGCATTTGTCAAAGCTCAGAGAGATAAAGAAGGGGCTGAGGACGAGGAATAATCATTCCCGGCACCCTGAAATATTCTGAATAGCTCTTTACAGCGGGGCCGGAATCCCTGAGGGTTCCGGTCCCGTTCTTTATGACACCGCCGGTGTATTGTATTTTCTGCCTTGCGGAGGACATGGACCGGCCGGGGAGAGAGAGCGGCATAGCCGCCCCGACCATATTGATACAGACCGTGTAAAGAATTCTACAGAGGAAAAAGAAGATGGAACTACAGACAAATCCTGTTTTTGAAGAAGACATGCAGCGGCTCTGTGCTCTTCCGGTCATGGAGGAACTCAGGGGCAGAACAGTGCTTGTCACCGGAGCGACAGGTCTGATCGGACAGACACTGGTCTCTGCTCTTCTCCGGTACGGAGATGATGACCCCGGCCGGCAGATCCGGGTGATCGCCTGTGTCCGCAATGAAGAGAAGGCCCGCCGCCTGTTCGGAGCGGCGGATCGGGGAAACCTGGATCTCCTGATCACAGATATCCAGTCCATGCCTGAGGAAAAACTGTCTGTGCCTGTTGACTATGTCATACATGCCGCGAGCCAGACTTCGAGCAGGGCATTTGTCGATCAGCCTGTCGAGACTATCTTTACTGCCGTGGAAGGGACAAGACGGGCTTTGGAATTCGCGAAAAATAACAATGTCCGCTGTTTCATCTACCTTTCCACCATGGAAGTCTACGGGGCGCCGTCGGACGATCATAAGATCGACGAGAAGCACGGGACAAATCTGGACACCATGCAGCCCAGGAGCTGTTATCCTGAATCCAAGAGACTGTGCGAGATCCTCTGCGCATCCTGGCAGAAGGAATACAATGTTCCTGTCCGGGTGCTTCGCCTGACCCAGACTTTCGGCCCCGGGGTGAGATATGATGACGGAAGAGTGTTCGCGGAGTTTGCCCGCTGTGCCATGGAAGGCCGGGACATCGTCCTCAAGACAGCGGGAGCGACATGCAGGTCTTATCTCTATACGGCGGACGCGGCCGCGGCGATCCTGACAGTCATGCTGCGGGGATCCGACGGAGAGGCCTATAACGCCGCAAACGAGAGCACATACTGCAGCATCCTGCAGATGGCTCAAATGGTTGCGGCAGAATGCGCGGGAGGAAAGATCAGCGTGAGGATCGAGGCGGGAGAAGACCCCTCGAAGCTCGGTTATGCGCCTACCCTGCACATGAATCTTGACACGACCAGACTGCGCAGCCTCGGATGGGAACCTTCCTGCGGGCTGGCGGAAGCCTACAGGCGCATGATGTCGGCCATGCTGTAAAAATCATTCTTACTTGTGGCCATGGGCGAGTGCCCGCAAACATATATGATTAAACTACGCGCTGCTCCGCTCTTGCGAGCTTTCGCAAACCACGCAGTGGTTTGTTATCGCCCCACACATTCGCACCCCGCCCCGCGGCGGCCGCTCTGGCAGCCTTGCGTTGCTCTGATGGACTGCGAAGCAGTACATTGCTCATAGTGTGGGCACTCGCAAATGTCCGCAAGACCGGATATGCAAGCATATCCGTCTTTGCGCCCGCTTGCTCGCTGTTAAATCATTCTTCTGGGAGATTGTAAATGGAAAAAATACTGAGTGTATCGATCGCTTCCTATAATGTTGAAAAATTTATCCGTAAGGCGCTGGATTCCTGCTGTATTCCTGAGATCATGGACCGCCTGGAAGTAATCGTCGTGAATGACGGGTCCACCGACAGCACTTTGGAGATTGCCCGTGAGTACGAGACAAAATATCCGGGGACAGTCCGTGTCATCGACAAGAAAAACGGCGGCTATGGCTCGACGGTGAATGCTTCGATCAGGGCGGCGACCGGCAGATATTTCCGTCTTCTGGACGGCGACGACTGGTTCGACCGCGATGGTCTGGTGAAATTTATCGAGGAGCTCTCCGCGGCGGAGGAGGACATGGTCATCGCCCGCTTCAAGAGGGTCTTCGAGGAGGACGGCCACGAGGAGATGCGGGACGAGGCCGCGGATCTGGATGAAAAAATCGTCCGCTTCGATTCTCTGGGCGACCACGAATGGTTTACCATGCACGCCATCACTTACCGCACGAAGATCCTGCAGGAAAATGACGTCAGACTCACGGAACACTGCTTCTATACGGATCAGGAGTATGACCTGCTCCCTCTTCCCTGGGTGGACACAGTCCGCGTGTTTCCGGAGGTGGTATACTGCTACCGCATCGGCCGCGGAGAGCAGAGCGTCAGCCCCGAGGGACTCGAGAAGCACTATAATGACCAGACGGTCGTCCTGAAGAGGCTGTATACGATTTATCCGGATGTCGGAAAGAAAAAGACGGCAAAGGACAAGTATATTTTTAATTATTTCGTGCTTCGCACCTTCCTGCAGATCAAGGTCCTGCTCGTAATTTCGAAATCCACCCTTCATAAGCAGGAACTGATAAATTTCGTGAGATATCTGAAAAGAGAGCAGCCACTGATCTATAAAGAACTGCTGAGAACCAGCAAAATCCTCAAACTCCTTCTGGTCACGCGCTTTGCCGCCTACGGAATCCTTCACGAACGGCTCCGCCGGGAATACAGGTATTGATCTGCCGGTCATATTTCCGGAGCCGCTTGCCTGACGGGAAGACGGAAAGACTTGCGCCTGATCAGGAACTGTGTGAGAGAATGCGCGCGGGAATATAAAACAAAGAAAAGAAAACAAAAAAGATAATAAAAAACAGCTCTGCGGGACGTGATGAATATTGTCCTCAGAGCTGTTTTTGCGGCTGGATATTTTTGTCCCGGCGTATTCCGGTCCTGCCGGTAAGACAGTCTGCAGCGGAAGCCGGAACATAAACAGGAAGCCGGAATCTGCGGCGGAGGTCAAAACCGCATCAGGATGAGCAGTCTGTTCTGACAGGCCGGGATTCGGAAAATACGCCGGGGTTTTTGCTTTTCCTTATGCTGTATCAGTTTTCCACCAGGGACACGATGGTGTCGACGATCTTGTCGATTCCGAACCTGCTGCTGTTGAAGCAGGCATCGTAATTTTTATAATCACCGAATTTGTAGCTGGTAAAGTGGCTGTAATAAGTTTTTCGCTCTTCATCTTTTTGTCTGACCAGGTCGGGATATGCGCTCAGGTCATCTCCGTAGACTTCTACGCAGCGTTTCTCACGAAACTCTTTTGGAGCATAGATGAAAAACGTTTTGAGATTGTCGCGTTTTCTCAGAATGTAGTCGCCGCAGCTGCCTACGATGATGCAGCTCCCCTTGTCGGCGATGCTGTTGAGGACACTCTGTCTGGCCCCGAAAATCTTGTCGGGAATGGGGATGATTCCTCTGGCGGCATTGAGCCCGTAGACCAGAGGCGATACGTCCTTCTCCGACCAGCTGCGGATGGTATCTTCGCTTAAGCCGCTCTCCTTTGCGAGCAGGGTCAGGAGCTCACTGTCATAGAATTCTATGCCCAGCCGTTTTGCCAGCTTTTCCCCGATTTCACGTCCGCCTGAGCCATATTCTCTGCTGATTGTGATGATAATGTTTTCCATGTCATTCCTCCCTTCTGGAAAAAACGCGGATTCATGTTCTTTGGTTTTAATGCTTTTCAGCCTTTATTTTTTTCGGCTTTCCTGAAGATGATATGCCTCAGCACATAGGAGGCATAGGCAGACAGGGCTGCCCGGTCTTTTTTGATCTTGTCCGTAAATTCAAAGAAAATCTCCCGGTCCTCATATTTCCGCTTGAAAAAGGGAGTCTGGTAAAGATCCCACTGGGGCAGATAGGACGATGTTTTCCTCGTGTAGCAGGTCTCGGGCCTGGCCGGGACCCTGCGGCTGCGGTCGACATAGGACGCAATATATTTGTGGATCGCCATATCCTCGCCGGGCAGATAATAGTAATCTTTATAATTGGCGTAAAAGTATTTCATCTCCTCAGTGTAGAGGGGGATCTTGAGGACACCCTGCTCCCCGTCGATTTTGAGATAGCAGTGGTCCAGACCGGCATAGATCCTGGTCGGGAGAGAGAAGGGGAGAGTAAACTGTATGAGCAGTTCCTCTGCCTTTTTCCCTTCGTGATTGGTGTAGCAGTTTGCCTGGGCCCGGCGCACGGTGACCTCCAGCTCCTCCAGGTGTGAAAAAGCGGAGAGAGGGAGCAGGGATAAGAGCCCTGATACATCGGCTTCATTCTGAAGGGTCAGCTTTTCCATGAGACCTGCGGAGGGGAGGGCGACATATTTTTTGTAGATCTCCACCAGTTCCTTTCCGTCCGTCAGCGCGGTGCGGCCGGTTCCGATAGCTGCTTCGACGGTCTGCTGCCGGTAATCCGGAAGGCTGAGCAGATGCCGGTAAGGGGCTATATATGCGTACAGGTCGATGGAACTCATGGAGAGAAATCCCGCTGCCGCATCCTGAAGTCCGTTGACTTCGATGCGGACCCGGAGGAAGGGCAGGTCAAAACGATTTCCGTTGTAGCTGATGATATATTTGAAACGGCTGCAGAAGATCAGGAAAGAGGAAAGGACGTTTTTTTCCTCCAGACCCGTATCATCAAACCACTGTGTGAGCTGCCATTCGTCCTGCTGTCTGCAGATACAGCCGATCAGATAGACCCTGCTGTCCGCTCGTCTGATCCCTGTCGTGGCGATGTCCAGAAACAGGACGTCCCCGGCATCGAGTTCCGGGTCGGGGAGAGAGATGTGGGACTGGCTGTAAATGGTTTTGCTGATGATCCGCATGGGAACCTCCTGCATGGTAAGATGTCAGTGCCAAAAGGCAGCTAAGTGATAAATGATCTTAAATGATCTTAAATGACGTCTATCAGTGTACCATAAAAATGCTTTTCACGCTTAAATTCATATAAATTCGCTAAAATTCCGGAAAGATTTGGTTACTATTCACGCCCTATCGAGGGCGTGAATAGTAACTTGCGTTCGCCCATGCTGAATTCGCTTCGCGAATGGGGCGAACGCCG
>JBGUNJ010000012.1:0-14662 GCA_045117315.1 Lachnospiraceae bacterium | reverse complement strand
GTTACTATTCACGCCCTATCGAGGGCGTGAATAGATAATATGAAGTGACCTCCAAGTTTGCAGCATCGTGGATTTACCTTTACAATTCATAGTGAATATCACAACACCGTGAATGCAGGGATTACCGCATGCAAAAAGGAGGTCACTATGAAAAGAATACTCAAAATTGGAGCTGATGTCCATAGCTCAAACTACACTTTATGCGCAGTCGAACCTTTACTTGAAGGTGATGTTAATGAGCTTTTCACCGTTGATGTGGAACCCCGCTACCAGGAGATCCTTCGGTTTATTGAGAAGCTTAAGAAACGTTTTCCTGGAGATGAACTTTCAATCACCTGTGGATATGAGGCAGGGTGTCTGGGTTACAAATTATTCCACGACCTTGAGGCTCATGATGTAAAATGCGTGATCCTTGCACCTTCTACAATGGAAGTCCCCGGCGGCAAACGCATCAAGACGGACAAAAGAGATGCTCTTCTGATAGCAAAATGCCTGGCAAAGGGAGGCTTCAGTGCCGTGCATGTCCCGACGAAGAATGACGAGGCCGTCAGGGATTATCTGAGAATGAGAGACGACCATAAGCAGTCTGTCAAAACCCTCAAGCAGCAGATCAATGCATTCTGCCTTCGCCATGGGTACAAATATGAGCGTACCAAATGGACCCAGGTCCATATGAAATGGCTCCGGGAGATCGAACTTAGTGAGATCGACAGGGAGACTTTGAATTCCTACCTTGCTACATATGGCCTTATGACAGATGCACTGGAACGCTATGACGCGAGGATTGAGGAATTGTCGTACATGGATGAATACCGCGAAAAAGTTCAAAAACTGCGCTGCTTTGTCGGTATTAAGACACATACAGCTCTGTCTTTAATAGTAGAAACCGGTGATTTTTCCCGTTTTGTAAAGGGAAACTATTACGGCTCTTTCGTAGGACTGGTTCCTGGAGAAGACTCAAGCGGCCCTCACACAAACAGATGCCCTATCACGAAAGCCGGAAACAAGCATTTGCGTACACTTCTTACAGAGTGTGCTCAGGCAATAGGCCGCAGCCGTCCCGGATATAAGTCCAAAGAACTGAAGTCCCGCCAAAAAGGCTGCCCCCCGGAAATCGTTGCATATGCTGATAGAGCCAATGACCGCTTACGAAGGAAATTTCATAAAATGGTCTACAGGGGAAAACACAAAAATGTAGCAACAACTGCAGTCGCGCGGGAACTTGCGTGCTTCGTTTGGGGGATGATGACAGATAACATTGCCTGAGTTATTTTACCCGGCGTGTTTTCGCCCGCCCCCTCCACGCTGTACTTCGTCCATCGCATCCGGTCCCACCCCCGCTCAAACACGCCGGGCAGGATCTGGGGAACGAAGTACGTTCCCGCTTACGCAAAGTCAAGGGACTTTTGCTGCATAAAGCCTCGCTGCGCTCGATTTATTCCACAGTTCCCTTGACTTTACGTCCCTTCCTGCGTGCCGGGATCGTGCCGATAACGGGAAGCCTGCACAAAACTGCACTTCTGCCTCCGTTATCGCACACTTATTATACGCAGGAAGGCCGCGGCCACTGTACTGTGGTCCGCCAGAAGTTTTGGGGCTCTGCCCCTTTCCCCCGGCGCTCCTCCAAAAAGCCTGCAAGGCGCTCACGGAGCGCCTGTATACTGCAAAACGGAATTACGCAACTTATAGATAGACGGTATCTCGAAGGAGCTTTGCAATCACCTAAGGTCTGAGTCATCTGAGGCGTTACTATGTTGGCGCAGCTCCATCGCGATCCACGAGAACAGATAGCAGGACTCTCGGCGGACCATTTGCCTGTGTGTAACCAATCCACGTATATCAGTTTGGTAAACTGCCGGAGACTGAACAACAAGGCTCTTTCAAGATGCCGTCATATCTTTTAAAGCAAGGGGTGCCCTGCCAGGTGTTGCGCTGAAATCTTACACTTGACAAAAGGTCACTTCATATCAGTAACTTGCGTTCGCCCATGCTGAATTCGCTTTGCGAATGGGGCGAACGCCGTTCCACTCGGGTTTTTGCGCTGAAAATCGCGCAAAAACACCTCGAATTCGAGGGGGTCTGTAACTCATGAGACCTTGCATGAGGCACACCAGATCTGCCTGACTTGAGGAGAATCTGATATTAATATACAATATATCGTGGTTTGAGAAAAGATGGGGAAGACCGGCGTGGAAGTGTGGAAAAGAAGTGCGAAAAAGCAGTGTGTACAAAAGCCCTCCATAGATGCCGGAAAAGCAGGGTGCATAGAAGCCTGTTATAGATGTCGGAAAAGCGGGGTGCATAGAAGCCTGTTATAGATGTCGGAAAAGCAGGGTGCACAAAAGCCCGTCATAGATGCCGGAAAAGCAGTGTGCATAAAAGCCCTCCACAGATGTTGTCGTAAGAGAAGTGTGCACAAAAGCCCGTCATAGAAGCGCTATAGGAGCGGGAACTATCCCCATCTGATATAAAAAGTGATACAAGGCAGGCAGGAGGAAGCAGTGGAAAAGGACGAAAAACAATTGATCATCGGGAGCCGGGACAGCCTGCTGGCAGTCAGACAGTCCACGATTGTTCTGGACTATCTGAGGAGAAAACATCCAGAGATGCGCTGCGAACTCCTGACCATGAAGACGACCGGGGATAAGATTCTCGAGAAGCGTCTGGACCAGATCGGCGGCAAGGGACTCTTTGTAAAGGAACTGGATATTGCGCTCCGGGACGGGAGGACGGATCTGTCTGTTCACAGCCTCAAGGACATGCCCGCCGAGATTCCGGAGGACCTGCCGGTCATAGGCTTTTCCGGACGGGAGGATCCCCGGGATGTGCTGGTGCTGCCCGAAGGCATTTCAGATATCGCTAAAATGGATCTTACAAAACCGATCGGAACCTCCTCGCGCAGGCGGGCCCTGCAGGCACAGGAACTCTTTCCCCGGGCCCGCTTTGAGAGCGTGCGGGGAAACGTCCAGACAAGGCTCCGCAAGCTCGACGAAGGGCAGTACTGTGCGCTGATTTTGGCTGCAGCGGGCCTACGCCGTCTGGGGCTGGACAAGCGGATCAGCAGGGTTTTCTCCGTGGACGAGTTAATCCCGTCTGCCGGCCAGGGTATCCTGGCCCTGCAGGGCAGAAGGGGCGTGGATTATTCCTGCCTGGACGGCTTCCTCAACGAGCGGTCGGGCATTGCGGCAGCGGCTGAGAGAGCTTTTGTCGGGGCTCTCGGGGGCGGCTGCACCTCTCCGATCGCGGCACACGCAGCTTTTGCGGACGCAGACGATACCGGTATGGATGCCTGCTCAGGGAATGAGAATGGATTTGGTGCGAATGCCTGCTCAGGGAATGAAAACGGATCCGTTGAGAATGCCGGCTTCGGGAATGAAAATGGATCCGTTGAGAATGCCGGCGCTCATTGCGGCTCCGGTTCAGGCCGGGACGCTGAAAGCAGCCCTGACAGAGGTCCTTACAGCGATCCTGACAGAGGCCTTTACAGCGGTCCTGACAGGGAGATGATGACTCTGTGGGGCTTTTACTATGATGAACTGACCTGCAGATCCTATCGCAAAAAAATAACTGTGAGGGCAGGTTCCGCCGAAGAGGGCAGGGCAGCGGGAAAAGAGCTCGCGGCTGCCATCCTGGCGGAAGCCGGAGGATGAAAAGCGCAGAAATGATTCCGGCGGAAGCGAGAGGATACAAGCGCAGAAATGTTTTAATCATGTCCTGCGGAGGTGAATATGAGCGGAAAAGTATGGCTTGTCGGGGCAGGTCCCGGAGACAGCGGCCTTTTTACACTGAAGGGACTGGAAGTCCTGCAGAGAGCGGATGTTGTGGTTTATGACGCGCTGATCGGCGTGGAACTGCTGGCCCTGATCCCGGAACAAGCGGTCAAAATAGATGTCGGCAAGAGGGCGTCAAACCACCGCATGCCCCAGGAGGGAATCAATCAGATCCTTCTGGAACAGGCACAGGCGGGGAGGAATGTGGTTCGTCTCAAGGGCGGCGACCCTTTCCTCTTCGGCCGCGGCGGGGAGGAACTCGAACTCCTGGTGGAGAACCATATTCCTTACGAGATAGTTCCGGGCGTCACCAGCGCTTTCGCTGTGCCCGCCTATAACGGGATTCCGGTCACCCACCGCGATTACACGTCATCTGTACACGTGATTACCGGACACCGCAGGGGCGACCGCGGGCAGGGCGGAGGCAGCAGCCTCAGCTGTCTCGACATCGATTTCGAGGCGCTTGCGCGTACACAAGGCACCCTGATCTTTTTGATGGGACTGTCAAATCTGCCGGTCATTATGAAGGGACTTATGGACGCCGGGCTGGATCCCGGGACACCTGCCGCTGTTCTGGAAAAGGGGACGACGGCTGAGCAGAGGAGAGTGATTGCGACGGTAGAAACCCTGGAGACAGAGTCAAAGCTGGCCGGAATCCAGGCGCCTGCGATCATTGTTGTCGGTCAGGTCTGCAAATTGGCGGAATCCTTTGCCTGGGCGGAAAAACGCCCTCTCGGGGGCAAAAAAATTCTCCTCACCCGGCCGAAAGAGCTGATATCGGAGATGGCGGCCCGCCTGCGCAGACTCGGCGCCGAGGTTGTGGAAGTGCCCGCGATCGACACTGTCCCGATCGAACCCAATCCGGCACTGGAGGAGTGCATGGACCGTTTTTCCGGTACAACCTGCCGGGTTCAGCCTGCCGGGACAAACAGCATCTGTCAAAATGCAGAAGCAGTGGCGGAAGAAGCGGCGGAAGCAGCGGCAGTGACAGGCTGCTGTGCTCAGCCGGCAGAACCTGCTCAGGACTCCCGGCATTCCCCGGACTGGCTTGTCTTTACATCCCCGACGGGTGTGGGCGTATTTATGGACAGATTTTTGCGGGACCACGACATCCGTGATTTGTGGGGCACCAGGATTGCCTCCATAGGAGCCGGAAGCAGCCGTAAACTGAAACAGTATGGAATCAAACCGGATTTTGTCCCTTCTGTTTTTGACGGAGAGACCCTGGGCAGGGAACTTGCCGCAAAGATTATCCGGGAGAAAAATTTCTGTGAGAAAGATGTCCCGGAGGAAGGCGCCCGCAAGGAGATTATCCGGGAGGAGATTCACGCGGTTTCCGTCGGGAAGAACTGCGGACCGGAGGGGAAAACTGAACCTGTGCGCATCCTGATTCCCAGAGCTGCGATCGGAAATCCGGAGCTGATTGAAGAACTGAAGAAGATCGGCAATGTTGAGATACTTGACGTTCCGACATATAACACGGAGTACAGATCCTCCGGGATCGTGGATGTCAAAGGGCTGCTCAGAGAGGGAAGGATTGACTATGCCGTTTTCACCAGTGCCTCAACGGTGCGCGGGTTCAGGGCGCAGACGGAGGGCATGGATCTGTCCGGGCTGAAGGCAGTCTGCATAGGACGCCAGACCCGGGCGGCAGCAGACGGGCTGGGCATGGATACCAGAATGGCGGAGAAGGCCACACTTGACGCCCTGGTCGATGCCGTCGTGGCGTGTGCCGCGGAAGACCCGGCAGGAGACGAATGACTGGCAGAAGATGGAAAACCGGCAAGAGACGAATGACTGACAGAAGATGGAAAACCGGCAAGGTCTCAAGGCTGAGAAAAGCAGGCTGAAACCGGATTTACCAAACACTGTGGATGAATTAAGACAGGAGGAAAAAATGGATCTGACAATCAGGCCGAGGAGGCTGCGGGGGAGTGACAATCTGCGGCGCATGGTGCGCGAGACCAGAATGGATACCGCCTCCCTGATCTACCCCATGTTTGTCATGGATGGGGAAGACAAGGTGGAGGAGATCTCTGCGCTCCCCGGACAATACCGCTATACGGTGGACCGGATGGGAGAAGAACTCGAGAGACTCGAGTGCGCGGGAGTGAATAATGTCATGTTTTTCGGCATTCCCGCGGTCAAGGATGAAATCGGCTCGCAGGCATACAGCGCCGAAGGAGTCGTTCAGCGGGCTTTACGTGCCGCCAGGCGGGATTTTCCATGCATGTTCCTGATCACGGACGTCTGCATGTGTGAATACACATCCCATGGGCACTGCGGCGTTCTGTGCGGCTATGATGTCGACAATGACAGAACCCTGGACCTGCTGTCTATGACTGCCCTCTCCCATGTGGAAGCCGGAGCCCATATGGTGGCGCCTTCGGATATGATGGACGGCCGGGTCCGCGCGATCCGGCAGACTCTGGACGCCGCCGGACATACTGCAGTCCCGATCATGTCCTACGCGGTCAAATATGCCTCTGCTTTCTACGGACCCTTCCGCGAGGCGGCCGGCTCCGCCCCTGCTTTTGGTGACCGCAAGAGCTATCAGATGGATTTCCACAACCGTCACGAAGCGGTTCGCGAGGCACTTCTGGATGTGGAAGAAGGCGCGGATATTATCATGGTAAAGCCTGCCATGTCCTACCTGGACATCGTCCGGGACGTCAGAGAGCGCGTGGAGGTACCTGTGGCAGCCTACAGCGTCAGCGGGGAATACGCGATGATCAAAGCCGCTGCGGCAAAGGGCTGGATCGACGAGGAGAGAGTCATGTGTGAGGCAGCGGCATCTGTTTTCCGCGCCGGAGCATCTGTCCTGCTCACTTATTACGCGAAGGAACTTGCGGACTGCATCCGGACCGGCAGAATCGGATGAAAAACGGCACTCTCAAAGCAGCGCACAGCTATTACCACAAACGTTTGTGAACATGAGGCAGTGGCTGTATGTATGGTAAAAAAAGACCCTCCGGCTTAAGACGATTTTTCCCTGGCCGGAAGGTCTTTTTTCAGTTGATCATTGGTCTGAATGTTTTTTTGTGGATCAACGATCTGAAAGTTATTCCATTGAACCACTGCTCTGAGAGTTATTTCAGTGAACCATTGCTCTGAAAGATGTTTTACTGAACCATTGCTCTAAAATCATTTCTGTGAATAAATACTGCCGGGACGGCGCGAAAAAAACGGTCTGCGAGGTCGTCCGCAGGAACATCATCTCCACATGATCGTGCCCATTCTGCCGACATAGTAGTCATTAGCACTGTAGTAATCACTGGGACGCAGGCGGATATAATAGGTTCCCCTGGCGAGTGTTTTTGTGCGGATAGTTGTATCATTGACTCTGGAAGTGCTGATTTTGACGCCGGCTGCGTTAAAGACATCGACGATCAGGTTGGACTTCCTGGTCAGATCGTTGACATAAACGGTCAGTGTCTTCTTGGAAGCCAGAGCCGCTCTGTACCACTTGCCGGATTCATATCCGCGGGTGAATACAACCGTGGTTTTTTTGCCTGTGCTCAGTCCGGCTGCCCTGGATCTGCAGTAGTTGGTTGTGGTCGCGGCCTTGTGGAAAGCCCATTTGAACTTTAAACCCTTCTCGCCATAGATGTAGTAGGTTCCGGCGGGAAGCACGCGGTAAAAGCTGGTATAGTTGTACAGATAACCCACATTTTTGTTATCGTAATACGCCTTGCTTTTGTTCAGGGTTTTGAACAGATAGAAACCCTTGGATTTGCTGTTGGTATTGAATGTCACATATCCGCCCGACGGAACTGTGATTTTGTAATAATAAGTGGTAGTGGTACTTGTATCGGATGAAGAGTTATAATTGGTCACATATCCTTTGGCAGTGACATAGGTGTTCTGCTTCAGTGTAGTGATATTGGATGTATACCTTTTCGTGTAGGCATCCGCGCGCCGGGGCGCAAGGCATGTGATGATGCACAGGGCCATGGCCATGCATAATAATTGTTTCATACATTTTTTCATATGCTTCCCTCCTGTGATTTCAGTGGTATTATATTATGGCAGGGTAAAGTGCCCCCGGTTTGGTATATTAAACCGGATGTAATTAATATAATATAACTTTTTTAAACAAAACGGAATGAATAGTTTTCCATGAATATCTGTTATTTTTTAGTATTTCCCTTGAGGGTGCTTAACAGGTCTTTAACTGAGCTTTATCTGGGCTTTATCAGGGCTTTCAGATAACAGTCCGGCTTGTGATGAATTGATTTCAGTTTGTATTTACGCGAAAAATATCACGAAAAATAACAGGGAAATAATCACACGAAAATAATCACACGAAATAATAACAGGGAATGAATCACACGAAAAAATAACACGAAAAAATCACACGAAATAATTACACGAAATAATAACAGGAGGAACAGAGTCGTGTCGTTTGAAAAGGCTGTAAATTATCTGCGAAAAAAAGGAATGGAAGACAGAGTGATCGTGCCGGAGGCATCCAGCGCGACGGTGGAGCTTGCGGCGCAGGCCATCGGAGTGACGCCGGGCGAGATTGCCAAGACACTCTCATTTATTACCAGGGAGGGACCGGTGCTGGTCATTGCGGAGGGAACGGCCCGGGTGGACAACCGCAAATATAAAGATACTTTCCATATCAAGGCAAAGATGATTCCCGGTGACCGGGTGGAGGAACTTGTGGGACACGCTCCCGGTGGCGTCTGCCCCTTCGGCATCAATGAGGGAGTCCCGGTTTATATGGATGAGAGCCTGCGGAAATATGAGATTGTGTACCCGGCGGCGGGCGATGATCACAGCGCCGTGAAGCTGACCGTGGCGGAACTGGAAGAGGTGTCGGGAGCCATCGGCTGGGTGGATGTCTGTAAGTAAAGCAAGTAAACCGGATATGAACCCTGCATAGTACGCGCATAGTGTCTGGTGCCGTCTGCATCCGAAGGCAAACAGGGAAAAAGAGAAAGTCAAAGATAAGCCCCGGAGAGAAGGGCAAAAAGAAGGTCAAAGAAAGTAAAGCAAAAACAAAAGACCGGAAAGAAGGTCAGGCAGAAGGTCAAAGAGAAGGGCAAAAAGAGAAGGTAAAATGGCAAAGAGAGGAGAAATGGATCTGATCAGCGGATCCCTGGGTGACAAAATCGTCATGTTTGCGCTTCCGCTGGCTGCGACAGGGATTTTGCAGCAGTTTTTTAATGCCGCGGACATCGCTGTGGTCGGCCGCTTCGCCGGCAAGCACGCGATGGCAGCGGTGGGCAGCAATGCGCCCATCGTCGGTCTGATGATCAATCTCTTCATCGGGATCTCGATGGGCACCAATGTGGTGATCGCCCGTTTCACCGGGGAGGGTAATAGAGAAAATATCCGGAAATCGGTCCACACGGCTATTGTCCTGGCGGTGGCCGGAGGCATTGTCATGGGCCTTTTGGGAGAACTGCTCACAGTGCCCCTGCTCCGCCTGATGGGAGTCCCCGCCGAAATATATGATATGGCGGTGCTCTATATGAGGGTCTATCTGGTCGGCATGCCTGTGATCCTTCTCTACAACTTTGAGTCGGCCATTTTTCGCAGTCAGGGGGACACCAGGACCCCGCTGATATGTCTGACGATCTCCGGAATTGTCAACGTCATCCTGAATGTCTTCTTTGTGGTTGTGCTCGGAATGACGGTCAACGGCGTCGCGCTGGCGACAGTGATCGCAAACCTGGTCAGTTCGTCCCTGCTCTTTTATTTTCTGTGCAGGACCGAGAGCGCGGTACACGTGGATTTCAGGGAATTGAGGATCCATCCGGATGTGCTGATACACATGCTGCAGATCGGCGTCCCCGCCGGTCTGCAGAGCATGGTCTTTTCACTGGCCAATATATGCGTGCAGTCCGCGATCAACTCTCTGGGAGCGGATGTCGTGGCGGGCTCCTCCGCCGCCTTCAACATTGAGATTTTTTCCTACTTCCTTCTCAATTCATTCGGTCAGGCCTGTACGACCTTTGTCGGCCAGAACTACGGAGCGGGAAAGCCCGGGCGGTGCAGGAAAACCCTGCGGCTATGTCTGATCCAGGACTTCATTGTGGTTGCTGCCGCGGCAGCCCTGATCCTGTCTTTCGGCACGCAGATCCTGGGTATTTTCAATACGGACCCGGCAGTGGTAAAGTTTGGGATGATCCGCATGCGCTATATCCTTGGAGCCCATCTCTTTTCTGTTTTTGTGGAAGTGATTTCCGGCGCCATGCGCGGATACGGTTACTCAACCTGGCCCGCTCTCATGTCCCTGTTCGGAATCTGCGGGATCCGCATCACCTGGGTCTACACGGTCTTCCGTGCTTCCCCGACTTTCCCTACTCTCATGATGGTCTACCCGGTCAGCATAGCTGCCACCGCCGCAGCGGTCATTCTCTCGTACTTCTACCTGCAGCGCACAAGGCTGCAGAGACATGCACTTTGAGCCGTTTTGACAGAACAAGACAGAAAAAAGACAGAAAAAAGACAGAAAAAGACAGGCTGCTGAACAGCGCCGCCCGCGGGGAGTGGACACAGTTCAGACAGCCTGTCTTATTATCGAAACGGCGCATAAAACCACGGACGACGAAGTCGTCCGCGGGTACATCACATATCCGTCAATTCATGATTCCGGCGCGGAAACTGTTCATGCCTGTCTGCACGGAGATTATCAGGCACCGGCAAAGCGGAAGACGATTCCGATTACAGCCGAAAAAACTATAAAGGCGATGGGATGGACCTTAGGGAATATTTTCTGCCCTGCGAAAATGACAATCCCCAATAGGATCGCTTTCCACAAAAAGAGGTCTGTAATATTGCGGGAAGCAAGAAAAGCATCGATGTTGACGAGCGCCACTTTGGCTACGTTCAGGCCGGCCGCGGTGATCATGGCGATTGAGGCAGGGCGCAGTCCATACAGGGCGTTCTGTACGTGATGGCTTTCCTGGAATTTTTTCAGGAAACTGGAGATGATCAGAATAATGATCAGAGAGGGTGTTGCCAGGGCCAGGGTCGCGATGACACCGCCCGGATATCCGCCGGTTTTGAAGCCGGCAAAGGTAGACATGTTGATTCCGATTGCCCCAGGTGTGGACTCGGAGATCGCGATCATGTCCGCGATGTCCGCGTGAGAGAACCAGTGGGTTTTATTTGACATCTCATAGAGGAAGGGAAGTGTCGCCAGGCCGCCTCCGATGGAAAAGAGGCCGGTTTTAAAAAACTCCCAGAACAGCTGCAGATAGATCATTTCTTTTCTCCATATATCTTAATTGTGTAACATTCAGAAAAATTCTGAAAAGGCGCTTCAGAAAAATTCTTAAAAAGCACTTCTGAATATCCTGAAAAGCACTTCAGAAAAAGCCGGATGATTCAGAATTGCTGCCCGACAGGACAATATCGAACTGCTTTCCGGCAGAGTGATTCTGAATGGCTTTCACACTGTATTATCTTTCTCATTGTATTTATTTGGAACTTTTTTCCTTATCTTTGTTTTTATCCCTGAAACCTCCGATGATCACGCCCAGCATGCCGGAGATGATGACCAGAACAGCTGCGGGAATCGCCAGGGGGAGAACGCCCGAAAAGGCTGTCATCAGGAAGACACCCAGGTAGAGGATAAGGGTGGTCTTGTCGACGACGGACTTATTCCACAGGCGGAGGACCGCCTGAACGATCAGGACGCACACACAGACGCGGATGCCGGCGAAGGCGTTCTGAACAACGGGATAATCGGCAAATCCCTGCAGGAATGTGGCTATGATCAGGATGATCACGATGGGGACTGTGACGAAACCGACAGTCGCGGCGATAGCTCCCGGGATTCCCTTCCTGCGGTTGCCGATAAAGGTCGAGACATTCAGGGCAATCAGGCCGGGGGTACATTGTCCTATGGCAAAATAGTCGGTCAGATCCTGTGTGGTGGTCCACCCCCGGTCCTGGACCAGATCCCGCTCCAGAAGGGGAAGCATGGCATAGCCGCCTCCGAAATTGACAGCGCCGATTTTAAGAAATGCAAGATACAGTTCCAATAGTTCTTTCATACCTGTGGCTATGACCTCCTGTTCACAAACATGTCTGATTAAACCACGCGTTGCTTCGCGCGTCCCGCGCTCTTGCATCGCTCTTTTTAAATGCCCGCGGTTAACGCTGACCTTACATGCCTTTGGTTAATGTTCTTTTTTATTCTGGTTTGCGGGACCTGACTGCAGAGTATTCAGACTAAGACTGAAGCCCGCACACGTGAATTTCATTATACATTGCAGGGCAGGAAATCTCCACCTTGTTTTAACAATATAATCCGCCCTTCAGGGAGCCAACGCGGGACGAGCGAAGCGGCGGTCAAGACTCGCAAGCGAGTCTTGAATGTATTAAGTCATTGATTGTATTAAGTCATTGACACAAAGAGGGGAGAGTGATATTATCCTATTGTATTAAGCGAATAGTACAATAATACAATAAAGGCAGACAAGGAAGAAAGACCGGAGAGCATTCGGTCATGAGTCGGAGGAGCAGATGAAGTGGACATTTGAGAATGGAATCCCGATTTACCTGCAGATTCTGGGGGTTTTGCGCACTGAGATTGCCAGCGGGGCTTATCCGCCGGGAGGCAAGCTGCCTCCGGTGCGGGAGCTGGCGCTGGAGGCGGGAGTCAATCCCAATACCATGCAGCGTGCATTCTCAGAACTGGAGCGGGACGGACTGGTTTATACACAGCGGACCAGCGGAAGGTTTGTCACGGAAGATGAGCAAGTGCTCAGGAATCTGAGAAAAAACCTGAGCAGGGATGTCATTGAAGAGATGTGTACACGGCTCATACGCCTCGGAATGAGCACGGAGGAGATTTGCGACGCAGTTGAGGCATGGGCGGCGCTCAGGCAGGAGCAGCAGTGACCACAGGTCTGCTTTTTTCGCAGATGTGACTATAGGCCTGCTTTTGCAGGAGGTGAGATTAAACCTGATTTTTTACAGGGTGTGACCGTAAGTCTGCTTTTTTCGTCAGGAGTGACTATAAGTCTGCTTTTTTTCGTCAGATGTGACTATAAGCCTGCTTTTTTGCAGAGTGTAATACAGGAATGAATTGGAGGATAACAGGCATGGCAGTTCTGGAATGCATGCAATTGACAAAAAGGTACGGGGGAATCACGGCACTTGACCATATCAATCTGTCTCTGGAACCCGGCAGGATCGTTGGTCTGGTCGGCCCGAACGGAAGCGGCAAGACAACGCTGATCAAGCTTGCCCAGCATCTGCTGACCCCCACGGAAGGACAGATCCTGGTTGGGGGAATGGCACCGGGGGCCCGGACCAAGAGCTTTGTTTCTTATCTGCCGGACAGGGATTATCTGCCCTCGTGGATGAATGTGGAATCGCTTCTGGATTTTTATCAGGATTTTTACCAGGATTTTGATGTGCAGCGGGCGGTGCAGATGCTGCAGGCCCTGGGGATCGATCCCCGCATGGCTTTCAAAAAGCTCTCCAAGGGCAACAGGGAGAAGGTGCAGCTCATCATGACCATGAGCCGCAATGCGGGTATCTATCTGCTCGACGAACCGATCGCGGGTGTTGATCCGGCAGCGCGGGACTTTATTCTCCGCACGATTATCGGCAACTATTCGGAGAGAGCGCTTGTCCTGATCTCGACGCACCTGATCGCGGATGTGGAGCCGGTGCTGGACGAAGTCGTTTTCCTCAAACAGGGTCACATTGAGCTTCATGAGAACGTCGATACCCTGCGTGAGCGCACAGGCATGAGTGTGGACAATTATTTCCGGGAGGTATACAGATGCTGACGAAATTGATCGGATATGAGATGAAAGCCTTCGGGCGGATTATCCTGCCGCTGTATGCGGCGACCATAGGCATGGCCCTGATCATGGGACTGGGCATCAGACTGCAGGATCAGGATGTTTTTTCAAGTCTTCTGGGAGCTGTGATCATCATGATCTTCACGACTCTGATTCTTGCCACCATGGTCATGACAGGAGTGCTGTGCGTACAGCGCTTTTACCGGAACCTCCTGGGCAATGAAGGTTATCTGATGTTTTCGCTGCCGGTGGGAACGCATCAGCTGATTCTGGCAAAAGCGCTTGGCTCCCTGATCTGGGCGATCCTGGGCGGCCTTGCAGGTGCCTGCACAATGTTTGCTGTGTGTCTGACGGCTATACCGTTTTCTGAACTGACCAGAATGTTTAAAAGGGTAATGCTGAATTTCAGATTGATGCACATGGAGGATGCAATCGGAACAGCTTTGATCTGGCTGATCATCCTGATTCTGGAGTTCGCGGTGACTCTTATGCAGATCTACACTGCGCTGGCGATCGGGCACCAGTGGACAGAACACAGGATTCTGGGAAGCGTCCTTGCCTATTTCGGAATCAACGTTGTGAAAAACATTGTCGGCGGACTTCTCATGAAGATTGGATATTACACAGGCGGGACGGTATTTCTCGCCTCGCAGCTTGAGCAGACCGAGCTGGCATCCTGGCAGGTGCAGGCGATGATCATCGGATCAGCGATTGTAATGATCGTGATCTACAGCGCGGCCACCTGGTATCTGTTGGACAGGAGAATCAACCTGGAGTGACGGGACAAGGGAATAGTAAACAGCCCTGAAGCGCAAGGTGCTGTGAGAAAAATTCTCATGAAAAAAGACATGAAAAAAAGACGCGAAAAAAGACATACAGACCTTCTGTTGGAAGCCGGTCCGCTTCCGCCGCAGGCGGCCAGGCAGAAGATTATCGAAACGGCGCGTAAAACCCCGGCCGACCATAGTCGTCCGCGGGATACAAGGGCCTCATAGCCGCGTCAGCGGTGTCTTTTCTTACTGTACTTTCCGGTCTTTTCGTATTTGCGCCTGTGTTCCTCCGTCTGCTGGGAGTCTATGTATTCCCTGACCTTCTCCATGACGGTGGTCCCTG
>JBGUNJ010000011.1:0-20712 GCA_045117315.1 Lachnospiraceae bacterium | reverse complement strand
CGGCGTTCGCCCCATTCGCGAAGCGAATTCAGCATGGGCGAACGCAAGTTACTATTCACGCCCTCGATAGGGCGTGAATAGTAACCCTTACACGGCTTAAGTGGTTTAAATCGGGTGCAGACACCCGCTCTTCCCCTCTGAACTCTCAATCCATCTCAATCGACTTCCAGCAGTGCCTCCCGGACCGCTTTCGTAAGTTTCTTTTGGTCCTCTTCACTGAGGTGTTTTGACGTGCGGATCACACAGGTTCCCTCCAAATCGTACGAGCCCGCCGCCATCACGCTGCCGTCAAAAAATTCCAGATATTCAATTCTCTTTTTCGCATCCTTTTTGGAAGCAAAAACCTCTACTGCGCCGCCGCCCGCAGTGCCGATCATCACGACATCAATTTTTTCTTTGGGGGCTTCTTCCTCTGCGGCCTTCTCAGCAGTTTCTCCCGTTCCTGCTTCTTTCGCGGTTTCAGACTTTGTGCTTCCGGTTATAGACTCTTCCGCAGCTTCAGAATCTGTGCTTCCGGTCATGGACTCTTCCGCGGTTTCGGACCCGGTTTCTCCGGTTTTGGACTCCTCCGCGGTTTCGGCACCCGTTTCTCCGGTTTTGGATTCCTCTGCTGCTTCGGCACCAGTCTCTCCTGTCTTGGATTCCTCCGCGGCTTCGGCGCCAGTCTCTCCGGTTTTGGACTCCTCCACGGTTTCTGCACCGGTTTCTCCGGTTTTGGACTCCTCCGCGGTTTCGGAATCTGTCGCTCCGGCCTCTGCTTTCTCCTCTTCATCCGGATCATCGGTCTCGCGAAAAGCTTCGGCAGGGAGTAATTCTCTGTCAACGCGCTTATCCAGGAAATAAATGCAGGCTGTGTATCCTCCCTTTTTCCCCAGAAGTCCGTTGGGATCGTTTTCTTTCGTCACTGCGCCTGTCTGCACTACTGTGTCAACTTTGCTCAGGCGTTCTGTCACAAAAGATTCCGAAGGGGCAGTGACATTTTTCAGCTTTTGGACACTCTTTTCATATTCTTCACATTTATCCTGAAGAGTCTTTTTGGCATCAGAAAAATCCGGTACCGCGGGAGTTTCCGGAATCTTCTTCTCCGCCTCTTTCACTGCCGCAAGCGAGGCTTCAGCCTCCTGCTTCTGGCGCTCGAATTCTTTTTTGCTGAAACCTCCGGAGACAGTCATCGTGTCAAAAGGATCGATCAGGGCCGGCACCTGGACAGGGAGCTTCTTTGCTTTTTCCAGCTCGTCCTGAAGGTCCTCCTTCGTATCCGGCTCATAGGCCTCGGCATCATTTTTGATATCGGCCTCTGCTCTGTCCATTGCCTTCTGCAGCTCTTCGTTCTCAGATGCAATTCCATTCACGGCGGTGTTGTAAGTGTCGATTTTCGCATTGTACTGTTCCGCAGCGGTATTGTACGCGTCGACAGCACTGTGAGCCGCCTGACTCGAACTCCAGATTGAAAAAACGAAGACAGCAATGATCAGTGCCGCAATCACTGCAGCTGCTGCCGCAATCTTTTTTGTTTTTGTCATATAAACCTCCATGTCGAAATACCGCAAAGCTTGTGCGCAAAAAGCGTAAGGATGTCCTTTTGTTCAGTATTTCATTCCGTCCCGGAGCCCTGCCCATGTGCGGCAGGTCCCGTAATTTTCTATTTTTTACCGGAGTTGACCCCGGTTTTTCTGATTATTTACATTGTACCTTTTTTTTATGAGACGGTAAACTACATAGCTTGCCTAATTTCTGCTACACTATATATAATGAAAACAGGGATGAAAACATCCGCGAACTCGAACTCTGCCAATCCAGGCTAAACAGGGCTAATCCTGTTTCGTACACAGATTTCACGGATGCAAGCCGCTGGACCTGGGCAATACAGGTTCATCCGGAAGGATTTATTTGGAAAATTCATCTAAAAAATTCATCTGGATAAATTTATCCGGAAGAATTTGTCTGGAAGAATTTGTCTGGATGAATTTGTCTGGATGAATTTATCCGAAAGAATTTGTCTGAAAAAAATCATTTGGAAGATTTTATTTGAAAGAACCATCAAAGATGTTTTCGGGGCAACGCCGCCGGATCAAAAAGGAGGCCTATGCATAACTGCAGAACACCACAGACAGACCGCCGACCAGCGCTCTCTCCGCTGCGTCTTCACAGATTTTTCCGTTATACCGTACCTCTTATTCTCGTACTGGCGATTATGTTCGCCCCTGTGGAATTGCTTTTCTCCGCAGGTTCTTTAGCCGAAAGCAAGGGATTTCCTATCAGTATTTCCGGCCCCCTTTCCACCCGGGCCGAAGCCTCCGCTCCGTGGAAACATGAATATTATCTGCGCGGGGACGAGGCTTTCCAGGCGCACTCACGCCAGATTATAGAGACAGGAATCACAGCGCCTTCCGGACAGGGGGAGGTCTATTATGCCGGTCCGTCTGATGATGTACAGGGCATCATCAATATGCTGGGCCCCGGCGACACTCTCTATCTGCGGGGCGGTGTATACAGCCGCAAGATTCGTCTCTACAGCGGTGTACAGGGCAGGGAGGACGCCTATATCACGATCGCTGCCGCGCCCGGCGAAGAGGTGGTCTTTGACGGATCGGGGCTCAACGGGCACGATCAGGACCAGGACGGTCCCTCCATGTTCTGGCTGTATGGATGCGGATATGTGCAGCTCACGGGTTTTGAAGTGAAGGACGCTCACGGCAGAGACGCGAGCGCCATTCTTCTGGAACCGGGGACCCAC
The DNA here is from genome assembly GCA_045117315.1 of Lachnospiraceae bacterium. Classification (GTDB taxonomy): domain Bacteria; phylum Bacillota; class Clostridia; order Lachnospirales; family Lachnospiraceae; genus CAG-791. The sequence continues at coordinate 17,975 of JBGUNJ010000011.1, read as the reverse complement.
CACGTCGTCGTGAGCGATCTCACGATCCATAACATCACGACACCCAGCCCCAAGAGTGAGGACCACTGCTGCAACGCAATCCTTCTGATGGGACGCGGAGGCTCCACGATCTCAAACGTCCTTCTCTTCCGCAACAACATCTACGACTGCAAGACGGGCTGGTCCGAGGCGATCTCGGTCGCTGCCAATGTGTCCTCTGTCAACATCGTTGCCAATCAGCTGACCAACACCGGCAATATCGCGATCTGCTTCGCGGGCAACTACGGAAACGCGCCTTCTTCTGTCGACCATCCCGTTCACGGACTCGTCTTTGGAAACATCGTCACAGACTGTCACTGCGGCTATGACACGGGCTTCGCCATCTATGCCGACGGTACACAGGACGTGGATTTCATCTGTAATACAGTCAGGGACTGCGACGGAGGAATCGAGGTCGGCGCTGAGGAATCGGGGAGCACCCACACAATCCTGGTCGCCAACAACCTGCTCGTAAACTGCGCGGAGGCGGCTGTAGGTCTGGGCACTCCCGGCGGCAGCGGCCACGTCCGCGATGTCACTGTCTATGGAAACCGCTACCGCAACGTCGGATGGCTGAGCGGTGGAGCTTCGATCCTTCGATTCGGAGCCAGCGGCGTCAACTCCTACGACAATTACTATATTGACAACGACGAGGACATGGACCTGCCCTTCTTTGATACCTATGAGAATCCGGCCCTGCACTGACATCTGCGGAAACAGGTCTTCCGACTCACAATGACGATACACCTGTCTCACAGACTCTGACCCGCACTGGCACCTGTCTCACACGGCATCTGTCTCATAACGACATCTGTCTCATAAAGGTATCCGGCTCATCTGATTGATCAGATTGCCTTCCTCGCCTGTCACATTTTCGCCAGGTAGTCAGTGGTCACTCTCTCCCACTGATATTTGCTCAGATCCACCTTTCCGTCGGAGCAGGGAATCCCCTCTGCTTCGAGAAGCTCGATCTGACGGTTTCCGCCCCCGAACGCGAATGCCGAAGAGACTTCTCCGAGCCTGTTCACCACCCTGAAACAGGGGATATTGTCCGGATCCGGATTCACGTGAAGTGCAAATCCGACTACTCTGGACCAGCGGCGGTTGCCGGCAAGCGCCGCGATCTGGCCGTAAGTCGCAACCTTTCCGGGCGGAATCTGGCGGACGACCTCATAGATTTTTTCAAAAGAATTAGCTCCGGCGTCTTTCCTGCCGTTCTGTTTGTTTTTACTCATTAGACCCTCTCTGGAAAGGAATTACATTTATGATCATCAAGCGCGACGTCCTCTTTACTCCTGCAGACAGTACAAGACGTCTCCACATTTATCTTCCGGATTCTTATCAGGATGGAACCGAATCCTATCCTGTCATGTACTTTTTTGACGGGCATAATCTCTTTGACAACGCCGACGCGACCTTCGGCAAAAGCTGGGGGCTGAAAGAGTTTCTGGAAAGCTGGGGAAAAGAGATCATCATCGTCGGCCTCGAGTGTTCACACGAGGGAAATCAGAGGCTTCAGGAATATTGTCCCTATACCTTCCGCGGAAAGTTCTGGGGCGGAATCCTAAAGGGGACCGGGAAGGACACTATGCAGTGGATCGTGTCCGAACTCAAGCCTTTGATCGACCGTGAATACCGCACCTGGCCGCACAGAGAAGCCACAGGTATCGGCGGTTCCAGTATGGGAGGACTGATGTCTCTCTATGCCGCCGTCTGTTACAACGAATGGTTTTCCAAAGCCGCATGTGTGTCCAGCTCAATCTCTCCCTGTATGGCACCCCTGCGCCGCGATATTAAAAAGAGTTCTCTGTCGCCGGACACCCGGGTCTATCTCTCCTGGGGAACAGAGGAGGCCTTCCGCCGGGATCCCGATGATCCCATGAAGAGCCTGACCGCACAGCATAATCTGACCATCCAGGCCGATCTGCAGGAGCAGCACGGCATAATGACCGATCTCTGCTGTCAGATTGGCGGCGGGCACAATGAAGCGAGCTGGGAAAAGCAGATTCCCCGCTTCATGAACTTCCTCTGGTGCTGAGTCTATGTGTTGAATCTGCCTTCTATACGAACCGGGGCGACGCCATTGGCGGCATCGCCCCGGTTTTCTTTATGACACGTCCCGTGTATAGTATTTTCCGCCTTGCGGCAGACACGGGCCGGTCGGGAAATTGCCTTCAGCCTTCAGTTCATTGCTCTGACCAGGAATCACAGGCTTTTTTGTGATCCGGCGGACGCTGTCCCGGCACACGGTCACAGATGTTTAAACTGTTTACTGTACTTCCCCAAAGTATTCGTCATACCACACCAGGAAGGTGTAAATCGTCCAGACTTTTCTCCAGAGGTCCGAATTTCCGCCGATATACTCATCGAAAATCGCCTGCACCTCTTCCACATGGAAGAACTTCGCGCAGCTTGCGCCTGCGAGTTTTTCTCTGACATCTTTGTTATATCTCTCGTCCGCCATCCAAATCCGGATCGGAACGATAAATCCAAGTTTTTTTCTAAACGCGATTTCTTCGGGGAGGACCTTGGCCGCAGCCGTCCGGAAAGCCACTTTGTTCTGCTCCTCGTTCACTTTGAAACGGGAGGGCATGCGGGACGCTATGTCAAAGATTCTGCGGTCCGTCAGGGGCATCCGGATCTCCAGCCCCGCAGCAGTACTCATCTTATCGACATTCAGGTATATATCTCCCTCCAGCCAGATCTGAATATCCACATCTGACATTTTGGACAGGGGATCCAGTCCCTCTGTCTCCTCGTAGATATCTTTGACCAGGTTGATCGGCAGATTCGCGGGATCATATCTGAGAAGGACCCTCTCTTTCTCGTCCTCCTTCATGATATTGGTGTTTCCCACGTAAAAGTTTTTCAGGTTGTCTCCATAGCGGGGAGCGTTGCGGTACATATTATAGCCGCCGAAAAACTCATCGGATCCCTCTCCTGAATAGCAGAGTTTCGTGTGCTTCGCAGTCTCCAGGCATCCGATTGAAAAGGCGATTGCCGAAGCGTCGGCAAGAGGCTGCTCCATATTTTTCATAACCCAGGGGACGATCCCGAAATACTGCTCCGGAGTGATCCTGCAGCGGCTGAATCCGCGTCCCAGAAGGTCTGCTGTCTGCTTTGCCAGTCCGGATTCGTCAAATCTCTCCTCATCATAGCCGACGGAATCAGTCATCTTCGCGTCCGACATAGCCAGCACATAAGAAGAATCGACACCGCCCGACAGGAAGGAATCCGCCTCTTCGTCCGGGTCCTTCACTTCTGTCATTATACTCTTCAGAGTCTCATGGATTTCGTCCGCCCAGTCCTGAAGCCCGCGGCTTTCGTCCGGCGCAAAAGTCGGAGTAAAGTAGCGGGTGATCGTGATCTCTCCGTCCTTCTCTACCAGAAAACGTCCGGGCATCAGCTTTTTGATTCCTTTGAAAAAAGTATCCTCGCCCGCTCCGTATGTCAGACTGAGATAAATCTGGAGCATATCCTCGTTCAGTTCTTTGCGGTAAGACGGATCGGCAAGGATGTCCCTGATCATTGTCCCGTACAGAAACTTTCCGTCTTCCGCCCGGCAATAGTAAAAAGGCTTTGTCCCGAAGGGATCGCGCAGGCAGAACAGCTCGTTCCTGTCTGAATCCCAGAGCGCAAACGCGAACATTCCGTGCATATGGAGACCCATCTCATGTCCCCATTTCTCATAAGCTTTCTCAAGGATCAGGGGCTCCCTCTCCTGCCTGGAGAGATTATCCGCGCCTTCAATCCCCAGCTCGCTCACGAGGGCTTTCCAGTTTCTGATATGTCCTCTGTATGTCCTGATTTCTATCATTCGTTCGTTCTTCTCCAAGTCTTTTTACTTCATCGCGCTGACGATCGCGTCCAGTTCCTCGTCAGTGGCTTTTCCGGGTTTCCAGAGAATACGCTGCCCATCGTCCTTATAGCGGGGAATAATGTGCAGATGGAAGTGGTGAACAGTCTGTCCGGCGGTCTCACCGTTATTCTGAACAAGGTTGGCGCCGTCAGTGTGAAGCCTTTCCTTCATGAGAATCGCCATCTTCTGTCCGATTTCCATGGCGCCTGCCGCCCATTCCGCAGGGATCTCATAGATATTGGCAAAGTGTTCTTTAGGCAGTACCAGGGAATGTCCTTTGGTAGCAGGACCCAGATCCAGGATTACACGATATTTCTCATCCTCATACAGTGTTTTGGAAGGAATCTCCCCGTTCGCTATTTTACAGAAAATGCAGTTCTGATCTTTCATATTTTATCTTAGACCTCCTGTTCGTATCACTGTCGTTTCATGCCGCAGTAAGCAGTACGTTTAGAACCCGCGATCGGTCAACACATTGACCGGCGCGTGGCTGTTCATCAGGAATCATCTTATCATCGGCACTTTTTCGCGTCAACATTCACAGCGCCGGCAGACTGGTCTGTTCACATTCACAGCACCGGCAGACTGATCTGTTCATGTTCACAGCGCCGGCAGACTGGTCTGTTCAAGTTCACAGCGCCGGCAGACTGGTCTGTGTTCACAATGGCAATGGACAAGTCTGTATTATAGCAGCAGCAAATTATTCTGTATTCACAGCGGAAACGGGCAGGACTGTATTCACAAGGGCAGCGACAAATCTGTCATTCTTTCTTCTGTCCTCTTACCGATAGACAAATTCCATAGTACCCAGCCGGATATGGTCTCCCTGTCTCATCACCCGGCTCTCATTGGGCATGAGACGCTCTCCATTCAGCCAGGTGCCGTTGGTGCTGTTCAGATCCCTGACTGTCATCTTCCCTTCATGATCGACCGAAAAGCGCGCGTGCATGCGGCTCACACTGCTGTCGTCCAGTACCTGGTCCACATAGTCGTGCATTTTCCCCACTACACAGGGAAGATCCGCCAGACTGATCTGTTCTCCCCTGCATGTTCCGGTCCCGTAAAGAGCCACAGGCCTGCCGGTCTCCGGTCCCAGAACACTGGTCTCTCCGGGCAGGGCACGGGCAAACTGCCCTGCCACCGCTCCTCCGTTACTTCCTTTCAGTCCTGAAAAGCCTGAAGAACCTGTCCCCCCGGCGGGCATGACCTTGCCGTCTTCATAATCCCTGAAGGCACTCGTTCTTTCATCCCCGGAATACCCTGACTTACCTCCCTGTCCCCCGGAATCATAAAAGCTCCGCGACCCATCAGAAGTTCCTGCGCTCCATGTCCCCGCGCCCGGTCCGCTCCCATACAGCAGTTCTTCGAGACCTGCACCCTGTGTCTGCGTTCTGCTGTCCGCGTATCGGTATCCCCGGGAGTCTGCCGTGTCATAGTCTTGTCCCTTTTTGTCTCTCTGTTTCCGGATCAGAGAGACTGTCAGGAAAAGAATCCCTGCAGCGATCAGAAATCCACCCGCTGCGAAGCTCAGTATTCTATCCCTTTCCCCGAGTACAGTAAACCGGTGCAGGAAGACAAGACCTGTGCCTGCCGCAGCCATCAGCAGAGAGAAGATGATCCGCACAAGCAGCCCCCTGAAGAAAGGAATGGTCCTGTCTGAGGGAGAGCCGTCAGCACCCGCTTCTTCATTTCCTTCGTATCCTCTGTTTCCCGCAGACCTCGCGCTTTTTCCCGCGCCGCCCGTTCCCCTTCTTTCGGGTCCATATTTTTCAGGGCTATATTTTTCAGATCCATATAGGAAGGACCCGGAACCTCCTTCTATATCTGTCATTCTTCCCGATTCCCGGACGCGGTCTGTGAAATATTCCCCGCCGGAGTTCGTTCCACCGGGGTTTTCATTGTAGGATTCTTTTAGTCTGCCCGTTCCGGACCCGGAGAACGCATCCGGATCATAGCAGTCCCTGCCGCGGATATCGACCGGGTCGAACAGGGCTCCGCCGCCTTTTTCCTTCATTTTCTTCCCGATCCGGATTCCCAGTTCCTCCAGGGTCTCTTCCCTGAGCCTGAAACCGGGCTTCTCCGCCATCATGCACAGGCGGTATACGAGGGCTGCAGCCCTCTTGTCCCTGCCGTCCACTCTGTCCGCAAGAAAGGAAAAAAGATTTTCCCAGCCTGCCTCACCGACTTCTCCCGGATAATAGATAAATGAGCACTCATTCCCCCTGAAATCCATATATATACAGGCGGGATCCAGGATCATATGCGACGCGTCCAGAAGATATTCCGTCAGAGTTTTTTCAACCCTGAGCAGGTCTCCCAGAAGCTTCTCTATATCCGCCCCCCTGACAGGCTTCCTGTCATAGACATCCTCCATGCTCTGCCTGGAAGTGATGTCATAATACAGATATTCCTGATTATCAATACTGCGGCTGCTGCAGGGCAGAAGTCCTCTGATCTGGTTCGCCGCAAGCATCTTGTACTGATAGTTTTCCCGCAGCTCATGCGGACACTCTATCACCATGTAGTTGTGGGACGAATCACTGTAAAAAGTCCTCACAATATTGTCTTCCATAACCAATCCCTTTCTGAAGCACCGAACGACGTTAAACTCCGGTTTTTTGAAGGCTTTACCCGGGACGCGCTTTTAGTCCGGCGGAGAAACAGCCGACAGTGCAGCAAGCTGTCACAATCAGGGAGATTCCGCGGCTTGTCCCGGCAGGGCTTTTGAAGCAAGATAGAGAAGCCTCCTCACCCTTCGATAGTCCCTGGGCGGATCAGTCTTCCTTGCTTTCCTCTCCACAGCGATCTTCCAGTGATTTTCCTCCTCGAACACAGGAAGTCCAAACAGGGGAGGATCCATGGCCGCTTCCGTCTTCACCCGAATCGTTCCTCCTGCAGACGATCCGGCATCCATTCCTGACAGCATAAACAATTTTCCTCCGAGCTGCTCCCGGATCTTTTCCTGGCCGGCTCTGTCCGCATTCCCCTTTTCGATACTCTGCCGGTAGCTGAGCACATAACAGTCCTGAGCCATCACGCACCTGTCATACAGATAAAATGACATATAAATAATCATTACCAGAATACTCAGTGCAATCGGTATGACCAGCGCGGCTTCGACTGTAAAATAGGCGTCCGGACCTCCGGACGGAATGCCGCTGCCCCGACTGCCGCTCCTGCCGCCTTCCCGGACATACCCTCTCACACTGCCGGACTCTGTATTTTTCTCCGTATATTTCGCAAAAGCTTTCTGTGTCCTCTGCCCGGGGATTGTATCGGAGTTTCTGTCTCCGGTCCTTTCTTTTTTCTTTTTCATCATCTTTCTCCTAAGTCACCATTTGACTTTACAGATACACAAAAGCAGATCTCCCGCGCAGGCAAGACCGGCAAAAAATAAAAATGGCAGTCTCGTCTTTCTCCCGGCTTTTCTAAAGATCATCAGCAGGATTCCGCACAGTGAAGCCAAAAGAAGAGATGTAAGGGCAATAATCCACACAGTCCGGGTTCCCAACAGGGCTCCCAGTATCAGAAAACAGTATCCGTCTCCTTTTCCTGCCGCGCCTTCAGCAGCCAGCGAGAGGAACAGAAACAAGGCTCCTGGAAGCAGGCCCGGGATCAGGAAAAGAATATTCTCTGCCCCCTCAGTCAGGATCGGAATGTCCAGCAGGAATGCCGCACATCCTGCACAGACAGTGACCGGAAGGCTGATTTTTCTGCTTCTGAAGTCCTGTACAGAGCAGATCCCCACATAGACCGCCGCCAGTAAAAGCCGGATTCCGGCACTTGCTTCCATAGTTTCCGGAAATAATTCAGTCAACATTTATTCTCCTCTCCCGGTTCATGTATTATTTTCTGGGATGTCCCCACAGACGACTATGGTCGGCCGGGGTTTTACGCGCCGTTTCGATAATGCCGGGCACGGCAGCAGCGTCCCTTCCCCTTTCCTGATCCGTGTTTCCTCTCTGACCGGTCCCGCTTTTCTTTAGTGCATCCCTCCGCATTTGGGGCAGGGACGAAGATGCTTTTCCGCCTCTTCCGCTGTCTCCTGGTGTGTTGTTCTGGAGATCCGCGAGCAGTCAGGAGAACTGTGGTAACGATTGCCGTCAGGCGTGATATAGACAGCCCCGTTCGGAGAAGGATGACAGTATTCACAGGGATGATAAATAGAGCCGTCATTTGCTCTCAGCCTGCCCAGATCCGAGCCGTCCACCTGATGGACATGGGGCTTCAGATAGACACAGTCCGGATCCCTGTGGTACACGACTCCGTTTTCCGCTACGATCACGGGGTCATCCGGAGCCTCCGCCTGATCTCCGTCTTCCTGCCCTCCTGTTCCGCTTCCGATCTCATATCCCGTCCACGCATGTGCGTAATAAGTGCTGCGGATGGAAAAATCCGGCCCGTTCAAAACAGGAATGAAGGGCCTTGTTCTGTAATCGGCATTGATCTCGACTATGTCATTTCCGGACAGAATGTTGGAATGCAGGTAGGAGATACCCGAAGCGCCTCCCCGCAGGCAGGTACTGTTCAAATACCCGCTGCCCAGGCTGCTGCGGACTTCTCCCGCCACAAAAGCCATGGACAGAAAGTCGCCTCCCGGGATCTCCGGCAGATTTCCCTGGCCCCCGGTTTCACCCCCTGCGTACTCCCGGTACCAGGCATATTCGCAAATCCTGTCGCCGGCCTGCTGCAGGGCTCCGGTCATACTGCTCTGCAGCCTGACAACATCGAACAGGAAGAGGACATTAAAGATGAAAAACATAAAGAGAGGAAGAACCAGGGCAGCCTCTACAGTCATGCTTGCGGACATGGTCTCGTGTTCACAAACATGTAAGAATAAACTACGCGCCGCTCCGCTCTTGCGAGCTCTCACAAACCCACGTAGTGGTTTGTTATCGCCCCACACATTCGCGCCCCGCCCCGCCGCGGCTGCTTCGTCTGATAGAGCGATGCCTTTTTGAGTGCGGTTTCTCTTGATGTCTTCTGCCCGGAGTGAACTTTTTCCCATTTCTTTTTGATAACCTCCACAAAAAAGCATCGCTCTTCCCGACACTGCAGCCCAAAAAGTCTGGTCCCGAGGATCTGAGGACGCGTCAGCCCTGCCGGGTTCCGGCATTGGTCCGTCAGTTATAGCCCTCGCATTTTGTCAGTTCAAATTCATAACCGAACCTGCTCGTGACCTCCGCTTTCATGGAAAAGGCGTCCATACACCAGTCCATGCAGAAGCCCTGGTTTCCGTCCGTCTGCCGTATATCCATTTCCATCACATCCATTGTCCGCAGGCTCTTGATGGAACTGCCCTCCAAAAACAGCAGTCCCTGCAGGTATTCCGCATAGAGCAGGCCACTTCCCTCCGCCCCTCCCTGAATCGAGGTCTCCGGGGTCAGCATGCCGAACAGAGAAGATTTCCACGCCTCAGGTGTTTTATGGAGAGGCACTCTTCCGCCGTCAAACAAGGTCCTCAGATCCTGGATTGTCTCAAAATATGCCCAGGCGAACAGAAGGGCGTTGCGGATCAGGTCTTTGAGTTCCGGGCTGAACAGGACCAGGGAGACGACCGCCGCGATGATCTCCACCTCCGCCTGGCGGGCAGAATCGGAAAAAATGCAGATGCAGTTTGATGCCATGCGGATCAGAAACAGCCGCTCCGCGATCTTCTCCAGATTTTCCCTGTCCGTCTCCCTGCCGCACAGTATGTACTCGATCTGGTATTTCAGTCTTCCCTTTTCGAGCGGCGCCGTATAGCAGCCGAATTTCTCTCCCAGATACAGGTCAAAAACAGCCTCATCCGCCCTCGGGTAGCGGTGAGAATTTTCCGGCACCAGGGCGTCCCCGTAGTGTATGCCCCGCTCTGAGAGCAGACTGCCGCCTGAAGAGGCCGCAGAAAGTCCGGAGACATCGCCGAAGACCTGCTGAAGAAGGGGAAGCTGTCTGAAACTGTCCATTTTTTCAATTATCTCCTCAGCAGTATCATCGCCCTCCTCCCGGGCTTCTTTTCTCTCTTCAGCGGTGTGGTTCTCCCTGGCCTCCTCTTTTGCCTCCCGGAATCCTTCCCGGAGATCTTCTGAGGCCTCTTTTCTTTTTTCCTCCCAGATACTGCCGTCTTCCAGAAGGCCCTGCCAGGTGTCTGCATCTGCCAGAATTTCTGCCAGAACGCCTCCCGCCGGATCTGCGGACATATATGCGTAGACCTGCTCCCTGAGCGCTCTCGCTCCGTCGTCCGCGGCAAACCTCGAGGAATCCACTGTGAGCTCCGAAAGCTTTGTTCCCGTGAGTTCCCCGTTGAGTCCAAAAGCGGAGGCACTTCCCGAATTCAGGTTTTTTTCCATGTAATCCTGAAGATGCTGCCGCACATTCTCAACGCTTCCCGCTCCGCTTCCATAGGAAGTATCAATGAAGTACAGATCATACTGCTTAAGAAGCTCACGGTGGAATTCCCCCAGAACCGAACGGACCGCAATGTTGCCCGCCGTCTCTGTCTTCATTCTGATCGCGTTGATCCTCGCCCCCTCCAGGAGCACCAGGATCAGCGACAGAAGAACAGTGATGCTCAGGGCCAGGAAGATTGTCAGATATCCATCCTCATATGGTTTTTCTCCTGCCTTTCTTTGCAGTTTCATCTCTTTTTCCTCCCGGCCCTTTATTGCCATCCTTTAAAATTCAATACTCGCCTGAACCCCGCCTGCGGGTCTTGTGCACCGGATGCGCGGCTGTAACATCCCTACTCTGCATACCCGTTATAAGAGCAGCCTGTTCCGCAGCGCATCCCTGCCTCATCCGACACACCTTCGGTGGGTTGGATCGTTTATTCAGACAGCTTCCGGAAAATGTTTGTCCGGAACATCCCTCAACGGAAGCACCTGCTCAGGCAGCAGATTATACATGGGGAATCATGCTTCCGTCCCATCCGATGATCTTGTTGCTGTCCGTTGTGATTTTCTTGAAGATCTTGTTGACCAGATCATTGATCTGTTTTTTAAAGATGATGACCAGTCCAATCAGGACTACGATGATCAGTATGACTTCCACTGTTCCCATACCTGATTCATCTTTCCAGAAATCACTCATTTCCTTTCTCATTCCGTCCTCGCTTTCTGATGCTGTCCCTTACATCCATCCCCTCAAAACGCTCCCGGAGAACAATGTCTGACAGCATCCGCAAATGTTGGTTTTTCCCGCGCGTCAGCGCTGTTTTCACACGCCGGTGAGGGGCGTGACCGGAAATGTATGCGCCTGCTCCTTTCATCTGTGTCTTTTTTTTTACATAGGACTCCTTTCCCGCATGCCTCATTTTTTACATGGAAAAACTGAAATATGCCGGTACGATAATGATCAGCATTGTCACGCCGAGCATAATCATCATCGGCAGAAGCAGCTTTGTCCCCGCCTCTTCCCCAAGTTCTCTGGCAAGATTTTTCCGTTCTTCAAATGAACTCTGTGCCTCCTCCTGCAAAACAGCCAGAAGGGTGTCATTTCCTCTGCGGAGGTTCTGGACCAGAAGGCTGCAGAGCTTTGTGTACTGGCGGGAATGGCATCTGCGCCCGAAGTGCATGTAGGCTTCCGCCTCAGCAACTCCGCTGTCTAGTTCATTGCATACCAGAAGGATTTCCTCATAGAGATATCGAATGTTCTGTTTTTTTCCCGCTTTCCTTTTACTCTCCGCTTCCTGCTGGCCGCGGTATTCCGAAGCGCATTTATAAAAAACATTGCGCACGCTCATTCCTGCGCCCAGGTACAGGACAATCCTGCTGATGAGCTGAGGATAGTCAATTGCCAGCTGGCGGCTCCTCTCAATCGTCCGCTCATGAATTCTGCGGTCCATCATGTACCAGGCGCACGCGCAGATCAGCATTCCCATCACTAGGATCCCGGAGCTGACGTCTTCAATCTGTTCCTTCCAAACCAGGGCGGTTCCGTCCGCCTCGGAGGGCAGTGAAAAAATATTGTCCTCAGAACTTTTCTTTTCAGCCTCCTTCAGTGTATTCTCGATTTCTCCCCGGAATCTGGTCTCCTCGTCCCGGACCGGCGCCCTGACCGTGAAGGACATCTTTTTTTCAAATCTCCAGTCTCCGTATGTGAGGATCAGAGTCAGGTCCGCTTTCTCTGCCCTGTCGTCGGCATACTCGCTGTTAAAAATACTCCCGTCAGTATCCAGTACTGCGTACCGGCTGCTCTCCCAGTCCGCCGCAAAGGGAAATAATTCTTCCGCTGCCGGCATTTTCAAGGGCTGCCGGATATCATCAGCATCTGCATTGTCACCCAGCAGGCAGTCCGGAAAGCGTTTCAGAATATTCCCGGCCTGTTTTTCTGCCTCCGGACGGGTCAGTCGGCGCGCATGTACCGTGACTGTATAAGTCCCGAAATCCTTTTTCTTCTCTGTCTCCTCACCTCCCTGTTCTACTGCTGCTTCCGCTTCTTTTTCCGGCTCTTCTGTCTCTTTTGCCGATACTGCTGTCGTTCCCGATTCTTTTGTCACTTCCGTCGTTTCTGCCATCTCTTTGGCCGATGCTGCAGTCGTTCCTGGTGCTTCCGTCACTTCCGCCGTCTCTGCCATCTCTTTGGCCGATGCTGCCGTCGTTCCCGATTCTTTTGCCATTTCCGCCGCCTCCGCACCGGACATTTTCTCTGTCTTTGCCCTCTCTGCCTCTTCCTGCGGTGCAGGTACAGACTCAGGCACAGATTCTGGTACAGACTCAGGTACAGGCGCGGGAAGAGCCGTCACACTGACCCTGCGGTCCGATCCGCCTGCCGGTGCCCGTTCTATTGTTCCGTCATCCCGTACTACTCCGGATCCCAGAGACTGAAAATGCAGGACTCCGGCAAGCACTATTCCGGCTATTAACAGAAGCAAAATCTTCTCGGTCTTGGCAATCCTGTAGACGATTTCGCAGCGCCGTGCCTTGATCGAGGGGTACAGAACGGAGAAATCGTTCCGCACCCCCTCCTCCCCCGGGATCGGGAAATCCTTTCCTTTCTTCCTTCTCTTTTCCCGATATTCGAGGAGTTTTCTATACAAAAAAACAGCCATCTTCCTGAGTGGAAGGAAACAGGGAGGATCCCGCGCATACGGGGGAACATCTTCGCGGAAAGCCAGTACCGCAAGGGCGATTACCCCGCCAGCCAGCACAAAATACAATCCGGAATACAGCACCGGAATAATATCCCTCAGTCCTATTCTCATCTCTTCTTCCTCTTATCCGTGTTTTTTTAATTCAATCGCTATGATCAAAGTTCAATCGCCATAATCTTGTCGGACAGCAGGATCGCGATCAGGTATGCAATCAGACACCCTGTCATAAAGACAATCCCCGCCGCGTTGTGATACAGCACATCGAAAAAGCCCTCTGTGGAAATCCCCAGATAAAAAATGATAAAAAACGGCACACTGTCCATGATTTTCTGTTCGAACCTTCTGCTGCTGAGCAGAAGGTCAATCTCTGTGTCAATTTCCATCCTGTCCCTGATCAGAGACGCTGTCCTGTTCAGAATCTCGGGCAGGTTGCCGCCGCTGCGCCTTGCTATGGCAAACACCTCCGCGAATTCACTGATCTCTTCAATCTCCCAGCGGGAGGCGAATTCCACCAGCAGCTTCTCCAGTGGAATCCGGTTCTCCATCCCGCGCACGATTCTTTCCATCTCCATTGTGATCATAGCCTTCTCCCCGAATTGGAATGACATTTCGCGGCGGCATTCGGCAAAGGCGTTTTCCGACGAATAACCCGCCTTGAGAGCTGTGATGATGGCGGCGAGAGCCTCCCTGAACTGGCCTGACAGCTCCCTTCTGTCTTTTTGTGCCTTTTCCCTGCATCTGCGTCTGTAATACGGTATGATCAGGGGAATCAAAAATACTGCGGCAATAATGGAATCATAAAAAAGGTGAGCTGCCATTGCGATCAGGACTGCTCCCTCCAGAATGAAGACAGGATGCTCTGGCATATGAAGCCTGCCCCGAATCCACTGTACCGGACCCGCTCTTCTCTCCATCCCGAGGGAGTTCTTCTGCTGTCCGGTCTTTCCCGTTTTTTCTTTTTTCCCTGTTTTTATCCTCATGGCTGTCCTTCGTTTCTGAGTAAGAAATATCTGTGTAAGGTGTATCCGTATAAAGAATTTCCATGTGAATATTTTTCGACGTGCCTCCCCTGTCCCGTCTGTTATCCCCAGGGGCAGTCCACACCTGCCATGGCAAGCTTATCTCTGGAAATCAGTTTTCCGGTTTGTTCCCAGATTCCGATAATTTTTCCGTCCCTTTCTTCTTTCTCGCGGAAGCGGAAAAGGGGCGCGGTCACGATCCTTCCGTCCTCCATTCCCGTGACTTCACAGATTTCCAGAAGTTTCCGGGTCCTGTCGCGCAGCCTTCCCAGATGAATGATCACATCGATTGCCGAGGCAAGCTGCCCGCGGATCGCGGGCAGGGGCAGATCCATTCCCATGAGAATCATGGTCTCCAGTCTGGCCAGCATGTCCTGTGCGCTGTTTGCGTGCCCCGTCGAAAGTGAGCCGTCGTGTCCGGTATTCATAGCCTGCACCATATCGATCGCCTCGCTTCCTCTGACCTCCCCGACAATCACGCGGTCCGGCCTCATGCGAAGCGCAGAGCGGATCAGATCCCGGATGCTGATCGGGCGGCATCCCTCGACGTTGGCGTTTCTCGCCTCAAGACGCACGAGATTCTCTATATGCCTGATCTGTAATTCGGCATTGTCTTCGATCGTTATTACTCTCTCTTCTGCAGGTATGTACTCCGAGAGAGCGTTCAGAAAAGTGGTTTTTCCGGATCCTGTTCCTCCGCTGATAAAGATGTTGTATCCTGCCCGGACGATACAGCTCAGAAAAGCCGCGATATTTTCGGGGATCGAACCGAACCCGAGCAAGTCTTCCATGCGGATGGGCTTTTCCGGAAAGCGGCGAATCGTCACGATAGGGCCGTTCAGAGCCACCGGCGGCAGAACTACATTGACACGGTCTCCGTTTGCCAGGCGGGCATCCACGATCGGAGTCGATTCATTGACCACTCTGTTGCATGCGGATACGATCTGCTGCACCACATCCTCCAGCTTCTCCTTTGACACAAAAGTCCTGTCGGTGCGCTGGATTTTGCCTCCGCGCTCAATGAAAATATGGTCCGGCCCGTTGATCATGATCTCTGTGACGGTGGAGTCTTCAATAAGCTCCTGCAGCACATCCAGCCGGCGGATCGCATTGAAAAGTTCCATGCGCATCTGCTTCATTTCATCGAGGGAGAGTTCTCCCTCTCTCTTTGCCCGGATAATCTCCTCGTCAATCAGCCCGAGGACTTCCTCGTCCTCCACGCTTCTGGAAAAATCGATCCCCCGCATGATCGCGCCGTGAATCCCGTCCCTGACAAGGGCGTAGTCCTGTTCTCTCATCCCCGCGGTCTCCTTTCCCTGTTTAAATGTCCGCAAATGCCCGGGCGGGCCCGGCATTTACGGCCGCTCTCCCCGCTGCTTATCTGATCGGTTAAGATTAAAGCTCCGCGCTCTCCCCGCTGCTTATCTGAACTTCGTATGATTAAAGCCCGCATTGCTCCGCGCCGCAGGCGCTCCCGCAATGCTTTTTTAACCGTACTCACCGCTGAGTAATTGGCTGCGGATATAGGCGGCCAGTTCGCCTCGCGTCAGGTCAGCCAGCCCGGACGGGAGTTCCCTGAACACAGGAAACTTCCAGTGCTCTGTCCGCATCCTCACATCCTCATAGTTGGATCTCCGCAGCAGGTCTTCATACTGGAAATATTTCGCGCGTGAAAATGTGTCATCGCGCACAATGGTGTAGACCTTGTCGCAGGTCCTGAGCAGATCAAAAAGCCCGTCCGTGTGTTCTGTCAGATCCATGAGCAGATATTCATATTCGGTTACCTTCTCAATCGTTCGCAGCAGGCTGCTCCACTGTTCTTTCCTGATGGAGCGCAGTTCGATAAAGGACTTCATCGGGGGCAGGAAATGGAGTCCTCCCACCTCTTCCGTCATCAGTTCCAGCTGTCCGGCAAGTTTCTCCCTGGCGCATTCGTTGTAGTAGATCAAGTCACTCACGCTCCCCTGGAATTCCCTGGACAGCATCTTCTCAAGCCCGGAAAAGGCCTCGAAATTCATGTACAGAACCCTGTACCTGCGGGCGAGGATCTGTCCCAGAGTCATGGTAAACATAGTCTGCATGCAGTGGGTCACAGGAGTGTAGACTCCGATCCTGACCATAGGGCTTCCATGCCGCATAGACGCCACTACCGGTTCATCCCCGACCAGACACTTTTTCCGGATGCTGAGCGCAATATTTGTGATTGACTGGAACTTGCTGATATTCTCCGGTTCCTCAATCCATTCATCGCTCTCATTCAGCAGCAGAAGATTCTCAAACCGCGCTTCTTTCACTGCCTCCGAATACTGTGACTGCGCGATCACGATCAGCGCCATGTCCCTGCACTCAGGATCCTCCAGGAGTTTGTCCGCGCCTGTATAGAGCCTGATTTCACAGGGGAAAGCCGCCTCCTGACGGAGATACTCCACAAGCCGGCCGGCATATGAGATATCTCTGTCGCAGATTGCTATTACCTTCTCTGTATTACCCGGATTGCCCATTTACGCGTCCTCCCTTTTCACGCCGACTGCTTTCTTCTCACGACAATGCTTCACCGCCACATTTACTCCGGAATCCGCAGTACCTCTTCACACTGCCTGTTCTCCGAAACAGTGCCTGCATTCCGCATTACATGTTCCCTGGCCCCCTGGTCTTTTCCTCCAAAGCAGTACCAGAGGAAGGCAGTCCCTTTTTGAATCTCCCTAAGATCATCTAAACGCTCCTCAGTAAAATCCCGCCAGGTGAAGCAGTACGCTCACCGCTACCGGAAGGGCAAAGTGGACTCTGTGCACCTCTCCTCTTGTCCAGACAAGCCTGATGATCCCTATAGCCGCTCCGGCGGCAAAAGAAACCGCGAAACAATGCAGATAATCCCCGGAGGGCATGAAGGCTGAGACAGCCGCCAGAAGTTTGATGTCTCCCGCTCCCAGGCCTCCCGCCTTATAAAAGGGAAACAGGACAAGCCCCGTAAAGCCGACGGCGCAAAAAACATCCAGAATCCCGGGTGCCCCTGCCCGCTGCACAGAAAATGCCAGCCCGGCCAGAAGCCCCGGCACAGTGACGGCATTGTATACCTTCCCCCTGTACAGATCCGTCGCGGCGGAAAACACAGCGAGACAAATCAGTACAATATCTGCCGCGAGTGAAATTCCTCCTTCCACTGCACTCTCCTGTAACAAAATCCACCGGTTCATCTTTTATGCGTCTCCCTTCCCTGCGCACTGCTAAGGCGGATCTGCACCGCCCTGCTCCTCTCTTTCCGCGTCTTCTCACCGGTTTTTCACCGTTCTCCTCCCGGCCTTCATTGCCGCGTCGAATAATTATTTATTCAACCTCCGCTTTATTTGATGATTATAGCCGCCTCCTTCATGGCCTTCAATACAAAAATCAGAATTTATTCATTTTCATCGTTTTGACGAAAATCATGGTCTTTTTTATCCACAATCTCTGTTTTAAGCCATGATTCCAACGTTTTCAGGTGTCAAATGCTTGTTTATCCACAAACTTATCCACATAATCACATATGCACAGCCACCTCGCTTCCGAATTTCCATTTATATGGATTAGGATTCCAGGCTTTTCAAAACACTCTTCGCAGGCCAGCGCTCTGCCCGCAGAAAAAAAGTACTGCCTCTGCCGGGCTGCTGTTTGGGGTAAACCCTGTATTACTGCCGGTCAGCGAAGCTGCTCCGCATGTCAGCATGAAGAACACTTCCACTCCCCCGGGAAGGACAGCAAAATCACAGAGTGCCGGACAGTACGTTACACGCCCTGCCGAGGGCTGTAACGTTGCGTTCGACGATAACACTGCTTCGCACTGTCAATACACTTCGCGTTCGTCGAACGTCGTAAAACTCCGGTTTTAGTACGCTCCGGCGTACAAAACACGTCGAGTTTCAGGTGGATCTGTACTGTAAAGACAGTGTTACTATTCACGCCCTATCGAGGGCGTGAATAGTAACTTGCGTTCGCCCATGCTGAATTCGCTTCGCGAATGGGGCGAACGCCG
>JBGUNJ010000010.1:0-13181 GCA_045117315.1 Lachnospiraceae bacterium | reverse complement strand
CGTTTGGCGGCGCGTAAGCGCATTGGAATCGCCAAACGCGTCGTTACATGTCCACGCCTTCGATAGGGCGTGGACAGTAACGAAAATCTTGTTACTTTTCAGACCGGCACGAAATTCGAGGTGTTTTTCGCAACAATGAGAAGCTTTACAATGAGAAGCTTTTACAATGTGAAGCAGTTTTTTTCGCCAAACCCCCGGGTTTTACTATGATAATCCCATCGCGCAGCGATTTGGAATGGGATTTTCGTACGTTTTATTTTAAAGATTTACGGATTGCCAGAAAACCACCTGCGGAAATCGCGAAAAGAGCGGCGCACCAGGGCGGTGTGCAGATAAATGAGTAGGCATTTGTCCATTGCAGCACTATGATCAGCAGATTGCAGACACTGTGCAGCGCAAAGGGAACTGTGATCCTGCCACTCCAGGCATAGGAAAAGGCAAATACCAGGCCCATGAAAAAGGCATAGAGTCCCTGGGCGAAAGAACCGTGCCAGGCACCGAAGACGGCTGAGGAGGCAGCGGCAGCAAAATAAAGGCCGTATGCTCTCTCGAGCCGGGGAAAGAGAATGCCGCGAAAAAGCATTTCTTCACAAAAAGGCATAAAGAATCCATAGACGGCTGTCTGCAGAATCAGCCCGGTCAGGCCCGGGATAATCAAACTATCCGGATCGGATAAACCAGAAAAAGGCAGAAGGATAGAAAACAGAACATTGATCGCGGCGGCCAGGACCGCAGCAGACATCAGCAGAACCGGATACATATTTTCCGGCACAGGTGCTTTCAATCCGGATTCCCGCAGTACAGAGGGATATTTCCGGGGAAAAGCAGATATTTCCGCAATTGCTGTTCTCCGCACACCAAGACATCCAGCCGCGACCGGCAGATTCTGGAACACGTATTTGCGAAATACCCCCGCCGCGTAAAATAAGGCCGGGTCATCAGCGCCCTGACCCGCAGCGGCAAAATGCTGCTCTATCCCCCATAAGACGGTCTCAAGGAGAGAGGATACAGCAAAGTATAAAAGGAGGCAGACCAGGAGAGGGCTGAAAATATAAAAAATCTCCTGCAATTCCGATTTTGAACGCATGGCAGTCCCTTAATTCTATGTGAAGAGAAACATAGCAATAGGGTAGAGGCGGCAATATGAACTGCTATGCAGTTCATATGCGTCCTCTACCCTCCCGCGGGCTGCCGTTCGCCATCAGGCAAAAATACCCTGCGGCAGTCCTGAGATAAAAAACCCCGGTGCATCAGAAACTGCTGCACCGGGGCCTGCTTTTTTAATTTGGCTGTCCCCCGGAGGGGACGGGTAGATATCTGATTATCTGAGCATAGCGCCGCCGATGACCATCATCTGAACTTCGGATGTGCCTTCATAGATCTCAGTGATCTTGGCATCACGCATCATGCGCTCGATGGGATAGTCACGGGTGTAGCCATAGCCGCCGTACAGCTGTACACAGCGACGAGTAACATCACTTGCGTTGCCTGCAGCAACCAGCTTAGCCTCAGCAGCCAGGACGGTGTAAGGCTTGCCTTCGTCAACAGCGTTAGCTGCCTGATAGACCAGAAGTCTTGCAGCGTCTGTGTTGGCCTGCATCTTAGCCAGCTCGAACTGAGTGTTCTGGAACTTGGCGATAGGTCTGCCGAACTGAGCTCTCTCTTTGACGTACTGCTTTGTGATCTCGATCGCGCCTTCAGCAATACCAAGAGCCTGTGCAGCGATACCGATACGGCCGCCGTCCAGAGTCATCATAGCGATCTTGAAGCCCTTGCCGACTTCGCCGAGCAGATTCTCCTTCGGAACTTTGACATTGTCGAATACGAGCTCGCAGGTGCTGGATCCGCGGATACCCATCTTGTGCTCGTGCTTGCCGATGGTGAAGCCTTCCATGCCCTTCTCCATGATCAGGCAGGAGATGCCCTTTGTGCCCTGGGACTTGTCAGTCATACCGAAAACGATGAAAACATCCGCATAGCCTGCGTTGGTGATGAAGATCTTGGAGCCATTTACCAGATAGTAGTCGCCCTTGTCTTCGAAAACAGTCTTCTGGCCAGCAGCATCGGTTCCTGCATCGGGCTCGGTCAGACCGAAAGCGCCGAGCTTCTTGCCGGAGCAGAGATCAGGGAGATATTTCTGCTTCTGAGCTTCGGTACCGAATTTGTAAATAGGCCATGTGCCAAGGGAGGTGTGTGCGGAAATTGTGACACCTGTGGAAGCGCAAACCTTGGAGACTTCCTCGACGCACTGCGCATAGGATACCTCGTCAAGGCCAGCTCCGCCGTACTCCTCCGGGAAAGGAATGCCCAGAAGTCCCATCTCTGCCATAACAGGGATCAGCTCCTCGGGGAATCTCTCCTGCTCATCGAGCTCAGCTGCGATCGGTCCGCAGGAGTTCTGAGCAAAGTCGCGATACATGTCGACCATATCCTGATGGATCTCGTCATTAAAGAAATTCATAAAAATCAACCTCCTTCTTTGTGCACATTATTACCATATGATTTTTTTTATTGTTAATAATGCGTCAATTGCATTACTGGAAAAATTATAACATATCATTTGTCGCTTTTCTACATGATAATTGCTCTTTTCAGCGTTCATTTTGTAAAAAATCACTGTAAAAAATTAAATATAAATGTGAGCTGTTTGCACATTATGAATTTTATAAGCGTATTTCTTCCCCCAGTGAGGTCGAGTAGATGATTTTTTCCCTTACTGGAACTCCATATGCATTGCAGAGTGCTTCCGCATAGAGATCCAGCTGTGTGCTGTACCTCATCTTCAGCTCGTCTGCAGTGTCGACACGATCCGTCTTATAATCTACGAGAATGATTTGCCCGCCCTCGATAAAGAAGGCATCGATGATACCCTGGATCATCACGGTCTCATCTTGGGGAAGTCCTTCTCCTATCCTGTCAGCGGAGCATCCCATGACAAAAGGCTGTTCGCGGAAGAGAAGGCCTGCCTGATCAGCCGATTCCATACGCCGCGCAAGAGGCGAGCGGATAAAATTCTGCAGCTGCCGGATATTGATCAGGGCGGCATCTTCCGCAGCAAGCGAACCGGAATCGGAAAAACCGCGCAGCCACTCTTCTATTTCTTCTCTGCCGCCGCTCGAAAGCGACTCCAGGCGGGAGTAATCGAGAAGTTCAAGAGCCCGGTGGAAAGCAGTACCCCGTCTGGCTGCAGCCGCGGCGGCTTCCTTTGCGTTCCTTTCCCTTTCCTTTTCTCCTTCCTCTTCCGGAGCGGATCCGGTATCATGGCGGAGAAAAGCCGGCAGATAGGGGACAGGTATCTCTTCCGGGAACATTTGGGCTGGACCTTCGGAACTGCCTTCCTCCAGCTGCTCATAGGCGGCCTGCATGGCCCTGTGTTTCAATTCCGAAACAGATGTCTGGGCATATAGATCACTCAGTTCTTCATGGGAATAGACTCTGAAATATCTGGAAGCCAGCTCCTGAGCAGCCTGGGGATCCGGCTGCCGGTCAAGCGGATGACCCTCCATGGATCGAAGGATCTCGTCGCACTGTGACAGATCCACTTGCTCGGCAGCAGCCTGCATCCGCAGATCTTCCGGGGATACAATTCTGATATCCATGGGAAAGATATCTTCAAGTCTCCTCATTTCTTCATTATTTCCGGCAAAATCCGCTTCCTGCAGGTACTGACTAGCGGAAAATTGAATATCTTCCGGAGAACCTGCCTCCTGAATGCTCTGGCTTCCGGAAAAGAGAATGGAGGAGTCTTCCGGTCCCGCCTGAGCCATGACCGCCTGGCTGACCAGCTCGGCATAACATGAAGCGCCGGCGATCATGAATGGTGAGAGCCGGAAAGCGCCGGGGAGGCTGTAAAAACCGGCCATTGCAGAGAGCCAGCTCTTCAGCTTCTTTTTCATTCCTTTCTGGCAGGCGGTCAGGATCAGCTTTTCCTTAGCCCTGGTCATGGCCACGTAGAGGACCCTGAGTTCCTCTCCCATGCTGTCCCGCCTGATTTTTTCCGCGATTTCCGTGCGGCGCAGGGTAGATGAACGGACTCTGGAAGTCACGTCAAAGTAATTGATCCCCACGCCCCAGTCTCCGTCATAGATCACTGGACCGGAGGCGTCATTTTTTCTAAATGAAAAGGATCCTGACAGGCCGGCGACGATACAAATCGGGAACTCAAGGCCCTTGCTCTTGTGGATGGTCATGATGCGCACGACATCGGCGTTCTCGTCAAGAGTGTTGGCCTCGCCGTAATCAATTTCCTTTTCCTTCATTTTGTCTATGAAGCGGAGGAACTGGAAGAGGCCGGTGAATTCCGTTTTCGCAAAAGAATCGGCGCGGGTTTGCAGCAGGCGGAGGTTTGCCGCTCTTTGAGCACCGGCAGGAAGCGCCGTGCAGTAATCCTGATAACCGGCCTCCTCCAGCAGTCCGTTGACTATTTCGGTTATAGAGCTGTACTGCATCCTTTCCCTCCACTTTCGCAAAAAATCGAGAAAGGAAGCACATTTTTCTGCAAGGAAAGGCGAAATCAGAGATTCGTCGGCGGGTGCAGGTCCCTCTCCGGCTGCGGTTTTCAGTTTGTCATATAGAAGGCCCTGATCGGATGTCAGACGGATCAGGGAAATCTCATCCTGCGTGAAGTCTCCGAAATATCCGCGTAAAACACTATAGAGGGGGATATCCTGGCGGGGATTATCAAGCACCCGAAGCATGGAAATCAAGGTCCGGATTTCTTCCGCGGCAAAATAACCTCCTCTGGAATCCGCGTAGGCAGGAATTCCCTCCTGCTCGAAAACCGCCCGCAGGTCCTCGTTCCAGCCTACCGTACTTCTCAGAAGGATCACAATATCCCCGTATCGGGCCGGCCTCATCTCCTGTGTGTCCTCATCCCTGACGGGGAGTATTCCCACAATCTGCCGGATGCGGTTGGCAATCAGAAGCGCCTCTTTCTGACGGTCTGTCAGGCCGGAGATCTCCCCCGCGAGGACGGATGTGCCTTCTTCCTCTCCGGAAAGCTCCCCGTCTTCTGAGCTGCCATCATAAGAATCTCCTGAACCGCCGTCTGTAAAGGAACCATCACCTTTAGAGGAAAAATCAGAGGAAGAAGCTTTTTCGTCTTCCCCATCAGGAGAAGCAGTGTCCAGAAGCCAGAATTCGGCCCTGTAAGGCGAGGCGGAATGACTTCCCGATAAAGGCTGTTCAAAAGATATTCCGTCATTGCCGGAGTCTGGATTTTCGCCAGGTAAATCATCAGCGCAGGCCTCCGGATTTACGTCTGAAATCCGGTCATCAGGCGCAGCAGTTTTTTCATCGGGGAAAACAGCTCCCTTTTTCAGGGAGACGCTCTGATCGTAATCGACGCCCCCTATTTCTCTTCGCATGATGCGCATGAAAATATCATTGACGCATTCCAGGACCTCGGCTCTGCTCCGGAAGTTCTGGTCCAGGTCGATCCGTTCGGTAACGGGGTCATCATGCCGGTATGTATCATATTTTTCAGTAAAGATTTCCGGCCTGGCCATCCTGAATCTATAGATACTCTGTTTGATGTCGCCGACCATGAAGCGGTTGTTGCGCCCTTCATCTTCCCCGGAAATGATCTGGAGGAGAAGCTCCTGCACCTCATTGCTGTCCTGGTATTCATCGATCAGTATTTCGGCGTAATGGCTGCGGAGTGCCCTGGCAACTCTGCGGGGGACATAAGATCCGTCTTCTTTGCGCTCGGCCAGGATCTGCAGGGCAAAATGCTCCAGATCCACGAAGTCGATCACATGTCTCTGTTTTTTCTCTTCCTGCAGGCGGGCTGAAAAATCAAGCACCAGGGAGGAAAGAGTTTTGACAGGCTCCGCCGCAGACTCCATCATAGCCAGGATCATGGCCGGAGACTGTCCGCTTATGCTGTCCGCAAGTTTTTTGATTGCTTTTTTTTCGCGATCCCTCATCCCTTTAACGGAATCCTTCAGGGTCTTGTCGTAATGGGCATATTTTTTGCCCCGCAAGCCGGGATAGTTAGGGAAAGGCCACGATACGGCCTTCAGGATCGTCTCCCAGAGATTTCGCAGATCTTCCTTCTCTTCTATTCCGGGTACAATGTCGCGGATCTTGCCGAACAGGGCGCTTCTCTCTTCTTCAAGGAAAGGCCAGACAGCATCCGGACCATCCGGCTGCAGACAGATATCCTGCATAGCAGCGTAGGCGCTGTCGGATTCCAGGAGCAGCTGGACAGACCTGCTGATCAGTGATCTCATCCAGGGCTGGGCGAAGAGTTCTTCCTCACTTTGTACATCATAGTCCCGGGACCGTTCTCTGATCCATGCCTCAGGAGACGGATGACTGCCTGCCCTTTCCCAGACTTCCAGGATCAGGTCTGCCAGTTCTTTGTCATCCGATCGTGAACCGGTGCAGAAGTACTCCACACAGCGCAGAAAAGCAGGATCTTTTTCCTGATATTTTTCTTCCAGAAAGTCGTCCAGGACTTCTGCCGCGATCAGACTGTTCTCTGCCGGTTCAATCTGTCTGAAACCGGGATCCAGATCGATCTCGCTGAAATAATTGCGCAGCAAAAAAGTACAGAAGCTGTCGATCGTCGTGATCTGAGCATTGTGAAGAAGTACTTCCTGCCTCTGCAGATGAGTATTACCGGGATCTTCCCTGAGTCTTTTGGAGAGCGCGGCACCGATGCGCTCCCGCATCTGGGCGGCCGCTGCCCGGGTAAAAGTCACCACCAGAAGACGGTCGATGTCCGGAGGATTGTCTCCTTCCGTGATCAGTCGGACGATCCTCTCAACAAGTACTGCGGTCTTACCGCTGCCTGCAGCCGCCGAGACCAGTATATTGTGATTTCTGGCATCCAGCACTTTCTGCTGGGCCTGTGTGAATTTTATAGCCATATTTTTTCTTCTTTATAGCGCAATACCGGGGACTTCAGCTTTTTCTTCTCTCATAGCCGGGAATTCTGATGTCAAAGCCGCAGGCCTCACGGTAGGGACAATAGCTGCAGGCAGTACTTCTGCTGTCGATCACGGCGGGGGATGCAGTCACATCCCCGTCCAGGATAGAGCTGGCGATCCTGCACAGCGCATCGGCGGCCGCGTCGGCAAGTTCACGATATTGCTGAGGGTCTATGACTCTGGAAGCCGCGGTAAAGCTTCCGTCCTTTTTCCTTCCGACAGGAATGACATCGGAAGTCTCTGATAAATCCCTGTCCAGGTGGGAGACGCTTTCCGGATCATCGTAAACAAGTCCGGTGGGGCGCAGTTGTTTGCGGATTTCATGCAGAATCTTCTCTTCTGTTTCGGATAAGGAGGAGGTGTTTTCGGGAAGATCTGTGACAGAACCGGAATTCATTTCATCTGCTGAAGCTGCCGCAGAGTCTGAAGCACGAAGGGACAGAGCCTGCTCGGGACTGATGCTGATCACGGGATCGAACATGCGGTAATAGAGCATTGCGGAGGGAACAGATTCCCTGTACTGCCTCAGAGCTTCCATGTAAGTGATCAGCTGCAGCTGAAGTCCCCTTTTGATCTGGTCAGGGTCAAGATCCTTTCCTCCGGACTTGTAGTCCATGATCCTGATGAAACGCCTGCCGTTCTCTTCGCAGAGGTCGACGCGGTCGATCCTGCCGGTGAGAACCAACTCGCGGCCGCTGCCCAGATCAAATCTGATCGGGGGCAGTTCTCCCTGCCCTCCGCCGAAACCAAGTTCCGACTCTACGGGTATAAAATCGCCCTTCTTAATCTGGTACTGGAGGGTCTCCACGGTTCGAAGCAGACGTCTTTGGAAACTCTGCAGTCGGTTCTCATCCCGGAAAGACTTGTAGATCAGAAGATTCCGGTAATTGGCAGTCTCCTCCAGCAGCGCCTGTTTTACAAGGCGTGACGCGTCCTCTTCAGTGAAGTCTTTCCAGCTGATACCTTCGGCGCGAAGCAGCCCGTCAAAACGCTGCAGCGACGCGTGCAGGACCGTTCCGGCATCCGTCGTCCCGAATTCATAAGTATCCCTTTCCCTGAGGCCAAGACCATAACGCATGTGCTGACGAAGCATACATGCAGCGCCGGTCTCCATGCGGCTGATACCACCGAAAACCCTGTTTCCGTAGACTGCCCTGGCGACCCCGGGTGACAGACGCTCCGGTCTGTATCGGCAGAGGGCTGCCGCCCTGAGGCGGTTAACAGCCTTTCGGACCACGGGATCGGCCATGACCTCCGGACTGGTATAAAAACCATAGAGCAGAGAGAAATCCTCTTCAAAATGACTTCTGTCTCCGCTCCTGTCCACAAACCTGCGCAGGAGGTCCGCCAGGACACTCTGTCCGCCGGATTTGTCAATGATTTTACTGGCCTGCGGAATCTTGTCAGTGATTTCAATGGAGACGGCGGGGAACAGATTTTTGAGCATGGACACCAGATAGGATGGCCTGAGGCTGTTGCCGTCCTGGGACACTTTTGCGAAGGAGACTGACAGCGTTTCTGATGGCTTGGTCATATTTATATAGAGATACAGTCTCTGTATAAACATCTGCTGCCTGGGCGTGGGCGCAAGCACCGTTCCTCCGGCAGCCAGGAATTCTCTGTCCATATCGGAGAGGATGCCCCCGCGGGAAGCGCTGCGGGGGATATTGCCCTCGTTGACTCCCGCGATAAAAAGATGTCTGATCTGGGTGAGGCGGGTGCGCTCGATATCGCCGACAAGTACACGGTCCACTCGCTGGGGAAGTGTTCCGAGACGGATCTGGGCAAGACCTGCCTCCAGAAGCTCCAGATAGTCACGGGCGCTGATCCTTTCTCCGCCGGTCAGATCGTGGATCTGGTCCAGAAGGTCGATCACTTTCTGGTAGATCTGGCTGTACTGCTTTTCTCTGACAACATCTCCTGCAGCCCCGAAGCTCTCTGAGAGAGAAAAGATCCGCTCCTGCGCATCTACTCTGACCAGAAATTCATAGAGTTCTTTAGTCCTCTCCGCGGCAGTTCTGGTCCGTCTGGCAGCAGTTCTGCCGGCTTTTACACCATCGTACTGTACATTAACTCCGGCAGCGCCGGTGTCCGGGCCGGGCGCATTTCCAAGCCTGTCAGCAGCGCCGGTGTCCGGGTCGGGAACGCTTGAGATTTTTTCGGCAGGCGCGGATACCTGTAAGGGGCCTGTAACCGGCTCCACTTCACTTAAGAATCTGACTCGTGCATATTCACAGTCCGCGTCAAAAGGAAGGGCCCATTTCTTCCTTCCACGAATGCCGTTGGCCAGACAATAGTTTTCAAGAAGATCCACTTCCTCTGCGGACAGCCTGCTGAGTCCGCTCCGCAGATAGCGGAAAACCGATGCATAGGAAAAACTGTCCGAAGAGATCTGCAGAACACTCCGGATTCCCTCGATCAGAATATTATGAAAAACACCGCTGGTCCTGTCGATATAGACAGGTACACCACTGCGGGAGGCCTCCAGGGCGAAAAAGTCCCCATAGGTCTCCAGATCGGCAGTCACGATCGCGAAATCACGGTAAGCACAGCCTGTACGCGCTATGATCTCACCGATCCTGCTGAAGATTCTGCGCACTTCCTCCCTGGGAGTGGGGGCGGCTATGATCTGCAGGCTCAGGTCTGTCTCCCCTTCTTTTTTTTCTTCAAAAGGAGTTTCGGGATAACGGAAAAGATGCTGCTCCAGATGGGCAAGGACAGGGCTGTTTTTGTAGCGGGGCAGATTTTGGAAAAAGTAGATGTCTTTTCCCCTGGGAAGCTTTTCTTTTGAAGCGATGCGGATGATATCCCTCACTGTCTTGCGGGTCAGATAAAAGAGGTTTTCTTCACCTCCCTCACTGCCCCCGGCCGCAGTGACGGCAATATCAGGTCCGGAATCAGTAGAAACAGTAAAGGAAAAAATGACCTCTTTGGCGCAGCGGATCAGTTCCGTGACCACCCGGTACTGGACA
The DNA here is from genome assembly GCA_045117315.1 of Lachnospiraceae bacterium. Classification (GTDB taxonomy): domain Bacteria; phylum Bacillota; class Clostridia; order Lachnospirales; family Lachnospiraceae; genus CAG-791. The sequence continues at coordinate 3,274 of JBGUNJ010000010.1, read as the reverse complement.
GTGGTAAATCCGGTAAAGCCGTCAAAGACGATCACAGCCCCCTGAAGGCTCCCCGCTTTGGGAATCCCTGCCGCCAGAAGATCCAGTGTCTCTTCCGAAGTGACATAGCGGTCCTCTTTTGCTTCGCGAAAGGCCTTGTACAGTATTTTTATATCCCTGAGCCTGATTGAAAGAGCGTTTCTCTTATTGGCCTCGGCAAAAGCAGCCATCTCCTCAATCTGATCTTCCCCGATCCCGTACTGCATAAATTCCGAGAGTACGGATTTGATCTCGTCGATCATTCCGGGACTGTGTATCCCCCTGCGAAGTATCTGAAGATCGGAAAAACAGCCCGAAGCTGCTCTTCGAAGCAGAAGGCTCTTGCCGATATCATCCAGAACAGCTCTTTTATCCTCTCCTGTCTCGGAAAAGACGCGGTGTGCCAGTCTTCCAAAGCTGAGCACATCTACATTCATCAGAACATGTCGGGGATCTTCGTCTATGAGCTCGTGCTGTGTCTGCATTGAATACTGCTCGGGTACAATGACAATATATTTGGTCCTGTCTTTCCCCAGTGAGGAGAGCGACTTTCCGGCCCTCTCAATGATCATTTTACGCAGATAATGGCTTTTGCCTGATCCGGAGGGTCCAAAACAAAATGAATAACTCATACCTGTGGCTATGACCTCGTATTCTATACATGAATGAATAAACCGGATTACATCACATCACATGATCTCTTTTACGTAGATACTGACGCGGCGCTGGATAATATCAGCCGTCTGTTCCGCGGTCTTCTGCCCTTTCAGGAAAGCCCCGGTCTCTTCACTTATGATCGAGGAAATGTGCTGGTCTATGACAGATTTTTGAGCGGCCTCATCGATATATGCCCTGATGCGGCTGATATCTTTTTCAGAGGGAGTTGGGATCGTCACCTGTGAATTGCCAACATAGTAATAATCCTCAGCCTTCTCGGTCACTTCTTTGCCATTTTCATCAGTATAGGTCATATATTCGGGAATCATGGCCTTTTGCAGCATCTGATCGAGAGATTTTGCGTTCACTGGAAAGCTGCTTTCAATACTGTTCTGGTATTCATCCAGATAATATTCGCGCAAATAATCCCAGCAGGCGTCTTTATTGTCAGAATCATGGCAGACAGCCATATAGATGGGACAGTAGATCACGGGACCTGAATTACCGTCACCCGGGAAACCAGTGAAAACGATATCTTCCCCGAACAGGCCGTAACGCATTGTCATATAGGAATAGACACTGTTCAGAAAGAACTCGCTCATCAGCTGTTCATTATTTCTGACCCATGCATTGGAATCTTCCTCAAAAGCACCGTCTCTATATTTTGAGGGGAATTTTTTTGCGAATTTCAGAATATTTATGAATTCCTCAGAGTCAAAACTGCATTTTCCCTTCTCAAAATCAACGAACTGGTCCGTGGAGTATTCTGTGAACCAGGAGAGGACCGCAGTACTGGTCACGATCCCCAGTGCCTTCTCGTACTTCATGTTATACTGCCGGATCTTGTTCTCAATCTGATCGACAGATACTCCTTTACTGGCACGATTTTTCTGATCGGATGAAATATCATCGTCCCGGTCAAAGTCTTTCTTTTTCCCGGCCATACCCATTAAAGAAAAAGAAGGGGTGATGAAGTACATCCTGCCCCTGACCCTGTAGGCATCCAGTATATTCTCCAGATACTGTCCGCCGGATATCTCGGGATCCCCCCTGAAATAGGGTTCCATGTCTTCGAACACTCCTTTTTCCACGTAGCTTTCAACCGGTATTTCATCTGAGACACAAAGAATGTCGGGAACATCTCCGGTGCTGATCACCGCATTGAGCGCCCCGACATCCTCGTCCATTGGTGAGTACTCTACAATCCTGATCTTGTATTTTTGACTCCTTTTATTATATTTGTAAACTTCATCCTTTAGATTGTAAGGGGCTCTCAGGCAGCCGATCGTCAGAGTTTTGAATTGTGAGGCGGACTTTTGGTCCGCCTTTTTCAGCAGGGTCGGTATACTGTTCATATCATCATCATAGGACAGGATCAGGGCACTTTCCTGGCTCAGCATTGCAAGACCTGTGATTTCTATGAACTGCTGGCCGGATGCCGGGAAATCGACTATTTTTACAGGCTTGGACCCATCCGTCCTGAATCCGAAAACACCCTCTTGTTTTGCCAGATAAAAATCATATTTTCCGGATCCGGAAGCCACTCCTTCGGTGTAATAAAAATTGGCAGGAGCAGTCTTGGTCTTATTAAACTTAAATGTTTTTGAATCCAGGCTCCATACAGTGAGCTTGTCCTCCGGCCATCCGACCAGAAGGATATTTCCCTTGCTGTCATTGCAGACCTTAGCCATCATATTGTCGGCCGGGAGCTTCAGTTTTTTCTGCCCGCCCTTTTTGTTGTCAAAGATATAGAGGTCTAAATCTGAAAGGATTGCAGTGAAGGAATCGGTAGTGGCCATTCCAAGAGGCATGAAATCCTGATCAGCCTGGATCCTGACGCTCCATACTTCCTTCTGTTTCTCTCCCAGGCAGCGGAGCATATAGACCATATCTCCCTTCTTGTCAACATCCTCGGAGACCACATAAATACGTCCGTCTGTGTCAGCGCTGACGCAGCAGATGTAACCGTCCGCGGATACAGGAAGCGTGAACTCGGAGGCTTTCTTTCCATCTGCGTCAAAAGAGGACAGGCTTGTGGTCTCGGCAGCCCCGATGTTGGTATAAAGAGTATAGTATTTCCCGTTTTTCGCAAAAGTGGAGGAATACATGATCCCTTCCTCCCCCATATCATCCTCGGCACCTATATTTTCGGTAGTGATTTTTTCAAGAGGTGAAGGAATCTCTGTAAAAATAACCGAAGAATCTGCCTTCGCGACGGCGACAGGTTCATTTTTAGTGCTTTTTTTGAGAGCATAGCCTCCGCAGCCTGTCAGAGCTGAAACAAGGAAAGCGGTTGCAAGAAACAGTGAAACAAAACGTCTTCCGGTAAATAATCTCATGAGAAACCTCCAGTACGCACAAATATGGAAAAAGGGCAGCTGAACCCTGTGATCGCAAAAAGAAAAACGATATTAACGATTGCCGAAAAATCCGATGTCTATATCATAATACCACTAAATCTGGTTACTTCAAACATAAATATATGAAGATTATGTGTTTTAATAGGGAAGCAGCGTTACAGTACAGACCCCCTCGAATTCGAGGCGTTTTTGCGCGATTTTCAGCGCAAAAACCCGAGTGGAACGGCGTTCGCCCCATT
>JBGUNJ010000009.1:0-20198 GCA_045117315.1 Lachnospiraceae bacterium | reverse complement strand
GGACAGGCAGGATCCGCAGGACAGGCAGGATCCGCAGGACAGGCAGGATCCGCAGGACAGGCAGGATCCGCAGGACAGGCAGAGCCCGCAGGACAGACAGAGCCCGCAGGACCCGCAGACAGGCAGGAAGGGCGGCCGTTTCATGAAGAAACGGCCGCCCTTTTCAGCATATTATTTTTCTTTATTCGTCGCCGAAATGTTCTTCCAGCATCTTTTCGACAACGCCGTATCTGTGTTTGAAAAATTCCCGGATCTCGGCGTCGGTGGTCCCGGTGAAGTCAACCCCGCTGTCATCCCCGAAGAATCTGCGCAGACCGATTGCCATGGGCTCAGTCAGTTCTTCGGCATAGAGGTCCAGTTTTTCATCCACTGATTCGGGAGAGAAAATGGTGCGGCCGTATTCCAGAATCCGCTCGCTGAAGGTCTTTCGGAATTCCTCATTTTTGGAGAGGCTCACAAAAAGGGGAGAGGGATCCTTGTTCAGCACGTAGTTGAGTGTGTCATTATCCTTCAGGGCGGAGGAAATCGCGGCGGAGTTGACATCGAAGAGGACCCAGCGCCATTTCCCGTCCATATAAGGGGAGTCGGATGTGGGATTTCCATTGATATCGAGGTTTTTGGGATTGGGATCCTGTAAGACAGGGGAGGAAGCGCTCCCGCTGCCGCCGGTATCATTGCTGTTTCCGGATCCTTCTTCAGGTCCCATGCCGTCATCATCGTCAGAGCTGTCCGTGCGCTCCTCATTCTCCGCCGCCTGCGCCCAGACCTCTTCAGGAGCCTCCCGGGTCCGCCACACGGCGTAATTGCCGTTGGGCCAGTCGCCGCATCTGGCGCAGTAGAGAAGAACGGCATAGTAGTTGATGAAGCTGTCCATGTCTATGAGTTCACAGGCCCGGGCATAGTTTTCCGGATCGGACATATCGTTTTCCGTGATATATTTTACTGTCTTGTCCAGGAGCTTCTGGTCGCTCTCCACGCCCACTTCAACGCCCTTGCTCTTGATGTCGACAACGTCTTCCTCGGGTACATTGTAATAATAGCTGAAATATTTTTCGTCGAATTTTTCCGTGATGTGGTAGACGCCCCAGAATTCGCCGTCCAGAAAGAGGAGACAGGGTACATAATGCATGGTCGCGAAGCCCTGATCAGCAGCCAGCTCGGATACAAGGCGGTCTTTCTGCTTTGTATAGTAGTCGTCCCCTCCTGTCGTCAGAGTGATGCGCTTGGGCTCAAAACCGGTACCGAAAAAATTGTAATGGAAAGAGGAATTGCCGTCGTAGTCCTTGCGGGCATAGAGGTTGAGGCTCTTGGGAAGAAAGCCCCGGCTGCCGCCGCCCTGTATGCGGACGCCGGCCTCCTGCTGCAGGATCAGTTTCCCGTTCTCGTCCAGGAACTGTACGTTGGCCTGCCGCTCCCACTGGCGGCCTCTCTGGTTGTAATTGGAATCCCACCACCACCAGATGTGACGGTACCAGATGCTGCTGTCGTGAAAGGGATTTCCGGCTGCAAAATCATCGAAAGTCTTACCGGTGACGTAGATGCCTTTTTCATAATCAAAAAGATTGGCGGGGTCTGTGACCACAGAGACGACTTTTACCTTTCCATAGCCCTCCCGGCCTTTATAGCCGACAAAATAGGAAGCGGTCTCGACTTCGCTGCGGTTCTCCCCTTCCGTGTAAAAGGCTGCCCGAAGGATCGTGCACTTGTCGACGGGATAGTCCGGGACCACGTAGCCCCTGGAGGCATAATCCTTTGCGTATTCTGCCAGAAGCTCAGTGTTAAAGCTGTGGGTCACGTCCGTGCGCATGGAGTGCACATTTTCCTGTTCTGTGGCATCAGAGATCTTGATACCGCCCTTATAGCGGAAGGTGTTTTCCTCCCCCCGGACAGGTTCTGTCCCGTCAAGGGTGTAATAGATTTCGTTGGTGGGTGCCTTGATCTTCAGGGTAAAAGCCTTGTCATAAAAACCGGAGGGCTTTGAAAAGATGATCCGGCTCTTTTTGACGGCATTATTTTCATATTCCTGGCGCGGCGGCAGCCAGGGGAACTCTTTTATCAAAAGAAGAGCGGCAAGGATGACCGTCGTGATCAGAAGAACGAGAGCAGGTATATGAAGTTTTTTTCCGCTTTTAAAAATCATTGTTCCTGCCTTTCAAAAAATCCGGTTTTCCGGATATGCCTGCGGCCATGGGCGGGTGCCCGTTAATGACCGCAAGGCCGGATATGCGGGCATATTCGTCTTTGCGGATGCCTGCCCGCTGTTTGTTTAAGCCCTGCGCTGGTAAAAGTAAAGCGGATCCCAAAGAGATTTGTCCCGGGAATGCCGCAAACGGGAATAAGGCGGGGATTTCAGAGTCAGCGTCAATCCCCGTAATCATCAAAGTTCTTTTTCAGAAATTCCTGTACTGTGCTGTATCTGTCTGTAAAGAAGCCCCGGATATTGGTGTCGGTGATGTCAGTAAAATCCAGGCCGGAGTTCTCCCCGAAGAAACGGCGGAAGTGGATCGCCATGGGAGCTGTCATCTGTTTTGCATATTCGTCGACCTTCTCGTTGACAGATTCGGGAGTGAAGATCGTACTGCCGTACTCCAGAATGCGTTCCTCGAATTTCCGGCGGAATTCGGGGCTGTTGCAGAGACTGCCGAACATCTTCATTTTATTCGCTTTTATGACATAGCGGAGAGTGTCATGTTCGGTCAGCTCCGAGGAGATGGCTTCCGAGTTCACATCGAAAAGAATCCAGCGCCAGCGGCCGTCCCGGTAAGGAGAGGACGAATCACTTTCGGAATTCGTGCTGCTCTCACCGGATGCCTCTGTTTCCGGAGGGGCCTCCCGGGTCCGCCAGAGGGCGAAGTTTCCGTTTGGCCAGTCGCCGCAGCGGCCGCAGTAGATCAGGGCTGCGTAATAGTTGATGAAGCTGTCCATGTCGATGAGCTCGCAGGCTTTTTTATAATTCTTTTTCACGGACATGTCGTTTTCTTCAATGAAGGATTTCATCTCCTCATAGAGGGCCTGATCTTCTTCAAGTCCGGTGCCCGCTTCGTTATTTTTGACGATCAGCACCTCTTCTTCGGGAACATCATAATAATAGCTGAAGTATTTGGCATCATATTTTTCGGTGAGGTAGTAAAATCCCCAGAATTCGCCGTCCAGGAACAAGAGACAGGGCTCATAGTGCATGGTGGCAAAACCCTGATCAGCTGCCAGCTCTGAGACCAGACGGTCTTTCTGCTTGGTGTAACAGTCGTCACCGCCGCAGGTGAGCGTAAGGCGCTTGGGATTAAAGCCGGTATCGAAAAAATCATAGTGGAAGCGGGTGTCGCCGTCATAGATCCTGCGGGCGTACAGATTCAGGCTTTTGGGAAGATAGCCCCGGCTTCCGCCTCCCTGGATCCGGATCCCCGCCTGCTGCTGCAGAATCAGGTCTCCGTCCCCGGAAAAGAACTGGACATTGGCCTCGCGCTCCCAGTCCGGGCCTCTGTTGTGATAGTTGGCGTCCCACCACCACCAGAAATGGCGGTACCAGATATCGTCATTTTCAAAAGGATCCGAGGCGGCAAAGTCATGGAAGGTCTTCCCCGTGACATAGATTCCCTTTTCATAATCAAAAAGATTGTCGGGATCAGTGACTATGGAGACCACCTTGACTCCCCCGTATCCCTCCCGGTCCTTATAACCGACAAAATAGGAAGCCGTTTCAATCTCACTGCGGCTGTCGTCTATATCATAAAAAGCCGCCCGTAGGATCGTGCATTTATCAACGGGATAATCCGGAGTCTGATAATTCATCACACGGCGCCCTTTGCTGAGAGTTTCCACCGCTTTCAGGTCGAAACCGGTGGTCACATCCGTGCGCATGGAATGAACATTTTTATTGGAAGTGGCGTCGTTGATCTCGACAGGTCCCTCGTAGCGGAAGGTTCCCTTCTTTCCCCGGACCGGCTCGCTGCCGTCCAGTGTGTAGTAGATCTGATTGGTGGGGGCCTTGATCCTCAGGGTAAAGGGCTCGTCATAAAAGCCGGAGGGCTTTGAAAAAATAATCCTTCCGACCTTGACGTCATTGTCCTTGTATTCCTGCAGCGGAGACTTATAGCTCTGCTCGTCAGGCAGCAGCAGAACGCAGAGCAGAATGCTCACACAGATCATGACAAAAGCTGACAGCTGCCCGTGTTTCTTCATTGAATCAATTATTTTTTTCATTATAATTCTTCTTCATTAAAGTTTTATTAGTAGTTATTATGCTATTGAGGTTACAAGGTGCTTTTATTCTTCATCGCGCAAGACTCGCGAGCGAGGCTTGAATAAACCCACTTGGCCAATGTGCACAAACGACCCGGGCACGCAAGGCTGCTGCAGCAGCCGCCGCGGGGCGGAGTGCGAACGTGTGCAGCATTGCGGGAGCCCCAAAGCTCGCAGCAATGCGTAGTTTATTTATATATGTTTGTGAACGCAAGGCCGTCATGGGCACAAATATGGATTAGTCAGAAATTACGGATATCCGGAGTTCCGGATCAGTCCAATTGACAAGTGATTATAACAGAGAAGGACGAAAATGTACATATTACAGATTTCTGCACTCTGCATATTACAGACCATATTACAGATTAATTACAGACCATATTACAGATCAATTACAGAGCATATTACAGAGCTGTTGCAGATTTTGCGCCTCATATGTCAGGGATTTCAGAGTCCTGCGGGCATATACCTTCGAAAAGGCGGGTATCGCAGCGAGTGGACGATCGTGGGATGATCCGGGCCGGAAAGATGTTGTAATCAGTTTTGGACAAGGCTATAATTCTGTATCGGACACCGTTTGAAGCAGGTGTTCTGAAGCAGATATTCAGATACAATTAATCTGAACCGGATATTCTGAAGGGCTCAGCTTGAGAAACACATTTTGAAATATATACACTTCGAAATATACACTTTGAAAGATAGATGATAAGACATAAGTCTTGGGAAAAACATATTTTGAGGCATATATCTTAAGTGCCGGTCCGGTAGGGCACAGGAAGGGATGGAAAATGGCAAAGAAGGGATACGCGCAGGACAGGGCTTATTCGAGAAGAAAAAGGACAGATATTAGCCAGGAAGCCGGATGGCAGGAGGGGCAGCCTTTGACCGGAAAGAGCCGGTTTTTGCGGTTTGTCTTTTCGCTGGCCTTTAATATTTTTATGATGCTGCTTCTGTACCGTCTTTTTGATCCGGTCTTTGAGGGATCCGATGACATCACAGTCGTTCAGTTTGTCAATGGCTCCTGCGGGAGTTTCGATCCCCACATGGTCTATCAGAATTACCTTGTCGGACTCGTGCTGACAGGACTGTACAGGCATTTTCCCCTGATCCCCTGGTACTCCTGGTTCCAGTTCCTGGGTCTGTGCGCGTCATTCACTGCGATCACATATGTCCTTTGCTGCCGCGTCCGAAAGGGGGCGGGATTTGCTCTTGCGCTTCTGGTCCAGTCATTTGCCGCCTATGAATGCTATATTAATATTCAGTATACCAAGACGGCGGGCGTATTGGCTGCCGCAGGCATGCTTCTCATCTGGAACGGACTCTGGGGAGGGGGAGAGGACAGGAAAATCCTCAAAGCAGATCTGCTGTGGGGAATCTCACTTGTGATCTGCAGCGTCCTGGGACGCTATGCCCAGTCTGCGGCCTGTGCTGCCCTGACGGCAGGGATTCCTCTGTTGATGTTTCTCGATGCGGGAAAAAACAAATCCGTCCCGGGCAGGGGAAGGATCTTCTGCCGCTGCCTCATCACCTGCCTGGTCCTGGGAGCTCTCTGCGCTGCCCTGGTGGTATTCGACCGGAATATCTACGAGAAGGATCCGGTCTGGAAAAATTTTGTGGAATACAATAATACCCGGTCCGAACTGATGGATTACGGGATGCCGAAATTTGAGGAGTATGAAGATATCTACAAAGAGCTGGGCATCAGCAGGACTGCCTATGACCTGTTTGATACATGGAACAGCGGGGATACGGATGTTTTTTCCACGGAAGTGATGAAAAAGCTCTTACAGGTGAGAAAAGCAAAAGAGCCGGGCCTGGAGACGGTCAAAGAATTTGCCAGGGAAGTCCCCAAAGGCTTTCTCAAGAACCGGCTTGTAAAGTGCTTTCTGGTCGTCCTGGGCCTGTGGCTTCTGTTCGGAAGGCATGACGGGCGCGCCCTGGCTGCTCTGGCAGCGGAGATCCTGCTGTTTGGGGCGCTCTATTACTATCTTTTCCTCAAGGGCAGATATCTCTACAACAGAGTGGACGTGGGTCTGTGGATCAGCGCCCTGACTGTACTCTTGTGGACATGGAAGCCGGCGCACAGGAGCGGGGCGGCAAACGCCGGCAGGACGATCCTGATCCTGGCCGTCATGGCGGTCTGCGCTTTTATTCAGATCCCGGGTTGGAAAGGCAGGCTGTCAAGCCACTGCGCGGACAGCAGAAAGAACAGGCAAGAGACAAGAGAAAAAATGATGGAGATCTCCAAGGACACGGACCACCTGTATGTCAGCAAGCTGGGAATCCTGTCCGCGTCGCGTTTCTCCGGCCCTTTTGAACCCATGCCCCAGGGGATACTCGGGAATGTTATCTTGCTGGGAGGATGGAAGGTGGAGTCCGCCCCTTACAATGCGGTCCTGCAAAAATACGGATTCTCCCATAATCCATACGAAGCGATCGCAGGACTATCGGAAAAAAGCCCCGATGTATTTCTTCTGGATGAGGATCCTGACACGACGATCGCCTATCTGCGGGAGTATTACAATCCCGACGCACAGATGATGGAAGCGGGCGAATGGAACGGGAAAACGGTCCGGCAGGTATTGTCCGTCGACTGAAGCAGTCCCGGGAAAAAGGGTCAGGCATGCACAGTCCGCGGACTGATGCATGCCTGAGGAAAACACGCGGGCAGCCGTTTTTGTCTGCTGAATTGAAGCAGCCGAAAGAAGGGCGGAATACAGGGATCAATTGCGCACAAAATAGTGCCTGCCCAGCCACTGGGAGAGACCATCCAGACCTGGATAGACGATGCGCTCTGTGATGTTTTGGTGATCCAGCATGTCCCGGATCCTCCAGCGGAGTTCTTTTTTAATAATGAAGCGCCGGGTCAGATCTGTGTACATGTCCAGAAATCCGGCTATATCCGTCATCTGGTCCGGGATAATGGAAAAGAAGGAATACTGATTGACGATTCTGGGATCAAGCGAAGGCGGCTCGATGATGACCATGGATTTATCCTGCATATCCATGTCGTATTGTTTCGGACTCTCGCAGACTTCCCTGAGCATACTGACGGAAAAGACAGTCGTGTTGTACTTGCTGATAATTAACCGGTATTTTTCAGGAAGCATGTCGTGAAGCTCATGGATGTCAATCCGCCATATGACAGCGTCCCGGGCGTCCATCATTTCCAGATCACTTTCTGTTGTCGAAAAGTGCAGGGCAACGATCGGGGAAAAAGACCAGTCCAGAAGCCTTGTGGGAAGACCGTGATGCTGCCCCAGAATCATCTGATTCCAGACCGAATCCTGGATCGTGGGTTCCTGCAGGATCGCGTATTTGGTGAAATTGAGCAGCATGGGAGCCTCCAGAAAACTGCTCTTGTCCTTGCAGTGCCGGCGGAGACTGGTGGAAAGAGTATAGGTGGCATCCGGCTCTCCTCTGTAGATAAAGAGGTTGCGGTGCCTTCCCAGATCTGCCCGGTAATCCTGCTCGGAGATCATTTCAAAAAGATCTTCCATAGTGTTGATTTCGATATCGCGGATCATATATTACCTCCAATGCCGGAAGCCTCCGGCAGCAACTGTAGAGAAGTTGACGACGGCAGCGGGATGAGAAAGCTCCGGAGTAGTTTTCCCCGCAGCAGAATATGAAATCTGCGGGGAATGCAGGCCTGTGCCTGCCGCGGTTTCCTTTTATCATTTTACCACATTTGCGTCTGTGAGCACAGCTTGCAGGGGTCTGTGGAAGAAACACAAAGGGACACGGTTACTTTTCAGATTTTACAGGTCTGCGCCCCTTTAAAGGCGTGACGGTAACTGACAAACAGCTCATTTCAAATCTCTTATACGTAGTATTGTGTTGTCGGGTCTTTTTTTGAGGCCTTATTATCAGGCACAGGCGGGAGTCGGTCATTTTATGAATGAATGGATTATGACTGTAGATGAAAATGACAGCGTGACGGGGTACGGTGAGAAAATAGAAGTACACCGCAATGCGGTGCGCCATCGCGCCTTCTCTGTTTTTATACTGAACATCTATGATGGAAAGATACTGGTACAGAAACGCGCCGGCGTCAAGTATCATTCGGGAGGTCTGTGGTCCAATTCCTGCTGTTCTCACCAGAGAAGAGGAGAGTCTCTTTCAGAAGCGGTGCTTCGGGGCGTGCGGCACGAGCTGGGGCTGAATATTTTGCTGCAGGACAAAAGCCCGGATATGGATTTACCCGCAGATGCTGTCTGCGGCCAACTGCATGAGGCCGGCGTATTCAGTTATTTCAAGCAGTTTTCGGACCTGGCTGAAAATGAGATCGACCATGTCTTTTATATTATGGTCGATGAAGCGGACATAAAGGTGGAGGCAGATCCGGATGAGTGTGATGAAGTAAAGTGGATATCCGTGAGCGGGCTTCGGGACTGGCTGGAGTCTTCTCCGGAAAGCTTTACCGCCTGGTTTCCAAAGGCTTTTGAACTGCTTCAGGCTGATCTGGGGAGAACACGGGAATGAAACCGGGAGAATGAAAATAAAACGCATTGCTGCATACCCGCGTCTTCGAGAGGGCGTGGACAGATCACTGTATCGACGAAGCTGTTTTTCAGACCGGCACGAAATCCGGGCATTTTTGAGAGGGTTTCAACCTGAAACGAAAAAGGCAAAAACGAAAAAGCCGAAAAAGAAAAAATATTTCTTGAAAAATATTTCTTGCACGGCATATATTTGGGTGATATAATCGAAATGCTGTGTAAGGACAGCACGTTGTTATTTTGAATCATACGGGGCGCGTCTAACCGGTATCCGTATTTTGCCCGTTTGCGGAAGCTTTTGTTTGTCTCTGTTCAGCCATTGTTCAGGACAGATCCTTTTGCGGCAGGGAAAACAGCGGCATCAGGCGCCCAAGTAAGGAGGAAAATCATGAGAGAGGGAATTCATCCCAAGTATTATCAGGCAACTGTTACCTGCAACTGCGGCAATACATTCGTGACCGGATCCACATCTCCTGAGATCCACGTCGAAGTCTGCTCCAAGTGCCACTCTTTCTACACCGGCACACAGAAGACTGCAGCAGCCAAGGGTCGTATCGATAAGTTCAACAGAAAGTACGGTCTGGGCAACAAGTAATATTGATAAAACAAATTCAGACGGCAAGGCGGCAGGGGAGACCACAGTTCCCCTTGCGTCTTGCCGTCCTTGTTTTTTACCAATAATAATGCCTGCACTGATGTTTGAAAATATATGGTTTATCGGCCTTTCGATTTGTCATTTTCATTCTGTCGACTATTGTGCGGATAAGCTTATGTCCGCATCGGAGAAAGGGTAAAGCCGGTTTATACAGGCAGTCTGTACAAATGCCTCGTGAGAGACTGCTGTGACAGACTGCTATGACAGACTGCCGCAGCAGGAAGTTGGAAAAGGCAGGCTGATCACAACTTTTACCGGCCGTTAAAATATATGAAAAAATGTAATCAGCGAAATTCGGGAATCGGCGGTCAGGCCGTTCTCGAAGGAGTGATGATGCGCAACGGCGAAGACTACGCGGTAGCGGTTCGCAGAAGTGATGGAAGCATCACAGTGAAAAAAGAAAAATACAAGGGCTTTTTCGCGGATTCCCCGCTGAAAAAGATCCCTTTTATAAGAGGAATATTTGTCTTTATCGATTCAATGGTTCTGGGGCTGAGGTGTACGGACTATTCCGCTTCAATTTACGCCGAGGATGACCCGGAAGAGGCAGAGAAAGCTTCATCCGCAAAGAAGAGCACCAAGAGCACCCCACAGGCGGAAGAGTCCGGGGCTGCTGCGGGAGAGAGAAGGGCTGCTGCGGGAGAGGCCGGGTCTTCTGCAGGAGAGACAAGGGCTGCTGTGGAAGGAGCCGGGTCTGCTGCGGGAGAGACCGGAAAGGCTGCGGAAGAGTCCGGTGGTACAGAAGAGTCCGGAAAGAATGCCGGCGGCAGCAGCGCAGCAGATGAGGAATCTCCTTTGGAGAAAATCCTGATGGCAGGAGTTATGGTTCTCAGCTTTGCCCTGGCAATCGGACTTTTTATGGTTCTTCCCTATTTTATTGCCTCCCGCCTGGTCAATCTGATCGGAAATGCCAACCTGCTCTCACTGTTTGAAGGCGTGATCCGCATCGGCATTTTCGTGGGGTATATTCTTCTGATTTCCATGATGAAGGATATCCGCAGGCTTTTCATGTACCACGGTGCCGAGCACAAGTGCATCAACTGCCTGGAGAGCGGGCATGAGCTGACTGTGGACAATGCCGCCAAGGCAACGCGTCTGCACAAGCGCTGCGGCAGCAGTTTTATTTTGTTCGTTATGATGGTGAGTATTGTACTCTTTTTCTTTATCAGGGTCAGGAATCCGATCGCCAGAGTAGGAATCAGGATCCTGCTGCTGCCGGTGATCTCGGGAATCTCCTATGAACTGATCCGGTTCGCGGGAAGCTCGGACAACCCCCTGATCGCGCTCTTGTCCAAACCGGGCTTATGGCTGCAGGGACTGACGACAAAAGAGCCCGATGAGGAAATGCTGACTGTAGCCATAGAATCTGTCAACGCGGTCTTTGACTGGCGGGCCTATCTGGAGAAGGAATTCGGAACAGGACAGACAGAATCTCAGGATACAAAGGGATCCTGCTCTGCGGCTGCCTCAGCTGATTGCAAATGACCATCATTTTTTTTAAAAAGCGGAGAAAGAATGAAATCATTATCCGGACCGGAAAAGCAATATTCCTGCCGCCAGGTCTATGAGGAAGGAGCGGCGCTTCTGGAGGAACTTGAGGACGGACGTCTGGACGCCCGTCTGCTTCTGGAGCACTTCTGCGATATCAATACAAATCGACTGCTGTCCGACCCGGAGAGCCCCGTCGGCGAAGAAAAACGAGGGGCTTTTCTGGAGGCGGCAAGGCGCAGGGCGGCCAGAGAGCCGCTGGCTTACATTATCGGAGAGCAGTCCTTTATGGGACTGCCCTTTGTGGTGTCTGAGGATGTCCTGATCCCGGAGCAGGATACGGAGAACCTGGTGGAAGAGGCCCTGAGGCTGATCGACGACGGCTCACGTATCCTTGACCTCTGTACCGGCAGCGGGTGTATTTTGCTGAGTCTGCTCCGCTATACAAACGGCTGCCAGGGAGTGGGAACAGACATTTCCGGGGCGGCGCTCGAGATCGCCCGCAGGAATGGAGAAAGTCTGGGTTTGTCGGACCGGGCCGTGTGGCTTCAGGGGGATCTCTTCGCTGCTCTGTCAGATACGGAGGAAAAAAATTCCCCTGCACTGCATTCTTCGGCTTCGGAATTTCCTTTTCCGTCAGCCCTGAATCTGAAAAGGCCTGCGTTTGACCTGATTATTTCCAATCCTCCCTACATCCCGACAGACGAAATAGCGACACTGGCCCCGGAGGTGAGCATTTGTGAACCCCGGCTGGCTCTGGACGGCGGACAGGACGGACTGGACTTTTACAGGAGGATCATACGTGAGGCACCGGACTTTCTTGTGATCGGAGGAAGACTGATGCTTGAGATCGGATACGACCAGGCGGAGGCGGTCTCTTGTCTGCTGCAGGAAGCCGGTTATTACGGCATAGAAGTCCTAAAGGACTACGGCGGAAATGACCGCATAGTCACTGCAGTCTGCAGCATGGCCCAGAAACGGGGATGATCCGGGATTTGAAGGCGGACTCTTTCTTTTTCTGATCTGTTTTAGTGGGATTATTTTTGGCTATAATGTGCTAAACTATTTGTATAAAAACTATCCGTAAAGAAGCGGCACTGAGTTCGTTTAATATTTATTATTTTTGTTTTTTATATTTATTATATTTATATTGTTTATATTGGCGGAAACTATGGGGCTGAAGAACACACAGTAACCGGACAGGATTCTGCCTGCAGGGTGATTAGATAGAATGTTTGAAAAACTGGAAGGAGTGGTCCTTCGCTATGAGGACCTCTCACAGGAACTGATGAGCCCGGATGTGACATCTGACCAGAATCGTTTTCGGGCGCTCATGAAGGAACAGAGCGAGCTGGCTCCTGTTGTCGA
Source organism: Lachnospiraceae bacterium (assembly GCA_045117315.1). GTDB lineage: Bacteria > Bacillota > Clostridia > Lachnospirales > Lachnospiraceae > CAG-791. The sequence continues at coordinate 7,946 of JBGUNJ010000009.1, read as the reverse complement.
GACATACCTGGCTTTCAAAAAGGCAGATGAGGACGCGGCTGAGGCGCAGGCTCTTCTGGGAGAGGAGAGCGATGAGGAGATGCGTGCGCTGGCCAAGGAGGAACTGGCACTGGCCAGGGAGGCTGCCTCTGAGCTGGAGGATAAACTGCGGATCCTTCTTCTTCCCAAAGATCCAAACGATGATAAAAATGTCATCGTGGAGATCCGGGCAGGTGCCGGCGGCGACGAAGCGGCTTTGTTTGCCGGTGATGTATACCGCATGTATGTCCACTACGCGGAAGGCCGCGGCTGGAGTGTCGAGACAGTCAGCTTCGAGGAGATCGGCATCGGGGGCATGAAGTCGGTCAGTTTTATTATCTCGGGAAAAGGAGCCTGGTCCCGCCTCAAATATGAGAGCGGCGTGCACCGCGTACAGCGCGTTCCGGTGACTGAATCCGGAGGCAGGATCCATACTTCCACCTGTACAGTGGCTGTGATCCCGGAAGTCGAAGATGATATTCAAATCGATATTCCGGAAAAAGATGTCCGCATCGATGTCATGCGTGCTTCCGGAAACGGAGGACAGTGTGTCAATACGACGGATTCCGCGGTGCGGCTCACACACTATCCCACCGGGATCGTTATCTACAGCCAGACAGAGAAGTCGCAGCTGCAGAACAAGGCCAAAGCCTGGGCTCTCCTCAGATCCAAACTCTATGATTTGGAGATGCAGCGCAGACACGACGAGGAGGCAGACCTGCGGCGCAGCCAGATCGGCACCGGTGACCGCTCCGAGAAAATAAGGACTTACAATTTCCCTCAGGGAAGAGTGACAGACCACAGAATCAAGTGCACACTCTACAAACTCGATTCCTTCCTGAACGGGGATATGGACGATATCATCGATCCGCTGATCGCAGCGGACCAGGCGGCAAAACTCCTGAAAATGGGAGAGCCGGAATGAGAATTCCCATGATGGGTATTTCCATATATAAGTTTCATTCGTAAAAACGGGGCAGCATGGACCGCTGCCGTTTCAGGCCTTCAGCAGTTCATTAAAAAAAGGGGGAAGAGATGGCTAATCTTTTTGGCGCGATCGATGTCGGCAGCCACGAAGTAGAACTCAAGATTTTTGAACTTTCCAAAAAGAACGGAATCCGTCAGCTCGATGACATCATACATCTGATCGACCTGGGAACCGACACCTATGAACAGGGCAGGATCAGCTTTGCCCATGTTGCGGAAGTCAAAAGGATCCTTCTGGATTTCCGCAGAGCCATGGACAGCTACGGCGTGCGGGACTATAAAGCCTACGCCACAAGCGCTTTCAGAGATATGGAGAATGCCTCTGTAGTTCTCAGGCAGATCGAGCAGGAGACGGGAATACATATCGACGTGCTGGGCAATTCCGAGCAGCGCTTCCTGGACTATAAATCGATTGCCTCTAAAGGTGAGGGATTCAGCCGGGTCATCGGAAGAAGCACTGCCATCGTTGATTTCGGCGGCGGCAGCATCCAGATTTCTCTCTTTGAAAAGGACCGCCTGGTGCTCACTCAGAACCTTCAGCTGGGAGTCCTGCGCATCAATGAACTGCTGCACAGGATCGGGGCGGGCAGCCACAAGACCCCCGCGCTGGTGGAAGAGATGGTTAATTCCCATCTTCAGATTTTTCAAAAACTATATCTGAAGGATACCAAGATCAGCAATATCATACTGGTGGATGATTATATCTCAGAGGTCGTCCGCAAGCAGGTCTACAACTTCCGGGAACACATGACGGACACACCTGAAAAGATAAAGCGCATAGGAGGCTTTGTCAGTTCGTCTGATTTTTATCGTTTTCTGGGTGACTTGGAGAAATACAGTCTCAATGATCTGGCAGTCAGGATGGGAATCGAAGAGGACAACATTCCTCTTCTGAGGATCTCGGCTATCATGCTCAAGTGCATCACAGAATGTGTGAATGCCGAACTCATCTGGGTTCCCTGCGTGACTCTGGCTGACGGGATCGCCTATGAATATGCCGAAAAACACAAATACCTGCACGAGCCGCATGATTTTAAAAAGGATATCCTGGCCTGTGCGGAACAGATCAGCCGCCGCTATCAGGGCAGCGAAGACAGATCCAGCACCATAGGCAAGATAGCCCTGAAGATTTTTGAGAGCACGAAAAAACTGCACGGAATGGGAAGCCGGGAGAGACTGCTGCTGCAGATTGCCACAACTCTCCATGACTGCGGCAAGTATATCAGTATGACCAATCTGGCCGAGTGCTCCTACAACATTCTGAAATCCACGGAGATCATCGGAATCTCCGGAAAAGAGCAGACCATCGTCGCCTGTGTCGTCCGCTTCAACCACTGTGATTTCGCCTATAAAAAAATCCTTGCGGAAGAGCCGTCTCTGGATGCGGAGTCCTGCATGACAGTGGCCCGTCTCACGGCCATTCTCCGTGTTGCCAATGCGCTGGACCGGTCTCACCAGCAGAAATTCGGGGACTTCCAGATCCGGATCCAGGACCGCAAGATGACCATCACCGTGGAGACGGGAAAAGATATTTCCCTCGAAAAGGGCCTGTTCGATAAGCGGGCGGATTTCTTCGAAGAAGTATTCGGGATCAAGCCCGTGATCAAGCAGAAAAAGCGATGAGCGCCTTTACATGGGCGTCCGCAAATGAGCCTGTGCATGAGCGCCGCATTTGAGCGCCCTTACATGAGCATCCGCAAATGAGCCTTTGCAAATGAGCCTGCGCATGAGCGCCGCATTTGAGTGCCGCATTTGAGCGCCCTTACATGAGCGTCCGCGCGCGAACCTGCGCATCGGGCAGACACATAAGCGCGAAGCTTCCATCATATGTAGTTTGTGACAGCACTGAAGTATTAAGAGGAGAAGATGATGCTGGAAATCACAGAAAAATATGCAAATCCTCAGTATTATCACAACCGGGAACTGAGCTGGCTCCAGTTCGACCGCCGCTGCCTCAGCGAGGCGAGAAACAAGGACAACCCCCTGTTTGAACGGCTCAAATTCCTTGGAATCACTGCCTCCAACCTGGATGAGTTTTTCATGGTCCGGGTCGCGTCCCTCCAGGATATGCAGAATGCCGGGTACAGAAAGAGGGATATCGCGGGAATGACCGCCGCAGAGCAGCTGACCGCGATCCTTGCGGAGACACATAAGTTCATGCAGAGGCAGTATACGACCTATAACCGTCAGCTTGTCCCCGGACTTCGCGAAAACGGCCTGGATATCGTGGACAAATACGAGGATCTTCTTCCGGAAGAACGCAGTTTTGTCGAGGACTTCTACCAGAATGCCGTATTTCCGGTCCTGACCCCCATGGCGGTGGATAATTCCAGGCCCTTCCCGCTGATCAGAAACAAGAGCCTGAATCTCTGCGCCCTTCTGACCCGTCAGGCGGGTACCGGCAAGGGAATCCCCGGATATACCAGAAAACAGAAGAAATCCGGAAAAGAGGGAAAAGACGGAAAAGAGGGAAAAGAGGGAAAGACGGCACTTCAGTTCGCGACCGTTCAGGTGCCCGATGTCCTTCCCAGGATTTTGGAGCTGCCTGAGGTGGAGATCACCGACGCCCAGGCGGCGGCTATGAGAAAGGAAGACGGGAAAAAGAAAAATAAAAAAGAGAAAGCCGCCGGAAAAGTCACGGCATCACAGGCAGGACTCCCGGCGGAACAGAATGAGGATCCGGCTTCCGCAGAGCGCGGAGACCAGTCCGCCCCTGCGCAGACGACTATGCGCAGGATCATTTTCCTGGAGGAGATCATCAGGTATCACATGGACAGTCTCTTCCTGAATTATGACGTGATCTGCACCTATCCCTACCGTGTGACACGGAATGCTGACCTGACCATTGACGAGGACGAGGCGGCCGATCTTCTTGTGGAGATTGAAAAACAGCTCAAGAAGCGGCAGAGGGGCTATGCGATCCGGCTCGAAGTGGATGAAGATATTGACCCAAGGCTGCTGGACTTCCTGCAGAAGGAATTTTCGGTGTCTCAGGACAAGATCTTCAAGATCGACGGGCCTCTGGACCTGACCTTCCTGATGAAAATCTATGGTCTCAATGGATTTGAATGGCTCAGGGAGAACCGCTATGCCCGGCCGCAGGAGATCCCGAGACTGCCCGCGGGCTGTGATATTTTCGAACAGATCCGGGGCGGGGATATTTTCATGCATCACCCCTATCAGACATTCAGACCGGTCGTGGATTTTGTCTCCAGGGCAGCGGACGATCCGGATGTTCTGGCGATCAAGCAGACTCTTTACAGGGTGAGCGGCGATTCCCCCATCATCAAGGCGCTTGCACGGGCGGCCGAGAACGGAAAACAGGTCACTGTCCTGGTCGAACTCAAGGCCCGTTTTGACGAGGAACACAACATTGTCTGGGCCAGAATGCTGGAGCGCGCGGGCTGCCATGTCATCTATGGTCTTGTGGGACTCAAGACTCACAGCAAGATCACCCTGGTGGTGCGCCGCGAAGAGGACGGGATCCGCAGATATGTGCATCTGGCGACAGGCAACTACAATGATTCCACGGCCAAGATCTACACGGATATAGGCCTCATGACCTGCCGGGATGACATCGGCGAAGACGCCACGAGCGCCTTCAATATGCTGTCCGGCTATTCGGAGCCCCGCTACTGGAACCGCCTGTCCCTGGCTCCCCTCTGGCTCAAGGACCGCTTCCTCTATCTGATCCGGCGCGAGGCTGAGCACGCCAGGAGAGGAGAGAAGGCCCTGATCAAAGCCAAGATGAACTCTCTGTGCGACCCCGATATCATGGCTGCCCTCTATGAGGCCAGTTCCGCAGGCGTCAGGATCGACCTTATCGTGCGCGGCATCTGCTGCCTCAAGGTCGGCATACCCGGTGTCAGCGAAAATATTCATGTGCGTTCTATCGTGGGCAATTTCCTGGAGCACAGCCGCATCTTCTATTTTGAGAACGGCGGAACTCCCGAAGTGTATGCCGCGAGCGCGGACTGGATGCCCAGAAACCTGGACCGCCGCGTGGAGATCCTCTTCCCGATCGAAGACAGGGAGATTGCTGCCAAAGTGGTCCATGTCCTCGATGTGGAACTGGTCGATACGGTCAAGGCCCATGTTCTGAAGAGCGACGGAACTTATGAGCGCGTGGACAAGAGAGGAAAGGAACTGATCGACTCCCAGCGCATGTTCTGCGATGAGGCTGTGAAAGAGGCCCAGCTTGCCCTGCACCCGCAGGGAGACAGAGTTTTCATTCCCGCTGAGCGCAAAAGTGATGAGCCATCCGGGGACTGACGTGTGATGAGCCATCCGCGAACTGATGCGTGATGAGCCATCCGCGAACTGACGCAAAAATATAAGGCACAATGGAGTGCCAATAGGGAAGTTCTGCACTCCCGCAGGCCGCTGTCCGCCGTCAGGCGAAAGAGATGTCTTTCAGCGGCCAGGCGATAAAAAAGAAAGGGTACCGCACATGTATGCGGTACCCTTTTTGATTTTTATGACATAGAAGGCGCAATGCATTTTTCCGACTTGCAAGAGAGGCGGGAACAGAGCAGCCGGTCAGTTGCTGTCTTCGTCTCTGGAGGCAATGTAGACGGTGCGCTTTCTGGCATCGGCGTTGGCCTCGAGATAATCGTCGTAAGTGGAGACCTTGTCGATGATGGTTCCATCGGGAAGGATCTCAATGATGCGGTTGGCTGTGGTCTGCACGACCTGATGGTCGCGGCAGGCGAAGAGCTCGACACCGGGGAAGCGCATCATGCCGTCGTTGAGGGCGGAGATGGATTCCATATCCAGGTGGTTGGTGGGCTCATCAAAGATCAGGCAGTTGGCTCCGCTGATCATCATCTTGGACAGCTGGCAGCGGACTTTCTCACCTCCGGAGAGGATGTTGACATGTTTGATGCCATCCTCGCCGGCAAAGAGCATGCGGCCCAGGAATCCGCGGACATAAGTCACATCCTTAATGGGAGAGAAGCCGGTCAGCCACTCTGTAATCGTCAGGTTCGAGTCGAACTCACGAGTGTTGTCCTTGCAGAAATACGCCTGGCTGGTCGTGATGCCCCACTTGTAAGTGCCTTCATCGGGTTCCATGTTGCCCATGAGGATCTCGAACAGAGTTGTCTTGGACAGCTCCTGGCTTCCGACGAAAGCGATCTTGTCATCGTGGCCCATGACGAAGGAGACATTGTTCAGGACTTTCACTCCGTTGATGGTCTTGGAGAGGCCGCTGACAGTGAGGACCTCGTTTCCGATCGCCCGGTCGGGCCGGAAATCAATATAGGGATATTTGCGGCTGGAAGGCTTGATCTCGTCGAGCTGGATCTTTTCCAGGGCGCGCTTGCGGCTTGTCGCCTGTTTGGACTTGGAGGCGTTGGCGGAGAAACGGGAGATGAACTCCTTGAGTTCCTTGATCTTCTCCTCCTTCTTTTTATTGGCTTCCTTCATCTGCCGGATCAGCAGACGGGAGGACTCGTACCAGAAGTCGTAGTTGCCGGCATACAGAGTGATCTTTCCGTAATCGATGTCCGCGATATAGGTGCAGACCTTATTCAGGAAATAGCGGTCGTGGGATACGACGATCACGGTGTTGGGGAAGTTGATCAGGAATTCCTCCAGCCAGTTGATGGCATCCAGATCCAGGTGGTTGGTAGGCTCGTCGAGAAGCAGGACATCGGGATTGCCGAAGAGAGCCCTGGCGAGAAGGACCTTGACCTTCTGGGCACCGGTGATCTCACGCATCAGATATCCGTGGAGCTCTGTCTCGATTCCAAGGCCATTGAGAAGGGCTTCCGCATTGGATTCAGCCTCCCAGCCGTCCATCTCGGCGAACTCAGTCTCGAGTTCACTGGCGCGGATTCCGTCCTCATCGGAGAAATCCTCTTTTGCGTAGAGGGCGTCTTTCTCGGCGCGGATCTCGAACAGACGTGGATTGCCCTGAATGACTGTGTCGAGTACGATCTGATTGTCATATTTATTGTGATCCTGCTCCAGGAAGGAAAGGCGCTGACCCTCCGTGATAGAGACATTGCCGCTCGTGGTCTCGAGCTGACCGGAGAGGATGCGGAGGAAGGTGGACTTGCCTGCGCCGTTGGCGCCGATGATCCCGTAGCAGTTCCCTTCTGTGAATTTAATCGATACATCTTCGAAAAGGGCTTTTTTGCCCAGGCGGAGTGTTACTCCATTCGCTGAAATCATAGTATTATAGTACCTCGCTTGAGGGAGAGGGCGGCAGGCCGCCTTTTTTATGCTGTGTGCCCGGACAGCGAAAGCTGAAGCCGGGCTGTGAACAGATCCGGTCGGGACGTACAGGCGATATATGATAACCGGATATTTCATGCATGGGTTCCGATTATCGTACTCTTCGATAAAGGACAGACCGGAAAAGATTAAAGTGGAAAAATCCTTTATTTGTACAATCTCGAATCATACGTACTTTCTATCATATCGGAAAGAACGAATTCCCGCAACCAGTAATAATATACATTCTGTGAAAAATGTATGCAGAAGATACTTTCCGCCCGGGAAGAAATTTGAGCATTTTCCTGCGTTGTCAGGCAGAAAACCCGAATCGGGGCCGGGGGCGGCACTGCTGACTGCAGCCGGCCATGCCCATTGCCACAACAAAATAATCCTCAACCGATAAAGCCGCAGCTATAAAAGCCGCAACTATAAGAGCTGCAGCTATAAATACCGCAAGTATTAAAGCTGCATGATTAAGGTAACAGCTATTAATGCCATAACTATGATGTCGGGGTCAAAAGGTGGTTAAAGACAATCCGTCTCGTCAGTATGCACAAACACCTTGGACACGCTCTCGCTCAATCAATCCTCGCTGGCAGCGGTACTAAGGGCGCTAAAAACCAGCGCCCAAGTACCGGCCGCTCGCAATGGTCCTGCGGTTGTTTGTGCATACTGACGAGACTCAGAGCCTTTTCCTGGCTTTTGACCTTTACATCATA
>JBGUNJ010000008.1:0-9799 GCA_045117315.1 Lachnospiraceae bacterium | reverse complement strand
CGGCGTTCGCCCCATTCGCGAAGCGAATTCAGCATGGGCGAACGCAAGTTACTATTCACGCCCTCGATAGGGCGTGAATAGTAACTTCTTCAGGAATGCTTTTTACTGCCGAATCATTCACTGCCGGGAATTTCCCTGTAGATGCACAGCAGGATAAAGGTGCCATGCAGTCCTCTGTCCCTGTCATACCGGTGTCCGCCGATAGACAGAAAAAAGAACAAATCTTTCGATTTGCTCTTTTTTCTTAAATCTATTGTTTCAGACATATTCATTTGTTCTTGTTTACACGGATTGTCCCTAAAAAACTTTGGCAGCCCCCGCTAAACTTTGATCATCCTAAAACACTTCAGAATCAATCCCACTTCACCACATCATTCCCCAACGGGGGTTATCGCAATACGCGCGTACGGCAGTTTATCCCATCCGCGCAGACGGTACTTTTTTGATAATATATAGTACATTTGGCCTCCATGGCGTATCCTATATCGTGAACGTGTCGCGCTTGCCTGATTTCGATGTCGTGACGGTGACTTTCTTTCCGTCAATGTCAATCTCAATGTGTCCATCATCCGCAGTGGAGTAGCACTTGGCTCCGACAGCCTCCGCTTTCATCTTCGGTCCTTTGCGTCCGGAGCGCCATTGAGTATGGTGATAATTGGAGACGCATATCTTCGGGCGTGTCGCCTGCATCAGATTGTCGTTTGTGGCATTTCCGTCCGTATGCCAGTGGAATTCCAGTCCATGGCACTTGGTACTGACTCCGGCCTTCTTGGCATAAGACACAAACAGATTGTTTGCAGGGTTCTGCATATCGCCTGCGCTGTGCCAGATGAAAGAACCACACTGGAAATAGCAGACAGGGGACATATTATTGACATAATGATGCGGGTCATGCTCTTTGAGGTCTTTCGCCTTGGGAGAGAAAAGGCAATTGAATTTAATCTCACCAATTACGGCCCTGTCTCCCTGATCATACCACCGGAAGTGCTTCACCTTCCGTGCCTGTCTGCGAAGTGCATTGCCATAGGTCTTCTGATACCTGTCCAGTTCAACAGGATTCGGAAGATACAGCCAGCTGACAGGGAATGCTTTGATGACCTTGGACAGACCTCCGTAATGGTCTCCATGAGCATGGCTGATGAAGAGCGCGTCAATCCGCCTGACTCCCTGGGCTTTGAGGTCTTCAATCACCACGCCCGCAGTCTTGTCCATTGCCGTGTCGATCAGCACGCACTTATCCACCGAGCCATCCGCAGCGTATTGCAGGATAGCCGTGCAAGCCCCGTATGCAGATTCATCCTTTCGGCAAAAATGCTCGACATGGACACGGAAACGTGTAGACGATTGCACTGGTTCGCCTGCCTTAAGGATAGCGTTAATTTTGTCCTGCACGACTTTGGGCGTATATCCGCAGAATGTGAGAAGCAGTTCACGGACAGAGCCTTTGTCGTAGTTGCCATTGATGACATCTTTCGCCGCCTGAGTGACGGACTTGCCACGCATGGCACTGATAGCGTTGATTCGTTCCTGTACTTTGCCGGCATACTTGCCGAGTGCCTTTTCGCGGTCTTCATTCTTGCCGTAATGGTCAGCAATACAGGCGATTGCGAGATAGCGGTCTTCCAGATTGTTGCCCACGCAAAACCTGACTTCCTTCTGTACCTCTTCGGTCTGCTTTTGGCCGTATACGCCCAGAATGACATCCGCTACGGCGATTACCAATTCAAGTCTGTCCATGTATCAGTCTCCCTCTCAGTTTTTTTTGACGTATGGATAAGTATTATTTTACTCCATTTCAGCCCTTTATAAAAGTCGATGCGGGCATTCGCCCATGGCCACAAACATAAAAATCTACAAGATCCAAGACTCGCTCGCGAGTCTTGCGCGATGAAGAGTAAAAGCACCGCCGGAGCGATGCTGATGTCATTTGTTCGGTGGGGGCAGCAAAAGAAAAGCCCTTCGCAACAACTCTGTTCTCACAGCTTCATTGCGAAGGGCTTTTCTTACATAAAGGGGGAGTATGAAAATCTAATTGAAAGGAAAGGCGATGGGAAAATCTATCGCTGTCTTTCGCTTACATGGAACATGATACACCATGATTATTAAACTGAAATATAGGATTTATAAAAAGAAAATTAAAAAATCCTAACGAATTTCGCATACTCCATCAGCCGGAAAATCCAATCATTTTTTCTACAATATTTATTGCGATACTGTTGGTTCCGGAGGTTTTCGTGAAGCAAAAGCCCTGTGATTTCACCAGCGATCTGCTCTGTTTTACCATGTCACGGCGATATCCAGCTGATTCGAATTTCCGCTGGCGAAGCCGCCGGTGTCACACACGATGCATGTGCCCAGGCTGCTCTCCACCAGGGATCCCCTGGGGTGTACGCTCAGGTTGGCGGCGCACATAATGTAATCGCCCAGCATCTTGCATCCGTCGTCGCGCACCCAGTACTCGTCTGTATTTCCCATACCGCGCATAATGCTCACGACACCGTTCATGTTCAGGTTATAGTAGGTTTCCTTCCCGCTCGGACCGTGAACCGAACCGTTGCCCCTGGAGAGGACGGGACCGTCCCAGTTGGGATTGCGGGTCTGGGTCTTCAGTGCCTCTCTGAACGCGATCCGGGCAAGAATCTCTTCTGTCTCTTCTCTGATCCCCGCTGCCCGTTTCATCAGTTCTCTCTCCTTGACCGGGTGCATGGACATGGAGTGGACCGCCAGCTGCTCTGCCTGTCTCTCTTCTGAACTGCGGATTCCGTTCAGGGCAGTGCGGTTTGTAGTCACTTTGTCAGCTTCGAGATAGTAGAATCTGCCGTTCTCACTGATCCTCACGTATCCGGTCTTTCCGATTCCTGTCAGGCGGATCCCTGTATATTTGGGAAGGGAAACAATACGTCTGGCGTCCGCGGATGCTTCATCCAGGACATAGGCCTGGCTGGTGAGCCATGCATTCTTGTCCACCTTCTGATAATAAGAGTCGGAGTGGAACATGCGGTCCATAAAGGATCCCAGTTTCGGCACGAACTCTTCCGTTCTCTTGTTGTCTGCTACTTTTGCCCGGATCACTGCCGCATCGGCAGGAGCAGAGCCATCTTTAGGCGTGAATATTTTCAAAAGGGCAGAGACAGCCTGAGTAGTATATTTTTTCAAGCCTGTGGAAGAGCCTGTCTCGCTGACCTGCTCCACATCCGTCATCTCTGTTTCCCGGACACCTTTGTTATTTGATTTTTCGGTGTCCCACAGCTGCCAGCAGCCGGATGCATCGCAGAGAATGCCGTCCATTCCGTCCTGGCGGAGCCAGGAAACGCTCTTTGATGCCAGCGGCGCGGCAGGGGTCTCATTGCTGAGCACCTCCACGGCTTTTTCCATCTTTTCCTGATATTTTTTCTCCTCGGGAGTCTGCATGGCTTCCTCAATGAGGCCGTCATACTCCTCAGAAGAAAATCCGCTGGTGTTCTCTTCGTGGTCTGTTGTATATTTTTCAAGTTCTCCCGCGGGATGATCCGAGGAGAGAAGAATATTACCGCAGATAATGTCAAAAAGGCCTTTTTCTTTTTCCTGTGCCAGGTCTTTTGCCCCGGTTTTTTCGATCTTCAGCTTGATTCCGAGTTCTTTCCACCGGGACGCAATGTATTCCGCGATCCGGACGGCACTGCCGTTCTCATCAGCCAGGCAGGTCAAAACCGGGAAATCCTCTCCGTTTTCATAACCCGCTTCTTTGAGGAGCTTTTTCGCTTTTTCGAACTGATCTTCCTCATGTCCGATATCCCGCGCTTCGTTCTGTTTCCCGGCCGGCAGATAGTCCTGACCGGCTTCTTCACTGTTTCCGCTCTGCACGGTCCCGAGGATATTTTCATAAAAATCCTGGTCCGAAGAAGGTTCGTAGACACCGCCCAGTATTTCAGACGCGATATACTGGCGGTCCACTGACATGGAAAGGGCTCTGCGTACGCGTGAATCCTGCAGGGCTTTCTGTCCGCAGTTAAAAATGATTCCGATCGTGTCGGGAGTTGTCTGGCTGTCCGAAACCGCAGTAGTACCGGTAGTACCCTGGGCAGCGGCATCGTCCTGAACTTCGGCAGCAGCCTGAGCTGTGGAATCACTCTGAGCCGCAGTAGTATCCTGCGCCGCGGAATCATTCTGAGCTTCAGCAGCCGCCCGGGCTGTGGCATCGCTCTGTGCCGCAGCAGTATCCTGGGCTGCGGAATCGTTCTGTACTTCGGCAGCCGCCGCGGCTGTGGCATCGCTCTGTGCCGCAGCAGTATCCTGGGCTGCGGAATCGTATGCTTCCTGAGGAACCGTCGAAACAGCGTCAAAGTCCCCGTTCAGCAGGTCCGAATATTCCTGATTGACGTCACCGTCCACGATCCAGTGCACCTCTTCGAAAGGTTTCTGTTCATTATTATAATAAGGATTTTTCTTCAGGATATATCCCTGTCCGACGGTATCGGAGGAGGATGAAGATTCCTCTAAATTCTCGGAAGCAATCAGATAGGGGCCGTTTCCGGTCACGTTTGCCCAGTTCAGCTCAGGGCTGTCTTTCCCGATCTGCTCGCGGATGGGCAGAAGTGCCCAGGAGGCGCAGATACGGACAAAAGAGGGATCCGGTGTCGTGAGTTTCACCACAAAAGTCCTGTCGTCTTTGGCATAAGCCTGAAGTGCTTCGGAATCACCGTTGAGAACATCCTCATAGCCGGCGATGTTCTTCATCAGGTCGTGTCCGTAGAGAGCTTCCGTCGCGGGATCCGCGATCCTGCGGAACATTTTTTCAAAGTCCTTGGCGTCCATAGGTTCGCCGTCCGCCCAGCAAAGGTCTTTGCGGAGGCGGAAGACCCACTTGAGTCCGTCGTCGGAAACTTTCCATTCCTGCGCGCATCCGGGAACCGGATTGCCGTTTTCATCAAGCGCTACAAGGCCTTCGCTGATCAGCTTGAGGAGGCTGGCAGTATCTGTGTCCATAGTCTCTGCAGGCACGGGGTCTCCGGGCTCGCCGGCCAGATGCACACGGACAAGGCCGTCTTCTTTTTTCGCTGCGGAGTCCTCTGAACGTTCCTGCTCCGCGGCTGAAATCACTGCTGCCAGAGATGTGTCGTCAGCGGCAGCCGCTTCCTGTGCGGCTGTTTCTCCCACTGCTGCGGTTTCGGCGGCAGCTGTTTCAGCTGCCGATGCGGTTTCCGCGGCAGCTGCGCCTTCTTCTGTCGAAGCGATTCCGGAGATTTCCTCGTCGGAGCTATCGTCGCTTTCTCCTGACGAAGCATTATCATATGCTTCCGCCTCAGTTTCCCCTGCGGAGGCCTCTTCTGCCGCAGGATCGTTGTCTGCTGTCTCAGTATCTGACACAGCTTCGGCATCAATCACTTCTGCCGGATCTGCTGCTGTCGCGGCGGCATCGGTCTGGTCCTCTGTATCTTCAGACTCTGCTCCGCCTTCTGTGTCTTTGTTTTCTTCCGTATCTTCCGTATTTTCTATATATTCGGTATCTTCTGCCGTTTCATCTGTTTCAGGAAAGGCAGTTTCGGCTGTCAAAGCCTGTGTCCCGTTTTCTTCTGAGTCGGAACCATCGGTCCATTCGTCCGTTTCTTCCTCTTCGGAAGCCTCTTCGCCGGTTGTTCCATCATTGTCCAGAAGCACGTCATTTCCTGTCTCTTCTTCCGAACCGCGATAAAAATCCTGTCCCCCCTGCGCAATCACAGGAGAAACGATCAGGATCATGGCAAGAATCAGGGCAATCGTCCCGGAAAAACCGCCTGAATTCCTTCTGATACTATGGTGTTCATTTTTTTCAGATTTCTGTTTATGGCTGCCGCCATTCTTTTTCCGCTTTGAAAAAGACCGCTTGGAATTCATAATGCGGTCTTCCGAATCATCATATTTCTTTAACATAAAAGAATACCTTTTGTATTATTTCTTAATTATTTCGTAACATTTGTAATAATTATGATATACGAAAGATATGCTTTTGTCAAATAAACAGGGCAGATTCGCCCGTTTTCATAAAAACAAAGCGAATCCGCCCATAGTGTTTAGCTATTTCTCAATAAAAAAGACCGCCGCAACGTCAGATTTTTATTGATTTTTCTCTGACTGTCTCCTGGATCCGGTTCTGTACCTTGTCATCAGAATGCGGCGGAGAGACTTGTCGATGCGTTTTTCGCTGATCCGTCCGCTTTCCACGGCGTCCAGGATTCCCTGACGGGCAGCCTGAAAATCGATCGGCATCAGCAGGATGTCCGCACCTGCCTCAAATGCTGTCACGGCCGCTTCCGCACTGTCTAAGCGCTCAGTGACTGCCCCCATCTGGAGGGAGTCGGTGATGATGACACCTTCGAATTTCAGTTCGTCGCGGAGAATATCTGTCATGACGACCTTGTTCAGCGAAGCCGGAAGGTCACTGCCCGTAAGGGCTGTATTGGAGAGGTGGGAGACCATGACCATATCAGTCCCCGCCTCTATTCCTCCCCGGAATGAGAGAAACTCGGCGCCCCGGTAGTCCTCGATCGTGCGGGAGGACCAGGCTCCCCCGGTGTGGGTGTCCGTCTCAGTATCTCCGAGGCCGGGGAAATGCTTGATGCAGGAAGCGACTCCCTGGTCATGCAGGCCGTCGATAAATCTGCCGACCATCTGCCCGCAAAGGTAAGGGTCTGTTCCGAAAGACCTGTTGCCGATGGTCTGATTATAGGGATCGATCAGGACATCCGCGTCCGGAGCAAAATCCAGGTTGATGCCCAACTCCTGCAGGTATCCGCCGATGGTACTGCCTGCCTCGAAAGCCGCCGCGGGGTCGCCGGATGCTCCGACCTCGCCCATCGGCCCCACATAGGGCACGTCTATCCCGCTGTCCTCGATGCGGGCAACCAGGCCGCCCTCCTCATCAGAAGCCAGGAAGATCGGAATATGGATCGTCTCAGCGGTGTCTTTGTTCTTTTTGGAATTACCGGTCTTGCCGGTATCCGCGGATTCTTTTCCTGCGTCGGCTTTCCCGGCGGCATTTTCTTCAGCTGTCTCAGCCTGAAGATTTATGCTTCCCCATTTCTCTGTGTTCTCAAGCATGCGGCTGAACTGGTCCCGGCTCTCAATATTCCCCGAAAAGTAGATCAGCCCGGCGACCGGTGTGGACTCAAGTGCCTCTTTTGTCACCTCGCCCGCCTCCGTGACCGCCCCGTATCCTGTCAGGGCTTCCGGTGTGACGATAAAGAGTCCGGAGACCTTGTCTTCCAGAGACATGGACTTCACATACTTTTTGATCAGCTTTTTCACAGCCTGGTCAGAATCCGGATCCGCAGCCTGTTCTGCCACAGTCTTGGAAGCGATTTCTGTCACGTGCTCCGCGGCAGTTTCCGTGCTGTTTTCCGAGGCCGCCTCCTGAGCAGGTCCTGTGCTTCCTTTCGCCGCCTGCTCCGCGGCAGCCTTTGTGCTGTCACCGGACGCAGCCTCCAAAGCGGCCGCATTCGCGCTGTCCGCGGCCGACGCCGCCTCTAAAGCTGTCGTTTTCGTGCTGTCCGCTGCCGCCTCCAGGGCAGGTTCTGTGCTTCCTTTCGCCGCCTGCTCCGCGACAGCCTTTGTGCTGTCACCGGACGCCTCCTTCGGAAGCGCTTCTGTTCCGCTGTCCACAGGCAGGTCCGCCCCTTCAGTCTGACCCAAAACAGCAGCTTCCCTGCCGGTCTCGGCAGCCGAAACATTCTGCTGTCCTGTGGAGGGTCCGCATCCCACCGCAGTGGCGATCAATAATGCCGCAATCAGCATTGCGCTGATTCCTATTGTCTTTTTTCCGCTTTTTCTTTTTTTCAAAGTCAAAATACTCCCGCAGCTGTGTGCTGCTGTGCCGGGTCAGGCCGCCTGCCCGCGCGCAAAACAAGGCAGGAGAAGCTGTCCTCCTGCCTCTGATTTTTTACTCCGCCGAAGATACCATATTATTTGATGACGCCGCAGGTCCGGTACTATTTGATGACGCCGCCGGTCCGCATCCCGCCACATGACATGAAGAACAGACGCCGTTGCAGCCGCCCCCCGCGAATGCGGCAGCGGGACGGGCCAGCATTTCCGCACCTTCCGCTCCCAGCTGTTCCAGAATCTCCTCATTGGAGGGATACCGGCCTCTGACAATGACTTCCTCATCTGCTATCATGCAGGGAAAGCCTTCCTGGCCGTCAGTTTTCATGATCTGCTGCACTATAGGACTTTCCATGAAGGTCAGTGCGTCCCGGAAAAAGTTCAGATATTTGACTCTGGCTCCGCGCGCGCTGAGCGTGTACAGCACCGTGCTCACTCTGCGGTACTCAGCGCCGATCTCCGAATCCCGCGGCAGTCCTTCCGGCATATAATTCATATCATATACAACTATCGTTTTCATAATCCTGTTCCAGGCCTCCTGTCTTCTGTTTATTTTGCAAGCTTCCGCTCTTTCATAAGTTCCTTGCCGATCTTGCCGGTCATGTGGTCGATGGTGATTTCCACACAGCACAGGGTTTTGCGGCGGATGGTATCCTCCGTCTCCTCCTTGTAGAGGTCCTCAAATCCTGCGCTGTATTTGGCGCCGACAGCATTTGCGGCTCTGCGAAGTTCCTCCTCAGTCTCGAGAAATCTGGCCCGGCCGAAAACGATCACGCTGCAGTATTTGGTCGTTCTCTCCCTGGGCATGATCTCATCGCGGTCCACTACAGTAAAGGACACCTTCTCGTTTCGGCGGATCGCGTCGATCTTATGCCCTGTCTTCGCGCAGTGAAAGCCGATGGTGCCGGGCTGCCCGTCTTTGCCGGGTGTATATACGAAATTGACCGGCACTGTGTATGGATAGCCGTCGTCTCCGTGCAGACCAAGGATCCCTGTCTTTGCGCGAAGGAGGATATCGCCGCACTCTTCCTGAGAAATCTGCTGTCCCTTACGTCTCATTTCACGAAACATTTCTGTACTCCTTTATTCTCGTTATTTACTCGTGATGTACCCGCGGGCGGCTGTGACCTGCCGGGGGTTTTCCGCGCTGTTTCGATACTCTTTTTTTAATACTGCTTTTATTTTCCGAGGGGGATCTCTACGACTTCCGCCATGCGCATCAGGCACTCCTCGATCTGACCCGAAATCTCGGTGATCATTCTGCGGGAGACTTCCTCGCTCTTCTCTTTTTCCATTTTTTCGAAGCAGGTCTTTTTGATCTCTCCGCTGATTTTTTCCATGCGGGATTCAAAATATCCGTCGCGGACCAGCATGCGCATGATACCCGGAATCTCCATTCTCATGACGGCGGATTCCATTTTTTCCCTGCCCAGAAAGAGGACCAGGAGAGTGATCATGGCACCCGCGACAATGCCGGAGATGCCGCTGGAGATCAGGGCGATTCCGCTGCCGCCGCACAGAAGTCCGACCAGGATTGAGATGATCGCGTTGACCATCCAGGTGAGCTCCTCGACCGCGAAGACGTCCCTGGCATTGACCTGCACGTCGATCTCGGCCAGTGACAGGTAGGAAGTCAGGCTGAGAGCCCTGTAGGGCACATTGTGGCGGACACAGATGGGCATGGTGTACTCTTCCAGCCGGTAAGCCACTGGACGCAGCCAGTTTGTGATCGGCCTGACCAGAAGTTCCGCCGCGTCGGGCGAATGCAGCCATGCGTCGATCTCCCGCTCCATCTCCTTGTCAATATCCGCCAGGCGGCGGATACTGCCGCTGCGCCATCTCTCAAAGACCGGAATGGCCGCGTTGCGCAGGATGGGTTCCACCAGGGTGTCTACTGTCCTGTGGAAAAGGTCCTCCACGTGTTCCTCGACAATGCGCTCCACTGTGCTGGAATCGACGAGAT
>JBGUNJ010000007.1:0-4585 GCA_045117315.1 Lachnospiraceae bacterium | reverse complement strand
AAAATGCCGCAAACTCGGGAAAATAGTTTGCCGCATTTCAGGAAAAATAAATGCCATTTTTTCGGGAAAAGTACTTGCCGTTTACACGGATGTCATTTCCATGACGAAATACTTTTGTGACCACTACAAACTGGCTTTGTACTCTTACCTCAACCATTGCCTGAGGGACGGGTCGCTTGCCCGGACCGTCGGGTTTTCCTTTCATGATACCTGGCTGAATAAACGTTCCTGTGATTTTCCGGCCTTTTCATATTGGAAGATCGATCGCGAGAGCTTTTACACAGATGTCTCTGTACATCTCTCTCTTAAAACAGGCAGGGGAATCCGGCACTGGGACGGGACACTGGTCATCTGGTGCAGTTTTCCGGAGGATGACGAGGATGATGCTGTAGACGATACATTGTTTATGTGCCCGGAAGGACATCCGGCAGGATGCCCGGAGATGCCTGATGACGGATTCATTTACATGATCGAAGATCTGGTTCCGGGAACTCCCAACCGGAATGATTACTGGAAACTCAGCCCGTTCCTTGTACCCTACTACAGAAATGAGGATATGGATCATGTGACAGAAAGAATCTGGATGAAGTATATCCCGGAAGCTCTTGGAGATTACAGGAGGCGAGATGCGTTTGAACTTGCAGAAAAGATGGGGCTGCGGGTAGAAACTTACCCGCTCCACAAACACGAAGGTGTTGCCGGCATTCTCTTTTTTCAGGATGATGAGATCGCTGTCCTGGAGAAAGACACTCCGCCGGGAAGCCCACATCGGATTATCCGGATTCCGGGGCGGACGATCGTGATCAATGAAAACCTGCGGCAGCATAATTATCCGCAGTTTGATATTTATCACGAATGCATCCATTATGAGGAGCATTACCTCTTTTACAGGCTGCAGGGACTGCGATGCAATGACGCAGAGCGCATCCGTACGATCGAAGTTCCTATTAAGACACAGCCAAAGATCTACGATGAAACGGTCGTCACAGATTCAGTCGGGGATGATTCCTCTACCGGAGAGAAAAGCAAGGACGGAGAAGGGAAAAAGAAGGCATGGAATGATCCCGTCTATTTCATGGAGAAACAGGCGAACCGCGGTGCTTTCGGCCTGATGATGCCGGCAGCGTCTACGCACGAAATGATACGCAGCGAATGTGGCAGGGCAAGAAAAAACGTTCTGGCAGAGACCGGGCATTCCTATCGTCATTCCGGAGAACTGTATGAGGATGTCGGCAAAGAGATTTCCCGCAGGCTCCACGTTCCCCATTTCAGGATCCGGGCAAGGCTCATACAGCTGGGATACATGGAGGCCAGAGGATCCCTTAATTATGCTGACAGGAAACTGATTCAGCCCTTTGCCTTTGACAAAGAAGCCTGGCGGGAAATGACCCATACATTTGTTGTAAATGGAAACCAGATCCAGCGCATGATGACAGACAGCGAAGACTTCTGCAAGGTCATGGAGAGCGGCGAATATATATACGCCGATGGGCATATTGTCAAAAACGGGGAGAGGTATGTCCGTCAGGTTGAGGACAGAAAGGAAGGCCCTCGTCTCCTTCTCACGGACTGGGCAAACCGGCATGTGGACGAATGCTGCCTGCGTTTTGTCCGTGTGTATGTACAGACAGGAGTCGGCAGGTATGAATTCGGGCGTATGTACTACGACGCTGAATTTATTGCCCGTACCAGGTTCTATGTCAATGACTTCCTGAACCGCGAGAAGCTGGGCGATATGGATGATATCGATGCCAGGATGCTTTATCGCCAGCGTTTCCCGAAACAGTTCATTGATGCTTTCCAGTATCTGCGGGTATCCAATGGCATTTCGATGAAGGATATGGCGGATAAACTGGGGATGAACCAGGTGACGCTGAAACGCTGGATCGAGTCTCCTGCCAAATATCGGAACGAAGACTTCCTGACAGCAGTGTGTCTTGTGCTGAAGCTTCCTGACTGGATCAGCCGCCTGCTGTTCAAGAGGGCTGCTGTTATCCTTGATGAGGACAGCACACGTCACATGGCACTTGATTACATCCTCCGTGTTCAGAGCTGTGACGGCATAAAAGCTGCAAATGAATATCTGACCCGCCACGGATTAAATCCCCTTACTTTGTAACAGATAAGGATACTTAATTGATAATGACACAGGATGATCAGAGCCTGACTGCCTGCAGAAATGCAGACAGCCGGGTTCTTTTTTTATCCGCCCCTGTTTTATATTTTCTGATTCACGAAAAAAATATGTCCGGTTTTCCTTTGGAATTTCAAAAAATGAAAGTTCACAGCAATTAAATATACATTGTACCGCCGATAAAAGCGCATATTGGGATTTATATTCAGTGAAACCTGCATATCACATGTGGTTTTGTGTATATTCGGGTTTCATTTTCTGTCCGGGAAATGACGAAAAATGCAGTTATGATGGATTTGGAAGCGGGAAGCAGGACAGGTTTTACCGGCGGAATGCTTCAATACATCTTTTTAAAATTTTTAAAAATCCCGGAGAAAAAACGTTACCTAAAGGGTATCGAAATCCGGGATTAGTGAGAGGAGGACGATCGTGAACGATACATGGCTGGACTTACTTCCGTATGATGCGATGGGTGATTACAGTCCTTTTCACATTGAGAGACATGCTGTACGCGTAGAGAGGAAAGCAAGAGAGGAGGTCATATGCGAGGACCAGGGTAGAAATGCTGACAGGGAGGAGGCGACATCTCCTTCAGTTCCCTGCTTATGGATGATCCACTGAAAAAGGAAGGAGTGATGTAACAAGAGAGGGTGCGGTCTCCGGACGCCCGTTTGAAAAAAAACGGGCGTGCCAGAGGCCTCTTTCAAGTACGAAATCCCAAAGTATGGAGCGCGGCGAGTGCGAGCGAGCATGAAGCAGAGCGCAAAGTTATTCCTGTTGTCCCTGAGACATAGTTTTCTGGAACATGAACCATATACAGGATCGATCAGTTTGGGTGTTTGGCCGCCCGCAGCCGAAAGGCAGAAAGGTGGTCAGAATGACATTGCTCGAATTGATGAAGCAGGTTGATGTGGCAGAATGGAAGGAAAGAGTTCCTTCGGCATTGTGGCTCATCGAGTCCGGTAGTCCCGTTGTCGTTACTGCAGTCATTGAAGAAAACACTGTTTTGACAGTGTACAAGAACGGTTACGTCCTTTATAGGAAGGACGGCCATATAACAGTATTTCCCCTTCACAAATGCAGGGAATATACCGAAGAGGATGCTATGGGAGAAATCCATACCATCGGGTTCGAAGTATTTGCCGATCAGCCATGGCAGGTTCGAACCTTTATGGAAGGGGAGCGCCGCATCGTCCATAACAGGAACAACCTCCGTCAGATGCATGGGGAGTGCTCCCTGGATGCCTTTATTAAGGAAAACGTCTACCTGTCGGATCAGGGGGAAAATGATCCGATGAACAAGGTCATCGACGAGGAAATGAAGAAGGAGGACTATGCAGAACTCCATCAGATCCTTGCGACCTTTTCCGAAAAGCAGCGCTTTGTTCTGGATGAATGTATCGTCAAGGGCAGGATGCAGGCAGAAGTTGCCGCTCAGATGGGAACTACACGTTCAAATGTGACGGCAATACTTCGAAAAACGCTTGACAAGCTGCGCAGGATCTATGGGATCTCTGATCCGAAATGCAGGCTTAACCGCTATTACCGGTTCGACAGATTTGCCGGACAGCGCGCATTCTAAGAGGGATTACCGGAAGAAAGCAGGCGTATAGAAATTCATAATCGCCTTCATGGCGAAATCATGATTAATGAAAAAAACAGCTCAAATCGGGCTGTTTTTTTCTTTGCGCACATAAATAGCGGTCACCTACAGCTGTGGTGGTTTGGGGTTATTGGAGGGATATGGATTTCATTTTATAGCGCTTTCCTGTATGAGCCTGCTGCAGTGTTGTCAGCATGTAGTGAGCCTGCTTAGACACTTTGAGCATGCTTTCATTCAGGGATGCAATAGAACCCTCCGGAAAGGAGGAAGGTCCGATGTTCATTTACTTGCTTTAAGAAGGGAGTCCCGTACTTCCGAAAGGAACTGTAACAGCAATGCTGCAGATATCTGCACAAGTCAAATCAAAAACAAAATCAGGAAAGGAAACAAACGCAATGAGAGCAAAATACTGGACAAAGAGAATGCTGTCCGGAGTATTGAGCGCCGTCATGGTCCTGTCGGTTGCGGCCGGTCCTGTGTCGGCATTGGCCTCGGACACGAAAACAGACCCCAAAAAGAATCTTGAGGAATATGTCTCCTCGCTTCCCGATCTGGATGATGCCAGGGACAGTCTTGACAGAGACGAGATCGTGACTGCAAAGAGCATTGAGCTGGATTATGGGGCGGAGATCGATCTGAAAGAGGATTTTACAGGCATCAGGATCCCGGACAAAAAGAAGATCTCAGTCTCCTTCTATGAGGCAAAGAATGAGGACGGGAAGAGCTTTACGACCAGCCGGGTGGACACCTATAAGGCTGTCTATTATGCGGAGCCTGTCAACACAGAACACCCCGCATACCGCTTCAGCCGGAATATCACAGTCAGGGAAGAAATGAAAGAAAAGGCC
>JBGUNJ010000006.1:0-65167 GCA_045117315.1 Lachnospiraceae bacterium | reverse complement strand
CGGCGTTCGCCCCATTCGCGAAGCGAATTCAGCATGGGCGAACGCAAGTTACTATTCACGCCCTCGATAGGGCGTGAATAGTAACTTGCCAAGTCGGTTCTCTGTATAAAACTGATTTAACCAGATGGCAAAACCGTACTCCGGAGGGTATAATGTAATAAGTATTTGCAGCGGTCTATCATGAACTGCCGGGAGGAAGAGCAATGACTAAAAAAAAGCCGAATAATCTGCAGAAGGGAGCGGCCCGTCTGGTAGCGCTGCATCTCCTTCGCAAAGTAATCGTTGAAAAAGAAAAGGAGAGGGTCGTTAACCGCATCGCGGGGGGCAATAAAGCCGTAGCCGCGGCCGCAAAAATAGTGCCTCCGGCTCTGATCCTGTACCGGCTGGCAGGCGGAGGCAAAGCTCAGGTGCAGGTAAAAGCAAAGAAAAACAAAGACGGGAAAGTGACAGTGAAAAAGGTGAAGGTTGCCCCCAAGAGAAAAGGGATTGCTCCGCTTGCCGCAGGACTTGTGCTCAAGGGGCTGAATAAAAAAGCAGGCGGGAAAAAATCCGGTATTTTCAAAAAATGAACTGGCATTTTAAAACAGAATATCCGTAAATAACAGGGCATATCACATTGGGGAAATGTGATATGCCCTGTTTTAAACTGTTTCTATGAAACGGTCCTGTTAAAAAGGAAAATCGAATACAGCTTCAGAAAGTCAGTTTATCGCTTTCCTCTCTGCAGCTGACCCTGGAAGGAATCGATCCCGCCGATGTTGTACACTTCCGTGTAGCCCATCTTGCGGAGCTTGGAGACAGCCTTCCTGCTGCGGGCTCCGCTCTGGCAGTAGACAAAGAGAGGAGCGGATTTGTCATGCAGGAGATTGACCGTGTTGTCGATTTTTTCGACGGGAATATTGCGGCTCCCGCTGATGTGTCCGCTGCGGTACTCTTCTTCCGTGCGCACATCGAGGAGGACGGAACCCTTAGTGGTTCTGCAGCGGTTGACTTCATTATTGATATCTACTGATTTGAAAAAATCCAGAAACGCCATCGGACCTCCATCTTGAACGTAATAATGGTTACAGAGGATTTTACCCTCTTTTGATCTCAGTTATTTATGATACGGCACGTGAGATGTATTTTTCGTCCTGTGGCGGACACGGCCGGTCGAAGTAGAGGGCGGCGTAGCCGCCTCTACCCTTTTATTATTACACTTCTTTGTAAGCGGGAGTGTCTGCAGGGGCATTCAGATAGCCCTTGAGCTCGTCATCGAGTTTGAGCAGGGTGACAGAGAAGCCTGCCATGTCGAGGGAGGTCATGTAATTGCCCACGACTGTCTTGGCGATTTTGATCTTCTTCTCATCCAGAATCTCTTTGACGCGGAGATTGGCGATGAAGAGCTCGCTCAGAGGGGTGGCGCCCATGCCGTTGACCATGACGGCGACTTCATCACCTTCGGCGTAGATGCCTTCGTCGAGAATCTTTCCTACCAGATGGTCGACGGTGTTGTTGACGGAAGAGATCTTTTCGCGGTGGGTTCCGGGTTCTCCGTGAATGCCGATACCGATTTCGACTTCATCATCTGCGAGGTCAAAGCCGGGTTTTCCGACGGCAGGTACCGTGCAGGGGGAGACAGCCATACCCATAGAACGGACATTGGCGATTACTTTTTCGGCGATGCGCTTGACTTCAGGCAGGTCGGCACCGGTCTCAGCGCAGGCACCCGCGATCTTGTGTACGAAAACTGTGCCGGCGATTCCGCGGCGCCCGGTGGTCCAGGTGGAGTTTTCGACTGCCACGTCATCAGCCACGACAACTTTGTCGACGACTATATCTTCATCGGCGGCCATGTCCGCGGCCATTTCGAAGTTCATGACATCACCGGTATAGTTCTTGATGATCAGGAGGGCGCCTTTGCCGCACTCTGTAGCCTGAATGGCCTCATAGACCTGGTCGGGAGTGGGGGATGTAAAGACAGCGCCTGCAACTGCAGCATCCAGCATGCCCTTGCCTACGTAGCCGCCGTGAGCGGGCTCATGTCCGCTGCCGCCGCCGCTGATCAGGACGACCTTGTCGGTTTTTTTCGCGCCTGTGCGGGCTACAACATCTGTTCCGGGAACACGCTCGATGTACTCCGGAAATGCCGCTGTCATTCCGTTCAGCATCTCATCAACTACATTGTCTACACTGTTGATCAGTTTTTTCATGATAACCCTCCATTTTTACCATTTACAGTTAACAACTTCGGAAAATGCAAAGCTGATTATGTACGATTACATGTGTTCAGGATTTCGAAATGACTGAAATGATTCTGTGCATTCGTTTTTTCCTGATGACCGGAGGTTTCACTCCAGCTTCTTGACTCCTCTTGCTTCTTCTGCAGCGGCAATCACTTCTTCAAGGCTGTCGCCTGCCGATGCCGAAACAGCCGCGCTCACTGCGCCCTCGAGAACAGGAGCATCCGCGATCCGTACACAGATCCCGGCGTGATCGTCATCAAATCCCAGAAATTCGATGGCTGTCTCCGCGCTCATAATGCCGCTTCCCAGGTCGACCATGACACAGACACCATCGCCGCTGTCTGCCCGGACGATAGCGTCCTGAATCCGCATGGCATCTGTTCCGATACTTCCGTCCTCCATTCCGCCACATGCTATGATGGCGGTGTCAGGTCCAGCCATCTGGGCTGCCAGCTCCCGAATTCCCTCCGCAGCCAGCCTGCTGTGGGAGACAATTACGATTCCGACCATGGATGTTCCTCCTGTCCTTTTGTCCTACCTGAAAAACAAGGGGCATTAATCTTATTTGATGCCGCCCGTGTAATTAAACAGGAAAGTCCTTCAGTGCATACGGATGATCATTTGCAGAAGTCGCGGATGGCCTCCATCGTGAGCAGAGAAGAGGTGGCCCCGGGATCCTGGTGGCCGATACTGCGGTCGCCCAGATAGCTGGCGCGTCCCTTTGTGGCGCGGATGGTCTTGGTGAACTCCACTCCCTCTTTGGCGGCTTCGCACATAGCCTCAAGGCACTCATCAAGACTTTTTCCTGCATCTGCCGCAGCGCAATAGGCCTCGTAGGCCGGAATGATGGCATCGAGCATGGTCTTTTCACCCCGCTCTGCTTTTCCGCGCTGTTTGATGCCTCCGATGACAACTTCGAAGATTTCTTTTCCGTCCTGTACTGTCAGAGTTGTTTTCCCCGCCGTCGCTTTGGCTGCCTTCATGTAGGCTGTACCATAGAGAGGTCCGGAGGCTCCTCCTACTTTGGAAATCAGAACCATGCCTGTCTTTTTCAGGACAGCGCCGATGTCGTCCGAATCCTGCGGAAGCTGGCCAAGCGCTTCTGTGTAGCCCCTCGCCATGTTGATGCCGTGGTCCGCATCACCGATCTCGCGGTCGAGTTCTGTGAGGAATTCTTTGTTCGCGATAATGCTGTCGGCGATTTTCGCAATGCATTCATAGACTTTTGATGCCATTATTATAACCCCCTTCCGGATTGACTATTGATCCGGGCAAGTGGTGTCTGTCTCAAAACCACATTGATTGCCCTATGTACCAATTATATACCTGTTTGCATGAAAAGTGCACAAAACAATGTAAAAAACAGAGGGATATTTAGTGATAATAGTTAATTTTCTCTCAGGCACGAAAAGAGAGAATTTATGTGGTTTTCAACGAAGTCTCCTTTTTGTAATACTCCGGTTTCTGAAGTGGTAAGATCTTTTTGTACTTTTTGTACACGGAGGGGGTAATCATCAGACACAGATATATGATAGATAATACACGGGAGACATTTTGATATTGCATGGGAGAAATTACATGTGAGCTACTGCATGATAGATATAACATGAAAGATCTTTTGATATTGCCTGAGAGATATTATATGGGCAGTATTATACGGCTGATGTCGTATATATTTATAAAAAGGCAGAGTCCGATATTGTATTGAAAGTTTCAGTGAAAAAGGTTAAAATAAAAAACTGTCTGTCAGCAGGATGCATTTAAGCCGCAGAACTGCTGACGGATGAAGGAGCAGAGAAAAGGAAAACCGGCAGTTTCACAGAATGATTACGAAAGTTCTGTTTTTTACATTCATCAAAACATTCAACATAAAGAGAGGATTGATATGGCGCTGATTAAAAAGCCTGTTACAGGCATGAAGGACATTATGCCCGAGGAGATGGAAATCCGCGATTACGCGATCTCCGTGATCAAAAAGACTTACGCTGAGTTCGGATTCTCTTCAATAGAGACTCCCTGTGTGGAAAATATCGCCAACCTGACCAGCAAGCAGGGCGGCGACAATGAAAAGCTGATCTTCAAGATCCTCAAAAGAGGGGAGAAACTCCGCATTGACACAGCCAAGTCGGAAGAGGACCTGGTGGACGGCGGTCTCCGCTATGACCTGACGGTCCCGCTGGTCCGCTACTATGCCAACCACGCCAATGATCTTCCCATGCCTTTCAAGGCTCTGCAGATGGGCAATGTCTGGCGGGCTGACCGGCCCCAGAAGGGACGCTACCGCCAGTTCATGCAGTGTGATATAGACATCATCGGCGAGGCGACCAACCTCGCTGAGATCGAGCTGATCCTGGCTACTACCACGACCCTGGGCCGCCTGGGCTTTAAGGGCTTCCAGATCAGGATCAATGACAGGCGGATCCTGGCAGCTATGGCAGCTGCCTGCGGTTTCCCTGCGGACCGCTTCGGAGAAGTTTTTATCATCCTCGACAAGATGGATAAGATCGGCATGGACGGCGCCGCCGCGGAACTGGTGGAGAGCGGTTTTACGCAGGAGAGCACAGATACCTACATCAGCCTGTTCAAGGGACTCGAAGAGGCGGATGACCAGCTCACCTACCTGGATGAAAAACTGACCGGCGTGATAGCCGATACAGTGATTCCTGACCTGCGCACTGTCATCGAAAGCGTCGATGGTGTCAAAGAGGCCGATTTCCGGATCGTTTTTGATCCCACTATCGTGCGCGGCATGGGCTACTACACAGGTACTATTTTTGAGATCGCCATGCCGGAGCTGGGCATCAGCTGCGGCGGAGGCGGACGCTACGACGGTATGGTCGGCAGATTTACCGGCAAGGACGTCCCGGCCTGCGGATTTTCAATCGGATTCGAGCGCATCATCCTGATCCTCATGGAACAGGGATTCAGGATTCCCGGAAGCCCCGCCAAGGTTGCCTTCCTGCTTGAGAAGAATCTTCCTGCAGAGCGCATGAAGGATGCCATGAAAAAAGCGCAGGAGGAGCGCGCCGCCGGCAGACAGGTGCTTCTGGCCAGAATGGCAAAGAACAAGAAGTTCCAGAAGCAGCAGCTCAGGGACCGCGGCTATGAGGAGTTTGAGGAATTTTACACAAATCCCCTCAAGTAAAAGGATTTACACAAATCCCCTCAAGTAAATATGGAACAAACTGGTACATAACAGGGAGCGGCGCGGAAAAGGCCGCGTCCGCCTCTGATACATCAATACTGTATTTTTTACAGAAAGGAACAACAGATAACAGCTATGGCAGAATCGATGAAAGGACTGCACCGGACGTGCCGGTGCGCTGAACTTACAGAAGAATATGTCGGAAAGACAGTGACAGTGATGGGCTGGGTCGCCAAGCAGAGAAATAAGGGCGGCATCGTCTTTGTGGACCTGAGAGACCGCACCGGCCTGATCCAGCTGATCTATGAAGAAGCGGACTGCGGCGAAGAAAATTTCCACAAGGCGGAGAAGATGCGTGCGGAGTTCGTCGTGGCAGCGACAGGCACAGTGACGCTCCGCAGCGGCGCCGTGAACAAGAATCTTCCCACCGGAACGATCGAAGTGCGTGTGAAAGACACCAGGATTCTCTCCGAATCCGAGACACCGCCCTTCCACATCGTAGAGAACAGTAATACAAAAGAAGAACTCCGTCTTCAGTACAGGAGCCTTGACCTGCGCAGGCCGGACATGCAGCGGAAGCTTATGCTGCGCAGCCGCATCGTGCAGGATATGCGCACCTTTATGGACAAAGAGGGCTTCCTCGAGATCGAGACGCCTATTCTCTGCAAGTCCACGCCCGAAGGCGCGCGCGACTATCTGGTTCCCAGCCGCGTGAAGCCCGGTACATTCTATGCGCTGCCCCAGTCTCCCCAGATCTTCAAGCAGCTCCTGATGTGCTCCGGCTATGACCGCTATTTCCAGATCGCCAGATGCTTCCGCGATGAGGACCTCAGAGCGGACCGCCAGCCCGAGTTCACCCAAGCTGATATGGAGCTTTCCTTCGTGGATGTCGACGATGTTATCGACGTCAACGAGCGCCTGATTCAGTATGTGGTGGAGCGCGCGATCGGCCTGCACGTCGAGCTTCCTTTCCCCCGTATGAAATGGATCGATGCCATGAACGACTATGGCTCTGACAAGCCCGACACCCGTTTCGGCCTCAAGCTGGTGGAAGTCACCGACCTGGTCAAAGACTGCGGTTTCGGCGTCTTCGCGGACGCGGCCTCAAAGAAGGGCTGGAGTGTGCGCGGAATCAACGCAAAGGGTCAGGGCGGCATGGGCCGCAAGCAGATCGACAAGATCGTCGAGATGGCCCGCGGCAACGGCGCAAAGGGTCTGCCTTATATCCAGATGAAGGAAGACGGCTCAGTCAAATGCTCCTTCGCCAAATTTGTCTCCGAGGAGGAGATTCAGGCTCTGATCGCCCGCATGAAGGGCGAGCCCGGAGATCTGCTCTTCTTCGCGGCTGACAAGAACGGTATCGTATGGAACGTTCTGGGTGCCCTCCGCCTGAAACTGGGCGAGGATCTGGGTCTCATCGACCACAATCAGTTCAATTTCCTCTGGGTCGTCGACTTCCCGCTTCTCGAGTGGTCCGAGGAGGAAAACCGCTTTATGGCCATGCACCATCCCTTCACCATGCCGGTTGAAGAGGAATGGGACCGCATCGACAGCGACCCCGGCAGCGTGCACGCCAAGGCCTACGACATCGTTCTCAACGGCGTCGAGCTGGGCGGCGGCAGCGTCCGTATCCACCAGAGCGACATTCAGGAGAAGATGTTCGAGGTCATCGGACTCACCAAAGAGGAGGCTGACGAAAAGTTCGGCTTCCTGCTCACCGCTTTTAAGTACGGTGTGCCCCCTCACGCAGGACTGGCTTACGGTGTCGACCGCTTTGTCATGCTTCTGACCGGTGCCGACAGCATCCGCGAAGTCATCGCTTTCCCCAAGAACAAGGATGCAGCCGATCTCATGAGCGGTGCTCCCGACGTAGTCGACCCCGTACAGCTCAGAGACCTGAGCATCGCGCTGGATCTGCCTGCTGAGGAATAAATTATTTCGGAACCGTAGACAGGGATTTGAAACAGAATAAAATCTGAAGCAGAATTAAAATCTGAAACAGAATAAAATCTGAAACATAAAATTCTGAAGCGGAATAAATCTGAAACAGACTAAAATCTGAAGCAGAATAAAATCTGAAACAGAATAAAAGATGTAATATAGACAAAAGTAATAGCAAAATAATAAAGATGTATTAAAAGAAAAATGCAGCTGCCTGACCGGACCCTATGGCTGGTATTCCGGATCGGGGCAGCTGCGTTTTATGTTTTTACCAACTTCTGCTGCTGGCATCATAATATCGGATTACAATATCTGAAGGAATCTTTTCGGCACTGACTGCCATGGTGAAGCCTTCCGGGGCGGGAAGAAGCGAATACTCTGCCGGCGTCAGCAGTTCTGTTTTTGCAAGGACCCGGATAAGTCCGCGCGCCCCGGAAAGATTTTTTTGCAGGGGGAGGGGGTCCGGCAGGAAACTATTCAATTCTCCCCTGAGCCCGCAGCCTATATATTTCAGGTAGGCTTCCTTGATGGCCCAGAGACGGAAAAAGACCTCTTTCTGCCGGGTTTCATCATCTCCGGAAACGGACAGAAGTGCTTCATGTTCTTCGTTAGTAAAAAAACGCTTTGCCAGACGCAGTACATCTGTGTGAGGACCTGTGCATTCCTGCAGATCCAGGCCGATCTCCACATCGGAAAAAGCACAGGCTATATACTTTCCGGAATGAGAGAGGTTGATGTGCGCCCGGGGAATATCCCGGAAAAAGGGTTTCCCGAAAGAGGAGACCTCGATCTGATCCGCAGTGAAACGTGAGGCCTCCTCATGAAGGCCGATTGAGCGCAGTCCCTCCCGGAAGAGCTGCAGCCGGAGAGCGGTATCTTCAGCCTCATGTATACTGCGGCTGCCTTGCGATTCAGCGCGGCCTGCTGCGTCTGAGACGGTTTCGGCGATTAAAATGACTGTCTGCATATCCTTTACTCCACCATTATGAAATCCATCATTATGGATTAGAATTTCCGGCTCTTCAGACTTTTTTTCACTTTCCGGACAGGCATGCCGTGCGTCAAAGCGGGGGGATAAAAGCAGCAGTTCCTGTCAGGCTGTCGGGATTGCCGGAAGGGCCGGTTTGTGCAGTAATTGTAACAGGGCGCAAAAGAAGGCGCAATACACCAGGTTTTGCCTGTCGCCGGACCGTGCCATGTTCAGCCCGGGACAGGTTCAAAGTTTCGACTTGAAATTGTCAGTGCTCACGCACTGGCGAGGGCGTGAGCACTGACTTGGAAAAACCTCATTCCAATGCGCTTGAGTCCGCGATTGTCGCCGTAAGACCCGGCTTTTTCGCTAAAACCGCCCGAAAACAGCCCGAGTTTCGTGCCGGTCTGAAAAGTGACTTGAAATTCTCATTCCTCTTGGTTACGATATAGAAGTAAGCGGCATGCAGGCATCTGTTTTCCTTTGTTGGGTGCGTATCCAATGACTGAAGATTCGGGTATTGTGCGATGAAGAATAAAAACAGACTCTGCCGCCCTGACTGAATTGTCATTGCAAAAATTGTCATTGCAAAAAACTTCATACCGGCGGATCTGCGTGATTAATACCGGAAGGAACAGAAATGATTGGTCCGCAGAGGAATGTTCACTGAGAAAGCGAGGGGAATGCATGATGAAAAAAATAACTCTGGCGTTACTGCTCTGTGTAGTGATTGCCGCGGCAGGATGCAGTTCTGCCGGATCTGTATTGAAAAAGACGACAGCGGAAGCCGCGCAGACGGTTTCAGACAAGAAGGCCCCGGAGCAGGCTGACAAGGATACTTTGAAATCGGACGATGCTCAGCAGCAGACTGAACAGAAGGCTGTCTCAAAGGCTGACGCGGGAAAAGAAACTGCAGCGGCCAGCGTAGCAAAGGCTGACGACGGAAAAGAGTCCGCTGAAGGAAAGAAATCCTCAAAAAATAAGAAGAAAAAATCCGACTCCGCCACAAAGACTTCCGATACAGCTGATCAGAAGACAGAGGATAAGTCCTCCGGCGGGGAAAAGACAGAAGCAGAAAAGAAGGCTGAGGAAAACAGAAAGGCCGCTGCCAAGAAGGCTAAGGAAGCCGAGGAGAAAAAGAAGAAGTTTGACGAGGAAGTCGCCGGCGATTATGTCCCCGAAGGTTTCCTGCCTTACGGAACCTACAACCTGGTCTTCGACAACGGATATCTCGTTAAGAGCCGCTATTCGTCCCTCGGACTGACTTACTATTATGAAAGCGAAGAATTCTTATTTAAATTGAACAAAGATCTTCCCGATATGACGACCAATGTGGCGCATCTTCTGTTCAACACATCTTCGCCCATGACTGATCCCGGGGATGAGGTATTTCCTTATTCCGAGCCTTATGTCCTGCAGATTTCACTGGACAACGGAAGCTACTATGAAGTATACAGGGACAACCTTGACCTTCACGGCAGAATCTTCGTGAGGGATGTCTGGGAGATTTTCCGGCAGAAGTTTGAAGGAACGTTCTGATAGCTTTTCTGAATTATTCTGAACAAATTGCAGATTTGAGAGCCGGGAGGCCGGATGGAAGAAAGATCCATCCGGCCTTTTATGATGGTTTAATGAAAAATACGGTGTTTTGCGATGGCCTGATGGATAATCTTGCCTTTTATGATGGCTTAATGAATGATCCGGCCTTTTATAGGGATTTATGAATTGTTCTTTTTTAAAGAAAATGTTTTACAATCATGGAGGCATGGTGCTATAATTGCAAAGTGTCTGTTTTTTGGACGGGCGTGATCCGCCTTTTATGCGGGTCCGGTCTTTCCGGAAAAAGGACACCTCCGGTTCTGTTACCGGTACTTTTGCTGTCCGCGGTCCTGTCGGAGGGGCGCGGAAGCGAACAGTGTAGTATATATTGGAGGAGCTATTAATGAAAAAATCGAGAGCGGTCATTTCCCTTCTGCTCGTGCTGGCCATCTCAGGACTGATGGCGTACACGGTGCTGATCGGATTTGGCAAGGGACACAGAGGATCCTATCACAACATCAAGAAGGGCCTGGATCTGGCGGGCGGCGCCAGCATCACATATCAGGCGGTGGGAGAGACACCTCCGTCTCAGGAAGACCTGAATGATACCAAGTATAAACTGCAGCGCCGTGTCGATGAGTACAGCACGGAAGCACAGGTCTATACAGAGGGCACAGACCGTCTGAATATTGAGATTCCGGGTATTTCCGGCGTTGCGGAGACCAATAAGATCCTGGAGGATCTGGGACGTCCCGGCTCCCTGTACTTCATCCGCCAGACTGATGATGAAGGCAACCAGAACTATCAGATGGGTGTCACTGAAGACGGCTCTGTCGAATATGTCCTGACCAAAGACCTTGATCAGATCATCAAGGACGGCGACGCTGTTGTCACAGGTACCCAGGTCACTGATGCCAAGGCCACCTATCAGCAGGATGACATGGGCAACAAGCAGGTCGTTGTCGCCCTGACCTTTAATAACGAAGGCAAAAAGGCTTTTGCCGCGGCCACAACCAAGGCATATGCCGCAGGTGAGTCCATTGGTATCTATTACGACGGACATTTCATCAGCGTTCCCAGCGTCCAGGCGGCAATCACAGACGGCCGCGCGGTCATCACCGGTGAGGAGAGCATTGAGACCGCTGAGAATCTGGCTTCCACGATCCGTATCGGTGGACTGAAGGTCGAGCTGGAGCGTCTGCGCTCCCAGATCGTCGGCGCACAGCTGGGTCAGGACGCCATCCGCACCAGCAAGTTTGCCGGCATGGTCGGTTTCGGCCTTGTCGCGCTCTTCATGATCGTGATCTATCTTCTGCCCGGATTTGCGGCAGTACTGGCGCTGTGCATCTATATCATGATGATGGCGCTCGTTCTCAATGGATTTGATATCACACTGACCCTGCCCGGAATCGCAGGTATCCTGCTTTCCATCGGTATGGCAGTCGATGCAAACGTGATCATTTTTGCCCGTATCCGTGAGGAACTCGGAGCCGGTCTGGGCGTAAAAACCGCTATCAACAACGGATATCATAAGGCTCTGTCCGCCATTATCGACGGCAATGTCACCACCCTGATCGCGGCGGCAGTCCTTGCTGTCCTGGGTTCCGGTACAGTCAAGGGATTTGCCTACACTCTGGCAATCGGTATCATCCTGTCCATGATTACTTCTCTCTTCGTGACCAGGCTGATCATGAACATTTTCTACGGCCTTGGCCTCACAAATAAGAGCCTTTACGGTGTCGGCAAAAAGAGAGATATTATTTCCTTCGTTGAGCGAAGGAAAGCCTTTTTTGCGGTATCGCTCGCGCTTATCCTCTGCGGCTTTGTCGCCATGGGCATCCATCTGGGCAAAGATAAGTCCATCCTCAACTTCAGCCTTGACTTTGTCGGCGGCACATCCACAAATGTCAGTTTCAACGAAGACATGAGCCTGGAAGAAATCGAGAAGCAGGTCATCCCCGTCTTCACCAAGGTGACAGGCGACAAGAACGTTCAGGTGCAGAAGGTTTCCGGCAGCAACGAAGTCATCTTCAAGTCTGTCGTCCTTGATACAGACAAGAGCACCGAGCTGTCCAACCAGCTGGTCAAGAAATTCAAAGTTGACAAGGACAGCATTACTTCCGAGACCATCAGCTCCACGATCAGCGACGAGATGAAGCGTGATGCTCTGCTCGCGGTCGGTGTCGCCCTGGTCCTGATGCTGCTGTACATCTGGTTCCGTTTCAAGGATCTGCGCTTCGGCGCGTCCTCCGTTATCTGCCTGGCACATGACGTTCTGGTCGTGCTGGCTTTCTACGCGGTCGCCAGAGTCAGCGTGGGCAGCACATTTATCGCCTGCATGTTGACCATCGTCGGTTATTCGATCAACGCTACGATCGTTATCTTTGACCGCGTACGTGAGAGCCTGCGGTCCAGACGCAGGGGACAGGAACTCGCTGCCCTGGTCAACGAGAGTATCACAGACACGCTCTCCAGAAGTATCTTTACTTCTCTGACCACTTTCTTCATGGTGCTGACCCTGTTTATCTTCGGTGTCTCCAGCGTCAAGGAATTCGCCCTTCCGATCATGATCGGTATCATCTGCGGCGGTTATTCCTCTGTCTGCCTGGCAGGTTCCATCTGGTATGTCCTTCGCAAAAAGTCGGACGATGCCGCACAGGCATCTTCCGGTCAGAAGAAGGGCGGAAACAGCGATGGTTCAGGAAACCAGCAGAATAAGAAAAATAAAAACGACTATTCCAACCTCTCCAAGAAGGAGCGCAAAGAGCGCCGCCGCAAGGAAGAGGAAGCCAGGAATAAGGCTAAGATCACTGTCTGAGACTCCGGGTCCGCGCAGTCCGGCGATTAGCAAAACCGCCGGTCATTGAGCAGGCCGGAGACGGCGCATAGAAAGCAGATGCGGGATGCCCCGCTTCTAAAAGATTTTATCGCAGCGGATCTGAGCATGGAGCGGGATCTTTGATCCCGTATAAGACTGCAGGGAGGATGCCAGCATCCTCCCTGCTTTTACCATAAGCGGAAATGACTAAGAGGAAGGTATCATTATGGCGAAGTGGATGCTTTACACCAAGAGAGCGGATTTCCGGTCGATTGCGGATGCCTGTGGGATCTCCATGGTCCTCGCCCGTGTGATCAGAAACCGGGATGTGGTCGGAATCGAGGAGACCCGGCGCTTTCTCAGAGGGACATTGTCCGATCTTTATTCCCCCCTGCTTCTGCCTGATATGGAAAAGGCTGTCGGACTGCTCTGTGAAAAGATCAGGAGCGGGGAGGCGGTCCGTGTGATCGGAGATTACGATGTGGACGGAATCTGTGCCTCCTATATTCTCATGCGGGTTTTGTCTGCCTGCGGAGCTGAGGCAGATGTGGTCCTTCCCGACAGGATCAGAGACGGTTATGGTATGAATCCCCGTATGGCAGCGGAAGCCGCGGAGGACGGGATCGGAGTGATCCTGACCTGCGACAACGGCATCTCTGCAGTCGAGGCAGTCCGCGCCGCAAAGGAGGCAGGTATCTGCGTGGTCGTCACAGACCACCACGAAGTGCCCTTTGAAGAAGATGCCGACGGACATAAAGAGTATATCCTTCCGCCTGCGGATGCAGTTGTGGATCCCAAAGTCCGCAATCCTGAGACAGGGAAAATAGAGTATCCTTTTCCTGATATCTGCGGAGCCGTCGTGGCGTGGAAGCTGTCGGACCTTCTGCTGGAGAGGATTGCTCCCAAGATACGTTCCCGTCTTTTGGAGGAGCTTCTTCCCTTCTGTGCTCTGGCGACTGTCTGTGATGTCATGCCGCTGAAGGATGAAAACAGGATCCTGGTCAGGGAGGGCCTGGGCCGTATTCCGCACACTGAAAATACCGGCCTCCGGAGTCTGCTGCTGGTCAACGGTCTGGAAGATAAAGCCATCAGCACCTATCATGCGGGATTTGTGATCGGTCCCTGCCTGAACGCGACAGGACGCCTGGACAATGCGGAGAGGGCGCTGGCTCTCTTTATGGAGGACGACCCTGAACGTGCCCTCCGAAGCGCCCAGAAGCTGAGGGAACTGAACGACAGCCGGAAAAGTCTCACGGAACAGGGGGTAAAACAGGCCCTGCAGATAGTCTCTGACCAGCATCTTTTGAAAAACCGTGTCCTTGTGATTTATCTGCCGGAGTGCCACGAATCGCTCGCCGGGATCATTGCCGGCAGGATCAGGGAGCGTTTTTCCCGGCCGGTCTTTGTTCTGACAAGAACAGAGGACGGTATGGCCAAGGGATCCGGCAGGTCGATTGAGGCATATGACATGTTTGCCTCCATGACGGAGATCAAAGAACTGTTTGTGAAATTCGGCGGGCACAAAATGGCGGCGGGTCTTTCCATGAGGGAAGAGGATATTCCCCTCCTTCAGAAGCGTCTCGAGGAGACCAGTACCCTTCAGGAAGAAGACCTGACTGAGGTGGTGCACATCGATATGGAACTTCCCCCCTCTCTGTGGACCTTTAATATGGTCGAAGAACTGAAACTCCTTGAACCCTGCGGAACTGCAAATCTAAAGCCTGTTTTCGCGGCCCGGGGAGTGCGTCTTCGCGGCCTCAGGGTCATGGGAAAGGGCAGAAATGTACTGGGATTTGATGCGATCGACTCAACCGGAGATCATCTTGCGCTGACCATGTTCCGGGAGGCAGACCTCTTCAGGGAGGAAATTGAATCGGCATGGGGCGTCAGAGCCTGGCTGGAACTTTTGAACGGCAGGGCGGACGTGAATGTCAGCATCACCTATCACCCTGAGATCAATGAATACAGGGGGAGAAAATCGATCAGGTTTGTGGTGAAGGATATGCATTTTTGAGATTGCGCACTTGGGGGCGCCTGCGCGAAAGTATGCGCACTTGGGGGCGCCTGCGCGGCGGCATCCTTTGGATCCGTATTTCCTTCGCAAAGATGTACTAAGACTTGCATATGTTTCGGGCGGATCGCGTCCAAACTCGTAATCCGGCCGATGCCGGATTACTCGGACAAGTGGACGCTAAAAATGCCCGTCCGCGAAAGACGGGCATTTTTTCGGCCCTTCGCATATGCTTCGTCAAGTACATCTAATGCTCATACAAACCGGATCCGCCAGGATGCACGCCGCTCCGGCGCCGACTTCCCGCCGTGCTGTGGAATGGGAAAGATTCCCTGGGGGAGGCAAAGGCCGCTTTGGTGGCGGCTTCTACGAATTATGCTTGTGGCTTGAGGAGCAGCTGTATAGGTGAGGTGTAGTTATGAAAATTAGAAAGCTTGTAGAATCTCTGGATTATCATTTGAATTCTGTCAGGGGGAGCAGGATAACGGATCAGGCTGTTATTGATTGTCTCCTGGACAGGGAAATTTCGGTAATCACCGATGCTTCCAGGAAGGTTGTTCCCGGCTGTCTGTTCTTTTGTATCAAAGGAGCTGTATTTGACGGGCATGATTTTGCGGCTGGTGCTTTGGAAAATGGTGCCTGTGCGATTGTCGTCCAGAGTGATCTTGATTTGTCAGGTGTACTGGGGGCCAAGGCTGGCGATGAAGGCAGCGGCAGTCCGGAAGGCGCCGGCGTGAAAATGGAAAGTGGCAGCGGCAGTCCGGAAGGCGTCGATGGGAATTCGGAAAGTGGCAGCGGCAGTCCGGAAGGTGCCGGCCGGGATGACCGGATGGAACCTGTGATCATTCGTGTCGAGGATTCGAGGATTGCGATGGCTGTCATTTCCGCCGCTTTTTATAATAATCCGGCAAGGGAGATGAAGACCATAGGCGTAACGGGGACCAAGGGAAAGACGACTACGACTTATATGATCAGGTCGATCCTGGAAGCTGCGGGTATCCGTACAGGTCTGGTCGGTACGATCGAGACGCTCTATGAGACGAAGGACGGCGAGGTGCGGATCCCGGCGGCGAATACGACGCCGGAGTCGATCGAGATCCAGAAAACTTTCCGCGATATGGCAGACAGCGGTGTGCAGGCGGTGGTGATGGAGGTCTCTTCACAGGCCCTGAAGCTGCACAGGACTGACGGATTTGTGTTTGATCTGGGTATTTTTACGAATCTTTCTCCGGATCATATAGGCCCCAATGAGCACACAGATTTTGAGGATTACCTGCAATGTAAGAGCCGTCTTTTTTCAATGTGCAGGGTCGGGATCGTCAACGGGGATGATCCCTATAGCGACAGGATCCTGGAGGGACACACCTGTGAGGTGGAGTCTTATGGTCTGGGTGCAAACAATGATCTGCGGGCGGAGAATATCTCACTGATCCATACGCCCGGCGAACTGGCTGTGGAGTTTGATACAGCCGGCGCAGTTTCTATTCATGCGCATGTGCCTGCTCCCGGCCGCTTCAGTGTCTACAACGCGCTCTGCGCGATCGCTGTCTGCCGCCACTTTAATGTGTCGGAGGACGATATCTGCGGCGCTCTCAGAAGGATTCATGTCAAGGGCAGGATCGAGATGGTCAGGGTCAGTGATGACTTTACACTGATGATCGATTATGCTCACAACGCCATGGCTCTTGAGAGCCTTTTGAATACACTTCGTGAGTATGATACCGGCAGGCTGGTCTGCCTGTTTGGCTGCGGAGGGCAGAGAGCCCGCTCCCGACGTTTTGAGATGGGAGAAGTGAGCGGCAGGCTCGCCGATCTTACGATTGTCACTTCGGATAATCCGCGGAATGAAGACCCCGGGGCGATCATTGAGGACATCGTGACTGGACTGAAACCGACCGGCGGTGTTTATGTGACGATCCCGGACAGGAAAGACGCGATCCGGTACGCGATCCGCAACGGACAGCCCGGGGATATTATAGTCCTTGCAGGAAAAGGGCATGAGGATTATCAGGAGATTAAAGGGAAGAAGTATCCCATGGATGAGCGTGTCCTGATCAGCGAGATTCTTTCAGAGGGAGAATAAAGCATTGCGGGGGCTCCCGCATATGAGCATGGAGGGATTTATTTGGAGCAGTTTGCACAGGTAATCATTGACATATCGGCCAGGGGACTGGATCGTCCGTTTACCTATCGGGTTCCGTCATTACTGCAGGGAAAGCTGCGGGCGGGGAGTATTGTCATGGTTCCCTTTGGTGCCGGCAATACGCTCCGGAAAGGATATGTGGTCGGTTTTTCGGACCGGGCAGCACTGGCTCCCGAAAAGATCAAGGAGATAGCGGAGTCTGTGGAGCCGGCCAGGGGATATTCTCTGGAGGAGAACAGTGAATTTTATATCAGGCTTGCCGCCTGGATGAAAAACCGCTACGGCTCCACGATGGCGACGGCCATGCGGACGGTTCTTGCCTCCCGGAAGACGGGAAAGATCAGGGAGCAGCGGCAGATCCGTCTGCTTCTTTCCACAGAAGAGGGAAGGCAGCAGCTGCAGGTTTTTGAAAAAAAGCATCATACCGCTCGTGCCAGGCTGCTGAAGGAGCTGCTGGAGGTGCCCGTGCTTCCCTGGACTCTTGTGACGACCAGGCTGCATGTGCCGCCGAATGCCATAAGCGCTATGAAGCGGGCCGGAATTATCGGAGTTGAGTCGGTTCAGGAACTGCGAAATCCCGTCAATGTTTCACCAAGCACCAGGACCGGGATGCAGCTGAGCCCGGAGCAGAAAAAAATAGTGGACACGGTGATCGGGGATTTTGACAGCGGGCGCGCTTCTGTGAGTCTGATCCACGGCGTGACCGGGAGCGGGAAGACTGAAGTCTATATCAGCATCATCAAAGAGATCTGTGCCAGGGGGAGGCAGGCGATCATGCTGATTCCGGAGATCTCCCTCTCATTTCAGACCCTCATGCGTTTTTACAGCCATTTCGGCGACCGTGTGAGCGTCGTCAATTCCTCTTTGTCGGACGCGGAGCGCGCGGATCAGTGGGAGAGGGCCCGAAGGGGGGAGATCGATGTGATCATAGGCCCCCGCAGCGCTCTTTTTACACCTTTCTCCAACCCGGGCGTGATCGTGATCGATGAGGAGCACGAGCACAGTTATAAAAATGAATCCATGCCCAAGTATCAGACCAGGGATGTGGCGGAAGAAATCGCAAGGATGCACGGGGCGGTTCTGGTCCTGGGATCCGCGACGCCTTCGATGGAGTCCTATTACAGGGCCAAGGAGGGAGAGATACGGCTGTTCCGGCTGAAAGAGAGGCTGACAGGCGGTACTCTTCCTGCTGTCGAGACAGTGGATATGAGGGCTGAGCTGAAGGAGGGGAACCGGTCCATTCTCTCCAGAAGTCTTTACAATAAGATCGAAGACCGCCTGAGAAGGGGACAGCAGAGCATGCTGTTCATCAACCGGAGGGGATTTGCGGGATTTATTTCCTGCCGCAGCTGCGGATTTGTGCCCAAATGTCCTCACTGCGACGTATCGCTCTCTCTCCACGGCAGCGGGCGCCTGGTCTGTCACTACTGCGGCTACGAGAGAACAGCCTTCAGGACCTGCCCGGAGTGCGGATCCAGATATATTTCCGCCATGAGAGCAGGAACGGAAAAAATCGAGGGTTATCTGAGGGAAATCTTCCCGCAGGCCCGGATCCTGCGGATGGACGCGGATACTACCAGAAAAAAAGGAAGTTATGAGAAAATTCTCTCCGCTTTTTCCTCGGAGGAGGCGGATATCCTGCTTGGCACCCAGATGATCGTGAAAGGGCATGATTTTCCCGGGGTGACGCTGGTAGGGATCCTCATGGCAGACCTCTCCCTCTATGGGGATGATTACCGGGCGGCGGAGAGGACTTTCCAGCTTCTGACCCAGGCAGCCGGAAGAGCGGGACGCGGAACAGAGGCGGGGGATGTCGTGATCCAGACCTATCAGCCTGACCACTATGCTGTCCGCCATGCCGAAAGGCAGGATTTTGAAGGCTTCTACCAGGAGGAAATCACCTATCGCAGGCTCCTTCGTTATCCCCCGGCAGGTCATATGATGGCCGTCCAGATTCAGTCGGAGGATGAGGACGCCGCGCTGCACGCAGCCAATGAGATTCGACTTATTCTCATGAGGGAGCAGTTTCCTGCAGGGAGCATCCCCGGAGAGGGGAATGCCGGCCGAATTCAGGCAGTTCCGCAGCAAAAGGCGGAAACACTGCAGCAAAAGCCGGCAGTTCCGCAGCAAAAGACGGAAACTCTGCAGCAAAAGACGGCAGCTCCGAAGCCGGGAGAGAATGAAAATGCTTTTCAGGTGATCGGCCCTTCCGGGGCCTCGCTGAAGAAACTGAGAGATTTGTTCAGATTTGTTTTATACATTAAAGCTGAAAAATATGATACACTGGTAAGCTGTAAAGACGTTATTGAGCGCATGACGTCCCCTGCGGCGCAAAAGAGCGGATCGGATCCCGGCGGATCCATGTTCCGCAACGTTGACGTCCAGTTTGATTTTGATCCCATCAATGCTTTCTGATTGAATGAAATATGACTAATTGAATGAAATATGACTAAAGCAGCAAGGAAAGCGGCTGCAAATGCCGGGCCCGCCCGGGCATTTGCGGAATTGTCCGGTCATAGGACAGTGGAGCTGACAGCTGAAAAAAGCAGACAGCTTATAAAAAACTGTTCCCATAGCTGCGGACAGGGAGAACAACTGATATAAACAGGAAATTTATTCTTCATCGCGTAATACCCGTGTCTTCAGACGTGGGATACACGGGCAAAAGTCTTCGACGCAAACCCGCAGGCGTGATCCCATGCTTCGCATGGGCGCAAGACACGCAAGCGAGTCTTGAAAAAATACAAGACTTGTTAATATAAATACATAAAGAAATACATAAAACGTATACATTTTTTAAACTGATAAGTCATAAAACCAGATAACAATAAGAATTGGCAGCGCATAGAAATAAATACAAATAATAAGACAGGAATCTGTCATCTGAACATCCGTTGAAGGGCAGATTTTGGAAAGGATGCTATGGCACTTCGTACAATCAGGGAAATGGGCGATTCGGTCCTGGAAAAGAAGGCAAAAACGATCAAGGAAGTCACACCCAGAATCCGCACTCTGGCGGAGGATATGCTGGAGACCATGTATGAGTCAGGCGGTGTGGGCCTGGCAGCTCCTCAGGTGGGAATACTCAAGCGGATGGTCGTCATAGATATCACAGAGGAACGCAATGA
Organism: Lachnospiraceae bacterium; assembly: GCA_045117315.1. Lineage (GTDB taxonomy): Bacteria > Bacillota > Clostridia > Lachnospirales > Lachnospiraceae > CAG-791. The sequence goes on along the minus strand of JBGUNJ010000006.1, from coordinate 45,247 downwards.
ACCTCTCACTATGCTCAATCCGGAGATTATTGAGCAGGACGGCGAGCAGACCGGCTATGAAGGCTGTCTCTCTGTTCCCGGCAAGGTCGGCGTGGTGACGCGCCCCAATCGCGTTGTGGTCCGTTACAATGATCTGGATATGAATGAATGGGAACTGGAGGCGGAGGAGTTTCTTGCCCGCGCGGTCTGCCATGAACTGGATCATCTTGATGGCCATCTCTATGTGGAAAAAGTGACCGGAGAGCTTCGGGATGCCGAGGAACTGGCGGAGGAAGCAGAAGGAGAAGAGGAAGCCGGGGAGGAGGGGCAGGAGGAATCCCCTGCCGCTGATGACAAGGCAGCGGACAAATGACAGAGGCTGCAGGAATATAACAGAGACAGCGGAAAAATGACAGAGGCAGCAGAAAAATGACAGAGGCAGCACGAATATGACAGAGGCTGCAGGAATATGACATAGGCAGCGGAAAAATGGCGGAGGCTGCGGATGATCCCGGGAAATCCGGGGAAATCGTTCATGGCGTTCATGGAGGTCATGTCCGCAGATATGATTAAAGCGATGAGACAGTGCGGAAAGCGCCGGACAGAGCATTTTTTTAATCAAATATGTTTGTAAACAGGAGATAATTGCAACAGGTATGAAAATAATTTTTATGGGAACTCCGGATTTCGCCGTCTCGGCCCTGGAGGCGCTCTGCCGGGCGGGAAAGGATGTCATTCTGGCAGTCACACAGCCCGACAGGCAGAAGGGACGCGGAAGAAAGGTGATCGAGACACCGGTCAAAATATGCGCGGAAAAGTGGGGGGTTCCGGTTTATCAGCCGGTCCGCATCAGGGAAGCTGAGCCGATTGAAAAAATCAGAAGTCTGGAGCCGGACCTGATCGTGGTGGCGGCGTTCGGACAGATACTTCCCAGGGAGCTTCTGGAGATTCCCAGGCTGGGCTGTGTGAATATTCACGCATCACTTCTTCCCAGACTCCGCGGGGCGGCTCCGATCCAGTGGGCTGTCATAAACGGCGACCATGAGAGCGGAATCACATTGATGCAGATGAATGAGGGACTGGACACAGGCGATATCCTTTTCCAGGAATCTGTGCCGATCGGTCCGGAAGAGACGGGCGAGAGTCTCTATGAGAAGCTGGCAAAGCTGGGCGGAGAGATGATCGTGCGCTATCTGCCGGCCATAGAGGCGGGACAGATCAGCCCGGTCAGACAGGATGATGAAAAGTCCTCTTACGCCCCTATGCTGCGCAAGGAGATGGGAGAGATCGACTGGTCGAAATCCGCGGAACAGATTTCCAGGACCCTCAGGGGCATGCTGCCCTGGCCGGGTGCCTATACGACCCTGAACGGTCACGTTCTCAAGGTCTGGAGAGCAGAGGTCAGAGAGATGACAGACCCCGTGCTTTCCGGGATACTTTCCGATCAGGATGTCCTTCCCGGAATAGTGCTGGGAGCAGATAAGAAAGCTCTCTACGTCAGAACAGGCGAGGGGGTCCTGGCTCTTCTGGAAGTGCAGCTGGAAGGCAAAAAGAGAATGACGACGGATGCCTTTCTGCGGGGCACCAGGATTCCGACGGGGACTGTGCTGGGAACAAAGGCCTGAACAGGAAAACGGAATCGTGTGGCTTTGCCGGTTCTGAAAGGCCTGAACAGGAAAACGGTATCGTGTGGCTTTGCCGGTTCTGAAAGGCCTGAACAGGGAAACGGGATCGGACGGCTTTGCCGGTTCTGAAAGGCCTGAACAGAGAAACGGGATCGTGCGGCTCAGCCGGTTCTTGAAACAGGCGCAAGACTCGCGAGCGAGTCTTGGATTCTTTTTTTGACGCAGTCCGTCCAATATACTCAATGTACTGCTGGGTCCGGGGCAGACTGCGGACAGCCGGGAAAGAGTTTTTTCCGGGCGTGAGTTTTGAATTTGAAGAAAGGAGATTTCGATATGTATTTCGGGTATGGAATGCTTGATCCGACATATGTGCTGGTCATCATCGGTGCCCTGCTCTGTATGGGAGCCAGCGCGCATGTGAAATCAGCCTACAGAAAATATTCCAATGTAAGGAGTGCCTGCGGAATGACAGGTGCTCAGGCGGCGGAGATGATCCTGCGCAGAAACGGTGTTATCGGAGTGCAGGTACAGCATGTCGCCGGCGAGCTGACGGACCACTATGATCCGGCAAGAGGTGTGGTGAATCTTTCAGATACCACCTATAACTCTACTTCTGTAGCCGCGATCGGAGTGGCAGCCCACGAATGCGGCCATGTCATGCAGCATGAAAAAGGTTATATTCCGCTCAAACTCAGGACTGCCCTGGTGCCGGTCGCGAATATCGGCAGTAATTTCGGTATCTGGATCGTTATGCTGGGAGTGATCTTCGGACTGAACAGGTCTGTCGCCATGATCGGCGTGTATCTGTTTTCTTTTGGTGTCCTTTTCCAGCTGGTGACGCTTCCGGTTGAATTTGACGCCTCCAAACGCGCTCTGGTCATGCTGCAGGATTTCGGCATCCTGGGTCAGAACGAGGTCCAGGGCAGCCGGGCGGTTCTGAACGCAGCGGCCCTCACTTATGTTGCCTCCGCGGCGGCCTCCGTGCTTCAGCTTCTGCGTCTTCTCATGATCGTGAACGGCGGACGGCGCCGCAGATGAGCGGGAAGGAAGCCGGCGGCGCAAAGCGCCGCAAAGCATCTCATAAAACAGAAAACCGAAGGGCAATCCGGGACGAGAGAGAAGAGGTCCTGCTTGCCCTTCTTTCGCATGAACAGAATCAGACTTTCAGCAATGTCCTGATCAAGCGCACACTCGATCGATGCGAAGGGATGAGTTCTTCAGAGAGAGCCTTTATCAAGCGTCTTCTGGAGGGCGTCATAGAGAGAAAGATGGAGCTTGATGCCAGGATCGAAGAGCTGACGGGACGGTCTGTCAACAGACTTCACCCTGCCATACGGCAGATCCTCAGGATGGGGATCTATCAGATCTGCTACATGGACTCTGTGCCGGACAGCGCAGCCTGCAATGAAGCTGTCCGTCTGGCAAAAAAACATGGTCCCGCCCGTCTCTCGGGATTTGTCAACGGAGTGCTCCGAAATGCAGTCCGCCGGGAAGAGAAGGCCCGCGGAGAGCATGGCAGTTCACAGCCGATGGAAGGGAGAAAAAAGGCAGACAATGGTTATTCTGAACCGTTGGATGGGAACGCAAAGGCAGACAGCGGTGATTCTGAATTGATGGAAGAGGAGAACTTATCCGGCAGGACTCTTGCAGGGCAGGACAGAGAGAACTCCCCCGCTGTCAATGACACTGACTGGCTGAAAGATGCTTCACGAAAGTATTCGTCCCCCGAGTGGCTGGTACAGATGTGGGAACAGGAACTGGGAAGAGAAGAGGCGGAGCGTCTTCTGGACGCGCTTCTGGAGATCTTCCCTGTATCGGCAAGGGTCAGGTGCCGGAACAGCCAAAGCGAAAGGGAAGCACTGCTGAACTCACTCCGCCAGGCAGGCGTCACAGTAGAAAAAGGCAGATGGCATCCGGATAATATCCGCCTTCGGAAAACATCAAACCTCCGTAAGCTGCCGGGCTTCGAGTCCGGCCTCTGGACCGTGCAGGACGAGAGTTCCATGCTTGCTGTCGAGGCTGCCGGCCTGAAAGGGAAAGAGATCGTATTTGATGTCTGTGCGGCCCCGGGCGGCAAGAGCTTCCTTGCGGCGGATCTCCTTGCTGAAAGGTCAGGGAAGACCGCGGACTCTGCAAATACAGAGACCGGATCTGCGGAGAGCGGTTCAGTGAAGACCGGATCTGTGGAGACCGAATCAGTGGAGACCGGATCAGTGGAGACCGGATCAGTGGAGACCGGATCTGCGGAGGCAGGATCTGCGGACCACAGATTTGTGAAGACCGGATCTGAAGGGAACACGGAAACCCAAAAACCGGGTGTGGTCTGTTCTTTTGACCTGACCCGGAAAAAAACAGAGAAAATCAGAGAGGGCGCCGGGCGCCTCGGCATAAAAAACATGGTCATCGGAGAAAGGGACGCCCGCGTCTTTTTCAAAGAAGATGAAGGCAGGGCGGATGTGGTCTTCTGTGATCTTCCCTGCTCGGGACTTGGGGTCATCGGAAAGAAGAGAGATATCAAGTATCGGGCCAGCCTTGAGGGAATCGCTTCCCTGCAGAAACTGCAGCGGGAGATACTCAGGACGGCAGTCCGTTATCTGAAGAGCGGAGGAGTGCTGATCTACAGCACCTGCACAGTGAGCCGCATGGAAAATGAGGACAATGCGGCCTGGATCGAGTCGGAACTGGGACTGGTCCCCGATAATCTGGAGCCATATCTCCCCTGTCCCATTCCAGGGATCCGGGGGCACATGCTGCAGCTGCTGCCGCATGTGCACGGAACGGACGGCTTTTTTGTGGCCAGATTTCGAAAGAAATGATTCAGATGCCGTGAGATGAACATGGAACTGAAGGATGATATTTGGAGAGTGAGCTTTTGGACAGATCGGAAAATACTGCAGCAAAGCAGATCGACCCGGAAAAAGTGAATATGGCAGGGAAAGAGGATACTGCCCGGGGAAGGCGGGACCGGCAGCCTGTGGATCTCAAATCCATGTACCCGGAGGAACTTGCCGGCTTTGTGAAGGAGAAGGGTCTTCCCGCTTTTCGGGCAAAGCAGCTTTTTAAGTGGATCCATGTTTCCCGGGTGTGCGGATATGAGGAGATGACCGATCTTCCGGCCGGACTGAGGAAGGAACTGTCGGACAGGAACCCGCTCGTGACGGCGAGGCAGGTCCAATGCCGTGTCTCTGCTGTGGACGGGACCCGCAAATATCTTTTTGCCATGCCGGACGGATGCCTGGTGGAAAGCGTCTTCATGAGGTATCATTTCGGCAACAGCGTCTGCATCTCCTCCCAGGTGGGATGCAGGATGGGATGTTCTTTCTGCGCGTCCACTCTGCACGGACTGGTCCGGTCGCTCACGGCCTCGGAGATGCTGGAACAGATTTATGCAATCGCCAGGGATACCGGCGAGAGGATCTCCCACGTAGTGGTCATGGGGATGGGGGAGCCTTTTGACAATTATGACAATCTTATACGTTTCCTCAGACTCCTGACATGCCCGGAGGGAATGAATCTGAGCCAGCGGGGGATCACTGTTTCCACGTGCGGAATCGTACCCGGAATCCGGCGGTTTTCTCAGGAGGGTATGCATATTACACTGGCTCTTTCCCTTCACGCGGCGACAGATGAGCAGCGAAGGAAGATCATGCCTGTTGCCAGGAGCTGGACGATCGCGGAACTGATGGAGGCCTGCGGAGACTATTCCCGTGTGACCGGCCGTCAGGTCACTTTTGAATACAGCCTGATCCGGGGAATCAATGACAGCAGGGCGGATGCGCAGAACCTTGCCGGGCTGGCGAAACCGCTCAGGGCGCATATCAATCTGATTCCGGTCAATCCCGTCAGGGAGCGGGGATTCAGACATCCGGACAATGCCTCAGTGAAGGCCTTTAAAATGGAACTTGAAAAACATGGTGTAAATGTTAGTATTAGAAGAGCACTCGGAAAAGATATCGAGGGTGCCTGCGGCCAGCTTCGAAACAGGTATGCCGAGCAGGAAGCGGCCGGGATTTGTGCCCGCGGAAGTGAAGCGGAGCGTCCGGGCTGAAACGAGAAGCGGCCGGGATTTCCACAAGCGCAACCGGGGCGGAGCGTCCGGTCTGAAACAGGAAGCGGCCGGGATTTGTGCCCGCGGAAGCCGGGCAGGGCGGTCAGCCGTCAGTCTGAAGGAGGACGCGGTGAGAACCCGCGATGCAGCGGCATTACAGCCGTCCGGCATCGGGGTGATCCCGATAATTGTACAGCGACAAGGGGATAAGAGAATGCCATCATCTTTTTCAATCACGGATACCGGAAGAAAGAGGAATATGAATCAGGACTATATTTTTACCAGCGACATTCCCGTCGGTCCTTTTCCTGATTTGTATATTGTCGCGGATGGAATGGGCGGCCACAACGCCGGTGACTATGCATCCAGATTCACAGTGGACCACGTCACTTCCGCAGTCGCGGATGCTGTCGATGACAATCCGGGACGTGTTCTGGAGAACGCGGTCCGGGACGCCAACCGGGAACTGAGAGCGATCGCGGCAAGGGATCCTTCTCTCTTCGGGATGGGGACTACATTTGTCGCCGCTGTTGTCAGCCGCAATCGTCTTCTGGCCGCCAATGTGGGAGACAGCAGATTATATATTCTGCGCGAACCCTCCCATATCAGACAGGTCACAGTCGACCATTCCCTGGTGGAAGAGATGGTCCGGGCAGGAAAACTGACCCGCAGGGAAGCGCGTCTTGTTCCCGACAGGAATATCATAACCAGAGCGGTCGGGGCGGAAGACAGCATCGCAGTCGATCTTTTCAGGGAGGAGATCATAGATGGAGACATCCTTCTCCTTTGCTCGGACGGGCTTACGACCATGCTCGAAGACGAACAGATCGCCGATATCGTTTTTTCCTACAGAAGCCTTGAAAAGGCGGCAGACAGGCTGATTTATGAGGCGAATATGGCCGGCGGAAAAGATAATATTTCTGTAATACTCGTCAACCCTTTTGATACAGGAAGCTGTTCGGGACTGCCCGGGACCATGCCCGGATAAGACCATTGTGCGACTGCGGATCGTCACAATGACCCGGAACTGCGGCCTGCCTGAAGGATGGAGAGAAGATGATTAAAATAGGAATGCTGATTGCGGACCGCTACGAGGTGCTGGAAAAAGTGGGCACCGGAGGAATGTCCGATGTATATAAAGCAAAAGACCACCGCCTGAACCGGATGGTGGCTGTCAAGGTGCTCAAACAGGAGTTTTCGGAAAACGCTACTTTTGTTTCCAAATTCAGGGTTGAGGCACAGGCGGCGGCCGGTCTGATGCATCCCAATATCGTAAACGTCTACGATGTAGGAGAGGAAAAATCCAGTTACTACATCATCATGGAACTGGTAAACGGAATCACCCTCAAAAAATATATTGAGAAAAAGGGAAAGCTGTCACCCAGGGAAGCGGTGACGGTTGCGATTCAGGTCGCGATCGGCCTTGCTGCCGCGCACCGCAATCATATTATCCACAGAGATATCAAACCCCAGAACATCATTATTTCAAAAGAAGGCAAGGTAAAGGTGACGGATTTTGGAATCGCCAAAGCCTCCACCAGCAATACCATTACCTCCAATGTGATGGGGTCTGTCCACTATACGTCTCCAGAGCAGGCGCGGGGCGGATTCAGCGACGAAAAGAGTGACGTCTATTCACTCGGCGTCACGCTCTTTGAGATGCTGACGGGACGGGTTCCCTACGAGGGGGACACTACGGTCGCCATTGCCCTCAAGCATATTCAGGAACCCTTTCCGGATCCCCGGGAACTGGTGCCGGACCTGCCCTACAGCGTTCAGCAGATTGTATTGAAATGCTGTGAGAAGAGCCCGGACCGCCGCTACCAGAATATGGAAGAACTGGCTTCGGACCTGAGAAGGTCTCTGAATGATCCCGAGGGAACATTTGTCAGCCGTATGCAGGATGACAATATGGCAGAGACCCGCGCCATGAGCAACGCGGAAAGAGATGAAATAAGGAGAAAGACCTCTGCCGTCCCGGCAGAAGTGCCGCAGTCCTCTCCGCAGGCAGCTCCCTCCGCAAAAAGCGGTCCGGACACTGCCGGTGGACTCAGGAACGGGACTGCGCCTGTCAAGGCGGAGGATGATCAGGAGAAAACAGCAGAGGATCAGACGCAGGAAGAGTACGATGATGAAGAGGAAGAGGGCGAGCGCCGCCTTGACCGCATTATCCAGGTGCTCTCTATTGTCGCGATTCTTGTGATCTGTGCTGTTTTCATCTTTGTCATTGTGAACCGCCGTAAGCCGTCCCGGGAAGAGATCGATGAATCTTCCTCGCCTGTGGAAACAGTCGAAGGGCCGGAAGACCAGGATTCTTCTCAGACCCTCCCCGATCAGACTGCGCAAGTCGATACCAACATGGTCGTGATGCCGGCGGTCATCGGGAGCCCTCTGGAAGAAGCACAGAAAGTGCTCGAAAACGCAGGCCTGAAATCCGAGGTTTTCTACGGCGTATCCGATACCTACGGCGAAGGAGTAGTCATGGATGCCGCAGTGCCGGAGGGGCAGGAAGTTGCTGCCGGCTCAACAGTCACGCTGACTGTAGCCAGAATCGAGAGAATCGCCGCGCCGGATGTCACGGATTTTGCCAGGGAGGAAGCAGAGTCAACCTTGCGGCAGACCGGCCTGACTCCTGTGGTCCAGGAGGAATATTCAGACGAAACGGATGCCGGATATGTGACCGGACAGACGCCTGAGGGAGGCGCGGAGATCCCTGTGGGATCTGAAGTGACGATCTATGTCAGCAAGGGGCCGGACCTGAGCGGACTTGTCCAGGTTCCCAACCTTCTGGGAATGACGGAACAACAGGCCGCTTCGGAACTGCTGAAGGAAGACCTTGTGGCGGGCGAGACAACGGTTACGGATACCAGCGGACGCTACGCGCCCAACACGGTAATCGGACAATCGATCGAAAAAGGTGAATATGTCGAGGCGGGAACCCAGGTGGATCTGGAGATCAGCGGAGAACCCCTCTACTCATATTCAGACGAGATCAAAGGACCGCTCCGCAGTGAGGATCCGGACTACAAGGAGGGGACTCCTGTCACATTGAGCATTGTGACAGACGGCGACAATTCTGAGGAAATCCTCAATGCCACCACAACCACTTTCCCCTTCCAGGTATCGCTCACGGGCATCTCAGCCTCCAAGGGAACACTCTATATGACTTACACCAACACCGTTGAAGAGGAGGTCGATTCCTCCGACGCCGGAGCTACGGAAGAATGGGCTGCCGAGACCAATGTGTATGAAGAGACAAAGGAAATAGTACGCAAGCTGAACTTTACCAAAGAATAAAACGGAGCAGGAAAACTGATCCCGGACAGAATAAAAACAGAGCAGAGTAAAGAACTGGTCCGGAACAGAATTAAAAAACGATCCGGAACGGAAAAGAGCAAAATAAAAAACAGAGCAGGAAACATAAATAAACCAGAAAAAACAGAATAAAAAACACAGATTCGATACGTCTGATGCCGGGACAAAAACATGTCCCGGCATTATGCAGGAAAGCCCCGGACACAGTGGTCACAACGGGGCTATGTGCGTTGAAGTCAGAACAGGAGAACGTCAGGAAGGTGCATGAAGGGAAAAATCATTAAGAGCATCGCCGGATTTTATGAAGTCCACACGGGCGAAAATATTTACAGATGCCGCGCCAAGGGAATTTTCCGGGCTCTCGGCAAGAAGCCTCTCGTCGGAGATGATGTGGAGATCGATATCACAGATACAGTCAGTATCCCCATGGAGGGAAACGTGCGGGAGCTTCTGCCCAGAACCAATGCGCTGGTCCGCCCAAATGTGGCCAACGTGGATCAGGCCCTTCTGATTTTTGCTATAACACACCCTGCTCCCAGCTACAATATGCTGGACCGCTTTCTGATCACCATGCAGGAAAAGGAACTCGATGCCATCCTCTGCTTTACCAAACGCGATCTGGCGACTGAGGAAGAGATCCACGAGCTCAGGGAGACCTATGAGGCCTGCGGATGTACTGTCCTCTTTATCAGCAGTTTTATTCCGGAGACCCTGGGTCAGGTGAAGGAGATCCTGCAGGGAAAGACCACGGTCCTGACCGGCCCCAGCGGGGCGGGAAAGTCGACTCTGATCAATATGCTCTGTCCGGACGCCAACATGCAGACCGGAGAACTGAGCCGCAAGATCCGCCGGGGGAAAAATACCACCAGGCATGTGGAGCTGCTCGCGGCAGGAGAGAATACCTATCTTGTAGATACTCCCGGATTTACATCGCTCTGGGTGCAGGACATAGAGCCTGACCGTCTCCACTACTACTATCCGGAGTTTGAGGAGTGGGAGAGCAAGTGCAGATTCAACGGCTGTATCCATATCAACGAACCGGACTGCGCCGTCAAGGCGGCACTTGAAGACGGGAAGATCAGCCGTATCCGCTATCGCAATTACTGTGAGATTTACGAAGAACTGCGCGGACGCAGACCGGTATATACAAAAAAGTAGAAATTCAGGACCCGCCCGTGGAAGAAAGAAAAGATTCGGTTCCTTTCCAGGGCCAACACATTGTAGAAAGTAAAAATTCAGGACCCGCCCGCGGGTCTCGCGCCATGAAAAGTCAGTCAGGAATAAATTCCTGTGATTGTGGGCAGGTGCCCGCAAACATATATGATTAAAGCGCGCATTGCTCCGCGCACTGGCGCTCCCGCAATGCTCCACACATCCGCATTCCGCCCCGCAGCGGCTGCTCTGGAAGATTGACAGGTATAAAAAGATGAATAAGCGCGAAGTCAGGATCGTAAGGATCCTGCAGAAAATGAAGGAAGATCCGTTCGTGACAATCGCGGAGTTGGCAGATACCTTTTCTGTTTCACAGATGACGATACGGAGAGATCTTCAGTATATTGAAAAAAACGGATTGAATCAAACGGGGAACAGGACTGCCGGCGCGCCTGACCAGGGCCCGGGTTCAGCCCCCGGCTCTGCCGGTACAGTCACTTCCTCTCTGGCGTCCTACCTGTCGGGAACAGGAGCACCGGAACGGAGCGCAGGGAATCCTTATGTTTATACGGATGAAGAATGCCGCTGCGTTGAGGAAAAACGGCGTATCAACGCCTTTGCCGTGAGCCTTTTGAAACCGGGTGATGTGATCGTGCTCGATTCCGGGACTACAGCGGGAATGATGCCGGAGATGATACCGGATGATCTGCCGCTGACAGTGATCTGTTACAGCTACTATATTGTCTCCAAACTCTGTGACAAGCCAAATATAAGGCTGATCCTTGCCGGAGGCTACTATCACCGCAATACCAAAATCTTTTCCTCGGAAGAGGGAGTCAGATTCATGCGCCAGCTCCGGGCACAGAAAGTATTCCTCTGCGCTTCCGGAATCCACGCCGAAATGGGACTTACCTGCACAGATCAGTATATAGGAGACCTGAAAAGGGCTGCAGTCTCCATGTCTCTTGAGAAGATCCTGATCACGGATTCCACAAAATTCGGAAGGGTGGATCCGGGATATTTCGCCGCGATTGAGGATATGGACAGGATCATCACCGATACGGGAATTACGGATGAGTGGAAGGACCTGATCCGGGCAAAGCAGATCAGACTGGATATTGTGTGATCCGTGCCTGATCCGCGCCTGTTTCGGGCGAGGCAGATACACCAGACCGGATATGGCGAATAAGCGGCTTGATCCGCGCCTGAGCAGGGAGAGGCGGATGCACTGCGCCGGAGACGGGAGAAAAGGCGGCTGCTCAGCCGGTGCGCGGCAAAGGGGATTTATGGAAAAACTGCGCTGCGTTGTTGAACGCATCACATATCATAATGAATTGAACGGATACTCAGTGATCCGATGCAGGGCAAAGGGATTCAGCGAGCTGGTGACTGTGGTAGGACTGATGCCGGAAGTGCATGTCGGCAGCGTTCTGGTTCTGGGAGGCTCCTGGAAGATCGACGCAAAGTACGGAAGGCAGTTCGCTGCGGAAACCTTTGAAGAGACTCTGCCCGCAACTGTATATGGAATCGAAAAATATCTCGGGAGCGGCCTGATCAAAGGGGTCGGTCCCGAGTTTGCGCGAAGAATCGTGAAGGAGTTCGGCAAAGATACACTTGAAGTGATCGAGACGGATCCCGACAGGCTGATGAGCGTGCCGGGAATCGGAAAGACCAGGGTCGAACAGATCAGAAACAGCTGGCAGGAGCAGCGCGAAGTCAAGAATATCATGCTCTTTCTGCAGGAGCACGATGTGAGCACCAGCCATGCCACCAAAATCTACAAGACCTACGGAAATGAGAGCATCGGGATCGTCCGGGAAAATCCCTATCGTCTGGCGGACGATGTCTGGGGGATCGGCTTTCGAACGGCAGATCTCATAGCGGAAAAAATGGGCTTCGGGCACGAGCGGTACGCCCGCCTGAGAAGCGGCCTTCTCTATACACTGAACCGCCTTGCGGACGACGGACACTGTTACGCGACCAGGGGCATGCTTCTGGAAAAAGGAACAGAGCTTCTGGAGGTGGAGGACAACGTTCTGTCCATGACCCTGGACGAAATGATCCGCAGCCGGGATGTGATCGTGCAGCCGCCCCTTCCGGATGACAGTCTGTCCCTGACGCCTGCAGATTCGATGTGGCATGCAGCTTCCATGAAGACAGGTTCAATACTGTCTAATGCGACGCGGCCTGTTACGGCGCAGCAGGATTCGATACGTTCTGAATATTTGATGCGGGCAGACGCGAAGCCGGAAAACGCCATCTACCTGCCTCCTTTCTTTTTCGCGGAGATGGGTTCCGCCAGACGTCTGACAGCCATTTTCCGGAACAGGGAAGGTATCCGTGTCCCTGCGGAAGATTTGGAGGAAAGGGTCGGGGCCCGCACAGGAATGCGCTATGACCAGGTGCAGATGCAGGCTATACTCATGGCTGTGCAGAGCAAGATCCTCGTTCTCACGGGAGGCCCGGGAACCGGAAAAACCACGACCACGCTGGGCATTATCTCTGCTTTCAGGGAGGCTGGTGCCAGGATTCTCCTGGCTGCCCCCACGGGGCGCGCCGCAAGGCGCCTGTCCGAGACGACCGGAATGGAGGCAAAGACGATCCACCGCCTGCTGGAGATGAAGCCTCCTGAAGGATATCGCAAAAATGAGGAGGAGCCATTGGAGGGAGATGTGCTGATCGTGGATGAGTGTTCCATGATCGACCTGCTTCTTTTTTACAATCTTCTGAAGGCGGTCCCGGAAACTATGACTGTAATTTTTGTGGGAGATATAGATCAGCTGCCCAGTGTCGGAGCAGGAAATGTCCTCAGAGACATTATAGAATCCGAATGTTTTCCTGTTGTCCGTCTTACCCGCATTTTCAGGCAGGCCAGGACCAGCAGGATCATTACCAACGCCCACAGGATAAACGCGGGGCACATGCCTGATATCTCCAACGGAAAAAACAGCGATTTCTTTTTTACCGATATGGAACGCCTGGCTGAAAAACTCAGCGCTCAGCAGGGCAGGACGGTAGAACCTGCGGAAGCCGCGCTCCGGACCATCATCGATCTGGTCAAAAACAAGCTGCCCCGCTACTATAGGATCCCGGCAGCGGAGATCCAGGTCCTCACGCCTATGCAGCGTGGGATCATCGGCGCCGCAAACCTCAATCAGGAACTGCAGAAAGCCCTCAATCCCGCGGAATCCGGCGGTCCGGGTCTGCGCCGGGGCGGCTATATTTTCCGGTCCCGGGACAAGGTCATGCAGATCCGCAACAATTACGATAAGGAAGTCTTCAATGGGGACATAGGAGTCGTGCAGTCAGTGGATACGCAGGAGAGAAATCTGACGGTGCTGTTTGACGACAGAAGTGTGGTCTACGATGTGTCGGAGCTGGACGAGCTGGTTCTGGCTTACGCCGTGACGATCCATAAATCTCAGGGATCGGAATACCCTGTTGTCGTGATGCCCGTCCTCATGAACCACTACATCATGCTGCAGAGGAACCTGATCTATACGGGCATCACCCGGGCCAAAAAGGCCCTTGTGGCGGCGGGCACCAGAAAAGCGCTTTCCTATGCTGTCCGGAATGTGACCGTACAGAAGAGAAATACCATGCTGAGCGCGAGACTGCGCATAGAACTATCCGGGGACTGAGCCCTGTGGAATTACAAATCCGGGCAGATATTAAAAAAATTGAAAGATGTGCATATTTGTTTTCGAATACAAATATTTATTCGAAAGTGCACGGGCTTTTTACTTTGAGCTGCTGTCGACGTATATTATATGAACAATATTGAAAACAATTTCATTTAATTTGTTGCAAGGATAAAAAGAAATATGGTAATATGCAATCGAGTATCTGTTAGCTGCATGCATCGGTTATTCGGGCAGCATTTTTTCCTGCAGGGGGGTTTTGTTTTATAGCAGGAAGGGGAGAGCCAGGCAGTGGTTGATAAACGGGATGCTTCAAAGAAATCTTGATTTTTGATCATGAAAAAGAGGAGGATCAGCTTATGAACAGTCTGGACAACTGTATCAATTATCTGCTTACAGGCGCGCAGCATGCAGTGTTTCAGTATATGAAAAAGAATCTCAGCCAGTTCGATATCACACCTATTCAGTATGGCGTTCTGGGATGTATCTGGGAATTTGACATGCACAATCCCAAGGAGATCGCGGCGCATCTGGGTGTTGAGAACTCGACCATCTCGGGGATCCTGGAGAGGATGGAGAACAAGGGCCTGATTCGGAGGATGATTGACAGTACTGACAGAAGGTTTATTCATATCGAACTGACAGATCTTTCCAAGAGCCTGGAAGTCCCTGTGCGGACCGTGGTAACTGAAGTTGACAACAATGTGCTGGGACAGTTCAGCGAGGATGAGATCAATACACTCAAGGACATACTCCGCAGGATTAACGCCCAGCAGTTGGTATAATTCAGGCTGTATCCGGACCGGGCAGTTATTGGAATATTGCCGCGGATCATTAAAATTAATGAAATGCGCGATTATTGCCCCGCACAGCCGGTGTTTTTGCTGACCGGAAGATAATTATGAGATAAATTTAATTATGAGATTAAAGAGGATGAGAGGAGACTCTCATCCTTTTTTCTTATTGCAGGCTGCCGTTAGGTATCTATCGCCTGACGGCGGACGGCAGCCCTCTGCCCTTTTAATACGGCCCGTGCAATGAATTTTCCGCCTTGCGGCAGACACTGCTGTATAGATAACGAAAAAACATCTGCCTGCGGCCCTCTATATTGAAAAAAGGGAAGTCTGATGTATTATATAGTTAGCATACGAATTGTTTCGAAAAAAAACAGTCATTGATGAAGGCGTACAGTTTTATACAGCCCTTCGGGGCTGCCTTCATGTAAGACAGATGCTTATGGGAGGTACTTTTTAACAAATGAATATCATTGTATGTGTAAAGCAGACTCCGGAGGCAGGCAGGGGGGAACTGGACCGTCTTTCGGGAACTGTGAAGAGGACTGAAGGGCGTCAGGTCATCAATCCTTTTGACCTGTACGCGATGGAGGCTGCGCTCAGACTTCAGGAGAAGGATCCCGCTGCAAGGATCATCGCGGTCAGCATGGGACCCGAGTCGGCAGGAAGTGTACTGCGCGACTGTATCGCACTCGGCGCGGATACGGGGTATCTGGTGACGGATCCTTCTTTTGCG
Organism: Lachnospiraceae bacterium; assembly: GCA_045117315.1. Lineage (GTDB taxonomy): Bacteria > Bacillota > Clostridia > Lachnospirales > Lachnospiraceae > CAG-791. Next base: position 29,957 of record JBGUNJ010000006.1, on the reverse strand, counting down.
GGATCCGATGTAAGAGGCACCGCACATGTTCTGGCAAGGGCAATCCGTGTGATCGGGGAAATCGAGCAAATTCGGATCGACGCGGTCTTCTGCGGCGCAAAGACAATTGACGGCGGCACTTCCATGCTGGGTCCCGAACTGGCGACGATACTGGAATACCCCCGGGTGACCTATGCTCTGCAGTGCTCATTTAGCGACGGCAGTTTTACTGTGGAAAAAGAGGATGACAGAGGGAACAAGATCTATTCCATCGGGACGCCCTGCCTTCTGACTTTTACCAAGGCCTCCTTCCCGGTCCGCTATCCGGCGATCTCCCGTATTCTGGAGGCGGAGAGCATGGAACTGCCTGTCCTGAGGGCTGCGGATCTGGATGCAGTGTCCTGTGGGACAGAGGCGGATAAGGTACCCTCCGGGACAGAGGCGGATAAGGTACCCTCCGGGACAGAGCTGAATAAGGTATCATGCGGGGATGATTCGGATAAGATACCCTGCCGGACACAGGCGGATACCGGATACTGGCGGAAATATGCCGGGCAGCAGGGAGCCGCTCTTCGTGTGGAGGACGTCAGGTACAGAAAGCTTGAGAAAAAGAGCCAGATCATCGAGGATCCGGACCCTGCCCGGGCTGTGGCGGAGCTCTCACAGATTTTATACTCGAAAAATGTACTGTGAGGAGGGCGCAGAATGAGAAGAGAAATATGGGTATATCTTGAGACATCCGAAGACGGAAAGCTCTCTTCGGGATCAAAGGAACTTCTGGCACAGGGAAAGACGATCGCCCGCATGGCAGCTGCCTGCGGACTGCGCGGGATCCTTGCGGGAGGCTGTGCAGGTCAACTGGAAAAAGCTGCCGGAGAAGCTTTCCTGTGCGGAGCCGATGACGTGACAGTCATCGAGGGAGAAGAATTGGATATATTCAGCGCGGAGTGCTGCTCGGATGCAGTCGCGCAGCTGCTGGAACAGTTCTCTACAGGCAGGCCTTTGGTCATGCTGTTCGGCAGAAGTCCCGAAGGAATGGATCTGGCTCCGGCACTTGCGGCCCGCCTCAAGGCCGGAATGCTCTCTGACTGCGTGGATGCTTCGCCTGTGACGGACGGACTGGCCTGGCAGCGTCATGCCTTCGGCGGGACAGCAGTTTCCTACATGAAATTCAGGGACGGAGAATTCCCCATCGTCTCGCTGCGGCCGGGAAGTCTGGGCGTAAAACAGGAAACAGGGGGATCAGGAGAAACTGCAGAAACAATAGAAACAGGAGAGGAGTGCCCTCCCACCGGCGGGAAAAACCGCGGTATCGATCGTTTCTCATATGCCCGGGCACGGAAAATAAGGCGTCCTTCCCTGATCAGGGTTCTTGAAGCCGCGAGCGGGCGGGGCGCTGATATAGGCAGCGCGGATGTGATCGTGGCGGGAGGCAACGGTGCAGGACCGGAAGGATTTGCGCTGATCCAGGAACTGGCAGACCTGCTTCACGGCGCGGTCGGGGCATCCCGTATCGCAGTGGACAAGGGGTGGGCCCCTCACAGCCGTCTGATCGGACAGAGCGGCAGGACGGTTGCGCCCCGCCTCTATATCAACTGCGGGATCTCGGGATCTGTCCAGCACATTGTCGGAATGAGGGACGCAGCCTGCGTCGTCTCGATCAATAAAGACCCCAGGGCATTGATTTTCAATGTCTCCGACTACGGGATCGTCGGGGATCTGCACCGGGTCCTTCCGGAAATGATACGGGAGATCCGCAGAAGCAGGAACTGAGGAAAGATCCGTACAAAATTTATTCATCCCGGAACACTGGGAAAAATACCTTTCATACACAGACAAAGCACCTTTCGTACACTCGGAGGAATACCTTTCAGCTTTCATAAAGAGAAAAACATTTCTGTGAGACAGCGAAGCAGCTTCTGCCGCCGATGATGCAGCCCTGCCGGCTGTCTGGACTTGTCTTTTAAATATGCACAAAAACAGGTGAAAGGTTTGTTGCTATTTGACAAAACGTCAAATAATTCAAAGGGAAAGCTTGTTCTGTTTGTGAAAATGTGATAGTATTTTGGTAAAGTTATCGGGGTTTATAATTTATGGGGCTAATATTTAGTAAGCTAAATATTGGTTCTTAAATTTTGCTGAGCCCGTGCTGCATTGTCACACGAAAGGAGGAGTTGGCAGCAATGAATTTAGGTATCCTTGTTTTGCTTCTTGCTTTAATACTGTTTGGTGTTTTGGCATTCCTTCAGGTGAGCGCGCTGATTCTGGCACCTCTGGTTTCGATCTTCGTTATTTTGTGCAGCTCATTTCCGGTGGAGCTTCTTCCTGAAGGGATGGAGTCCATCACAGTACTTGGCGGTCTGAAAGAACTTTTCATGCCTGCCGCGTCGGCCTACGTCACAAGTTATTTCCTGGTATTCTTCGTGGGCGCCCTGTTCGGTGCCGTCTACCAGTTCACGGGAGCTGCGGAGTCCATCGCCAAATGGATCGCCGGCATGTGCAAGGGCAAGCTCGTCGCCCCTATCATTTTTATCATTACCTGTATCCTGACCTATGGCGGCGTCTCCGGATTCGTCGTATTCTTCGTCATCTACCCCATTGCGCTGAATCTTTTCAGGGAAGCCAACCTGACCAGACGTCTGATCCCGGCCGCGATCTCCGCAGGCTGCTGGACAGTTTCCATGGTCGCTCCCGGCTCTCCTTCCATCCAGAACGTCATCGCCATGAACAATCTGGGAACACCTTCCACAGCTGCATTTGCTCCTTCCATGGTGGCAATCGTTGTCGAGTTCATTCTGATCTTTGTATGGCTCGAGTGGAGGGCCCGGTCCTTCACAAAGAGGGGGTTCGTCTTTGATGATCCTTCACTGAAGTTCCAGCTCAGCCCCGAGGAACTGGGGCAGGCAGGCCGGACGGATCTTCCCCACTGGGGCATTGCCCTGACTCCGCTTATCCTCATCCTGGTTCTCTTCAACGGCTTCAGGATCCCCGTTGAGATATCTGTTTTTGCAGGAGTCATTTCCTCTACGCTTCTGATGTGGAAAAGAGTTCCGGGCGGAATCAAGGAGTGGCTCAAGGTTTTCAACAAGGGCGCGGCGGACTCAGGTGTTTCCATCCTGAACACTGCCATCGTCGTCGGCTTCGGCGGTATCGTCCAGAAGACACAGGGCTTCCAGGATCTGGTGGCAACCCTGAAGACCTGGCATATTTCTCCCCTTGTATTCGTCATGCTGACTGTCGCGATCTGCGCAGGTGCCTGTGGTTCCGCTTCCGGCGGTATGGGTGTTGCCTTCAACGCGCTTAAGGACACCTATATAGAACTCGGTGCCAACCTTCAGCATGTCCACAGGATCGCAGCCATCGCGGCCGGTACTCTGGATACGCTTCCTCACCAGGGCGCACAGATCACCCTGCTGGGTATCTGCAAGATGACTCATAAAGAGGCATATTTTGATATCTTTATCACACAGATCGCCATCCCCTTCATTGCATGCTTTATCTTCATCGCATGCTGCGGAATGGGAATGTGACAGGCAGTAACGCATACCCCGGCCCCTGACAGGCGCAAAGTACAGACCGGAATCATACGCGCTTCCTGCCGCGCGGTTTTAAGCTGAATAGTTATCGAATAAAAATTACCTGTTAGGGCAGTTGGTCAGTTTACTAAAACCGCCAAAGAGTGTATTATTAATATGTGCAGCAACTGTCTTTTAAAAGACAGTAAAATATATAGGATCACGGAGCGCTCACAGCGGCCGGCTCCTGACAACATCATAACGGGAATCCATTGCGGAGTCCGAAAATCCAAAGGAGGAAAAAAATGGAATTCAAGAACTTACTGGTTGAAATCGAAGATGGTATTGCGGTCGTAACGATTAATCGTCCCAAGGCTCTGAACGCACTCAACACCGAGACACTGTCCGAGTTGGATGCCTGCTTTGCAGACATCGAAGCAAATCCCGATGTTAAGGTTCTGATTCTGACCGGTTCCGGCCAGAAGTCCTTCGTTGCCGGCGCTGACATCTCCGAGATGGTCAACGGCACTGCTCCCGAAGGCCGTACTTTCGGTCTCCTTGCCCGCGTTGCTTTCAAGCGCCTTGAGGATATGGAAAAGCCCACCATCGCTGCAGTCAACGGCTTCGCTCTGGGCGGCGGCTGCGAGATTTCCATGGCTTGCGACGTGACCCTGGCTTCCGACAATGCAAAGTTTGGTCAGCCTGAGGCTGGCCTGGGCATCATCCCCGGCTTCGGCGGCACACAGAGACTTCCCCGCCTGACCAACAAGAAGATCGCGAAAGAGCTCATCTTCGGCGCTGACATCATGATCGGTGCAGAGGAAGCTATGCGCATCGGCCTTGTAAACCATGTCTATCCTCAGGATCAGCTCATGGCAGAGGCTAAGAAGCTTGCCGGCCACTTCATGAAGAGCTCTCCTTACAGCGTCGCTCTGGCTAAGCAGTGCATCAATGTCGGTCTTGATGTTGACCTCGACGCAGGCCTGAAGCTTGAGGCCAATATGTTCGGTCTGTCCTTCGCAACACATGACAAGAAGGAAGGCATGACTGCATTCCTTGAGAAGAGGAAAGAGAAAAACTTCCTCGGCAAGTAATTTCCGAAGACAGGTTCTCCTTATTTAAATCCCGCCCGCGGATCATACGGCTGTTATTAAAGAGAGTCACAGGTATTGCGGGGTGAGGAATAAAACTAAATCATACGTAGTTCGCGGCACATTGCCATGGAACTAAGTATGGACTGCGTGATCTATGCCGCCGCAGGAATGCCTGCAAGCGCCTGCGGCGGTTTTTTCATAAGCTGTGCGGCTGTACACGAATTATTGAACGGGTGAATCATAATTACAGGCAGTTTTTTTTATTCTCAATAATTGCCGGTTTGGTTCATGCCTGTAGTTGTGATCCGCATTGCAGATTCATATGAATAAGATTTGGAGGAGTATTTAGCAATGTCAGTTAAACCTATTATCAGCGCAGCGGAAGCCGCAAAGTTTGTACAGGATGGCATGACTTTTACCACATCCGGTTTCGTAGCATGCGAGATGCCCGAGTCCCTGAGCAAAGCTCTGGAGAAGAGCTTCCTTGAGACCGGTCATCCCCGTGATCTGACTCTTTTCTATGCAGCGGCACAGGGCAACCGTGACGGCAGCGGCGCTGACCACTTTGCTCACGAAGGCATGCTCAAGAGAGTCATCGGCGGCCACTACAACATGGTTCCCGAGCTGGGCAAGCTGATTTTTGCCAACAAGCTGGAAGCCTACAACCTGCCTCAGGGTACACTGTCCGAGCTCTGCCGCGACATCGCTGCTCACAAAGTAGGCACCATCACCCACGTCGGCATGAACACCTTCTGTGATCCCCGTCTTCAGGGCGGCAAGCTCAATGACATCACCAAGGAAGACATCGTAGAGCTCGTCAACATCGGCGGCGAGGAGAGACTGCTCTACAAAGCATTCCCGATCCAGGTCGGCTTTATCCGCGGTACCTTCGCAGATGAGCACGGTAACGTGACGCTGGAGCGTGAGTGCTGCACCAACGAGGCAACATCTCTCGCAGCAGCTGTCCACAACAGCGGCGGCAAGGTCATTGTCCAGGTTGAGAAAGTTGTCGAGTCCGGCAATCTGGACCCCCGCCTTGTCAAGATCCCCGGCATCTATGTCGACGCGATCTGTGTTGCAGAGTGCGAAGAAGATCAGGCGCAGTGCCAGGGCACACCCGGCTTCGATCCCAGCATGAACGGCGACATCCGCATCCCTCTGGGCGCAATTCCTGCTCCCAAGCTCAGCGCCAAGAAGATCATGGGCCGCCGTGCAGCTATGGAGCTGGAAGCGGACAAGGTCGTCAACCTGGGCATCGGCGCTCCCGAGTTCGTCTCTGCAGTGGCGAATGAAGAAGGCATCGGCGACTACATGACCCTGACCGTTGAGGCAGGCCCCATCGGCGGCGTTCCTCAGGGCGGCAACAAGTTCGGCGGTTCCATCAACGTCGAGGCGATCCTGGATCAGCCTTATCAGTTCGACTTCTACGATGGCGGCGGTGTTGACCTCGCCTTCCTCGGCCTTGCGGAGTGCGACAAGCACGGCAACATCAATGTTTCCAAGTTTGGTCCCCGTCTTGCAGGCTGCGGCGGATTCATCAACATCACACAGAACGCGAAGAAGGTCTTCTTCATCGGTACCTTCACGGCCGGCGGCCTGAAGGAGCACTGCGAAGACGGCAAGCTGATCATCGATCAGGAAGGCCGCCAGAAGAAGCTCATCGACACTGTCGAGCAGATCACTTTCTCCGGCGAGTATGCCAACAAGACCGGCCAGCCCGTTATGTACATCACAGAGCGCGCTGTCTTCAAGCTTGAGAAAGACGGCATCCATCTCATCGAGATCGCGCCCGGCATCGACCTTCAGACCCAGGTCCTTGACATGATGGACTTCAAGCCCATCATTCCTGAAGGCGGTCCCAAGCTTATGGATGAGCGCATCTTCCGCGATGAGCCCATGGGCCTCAAATAATTGACGGTCTTTCGACCGCGCCTGCGCAGGCCTGTTCCGGATCTCCGCCCATTGACGGCGGCTGTCCCCGGCAGGGTTTATGCGCAATGTTCATAGCCACAAATATGCCGGGAACCTGTACAGACAGGTTTCCCGGCATGATTGCGGATACAGACAGATACAGGCAGGGATATACTGTGTCTGTCAAGACAGGTAATAACGCATATAAGTCTGGAATAAACAGAGTAAGCCTGGAATAAACAGTGGGCAGGCGGCCGCAATACCGGAGCAGCGCGCGGCTTATTCATGCATGTTAGTAAACTATGCTTATTACCGCCAATTATTTTTTATATGCTGACATGGCAGTTCCTGCAGGATCTGGAATACTATGCCTCTTTGGGCATGGCTGAGCCGTGTTTTACTCTGAAGGGGCAGGGTGCCTTCCGCGGTCTATATGCGGAAGCCGGCTTGGGATTTACCGGGTCAGCATATGAAAGGGTTTACAAGTAATGTTACAGATGTTTTAGGAAAGGAGTAATTATGGATTTCAAATTTACTGAAGAGCAGCTGAAGATTCAGCAGATGGCAGCGGATTTTGCCAAAAATGAGCTGGCTCCCACAATTCTTGAGCGCGACGAGAAGGGTGAGTTCCCCTTTGAGCTGTTCAAGAAATACGGCAAGACCGGCGCTTATGGTCTTCCTTATCCCAAGGAAGTCGGCGGACTTGGCGGCAGCTATATGAGCTATGCCCTGTCTGTCATGGAGATTTCAAAAGTTGATGCTGCTTTCGGTATCATCTACTCTGTTGACACTTCCCTGTACGGCGGTTCCATCATGAATTCTTCCGCTCCCATCGAGATCAAGAAGAAATTCCTCGAGCCCATCACTTATGGTGAGAAGATCGGTTCCTTCGGTCTGACTGAGCCCGGCGCAGGCTCCGACGCCGCAGGCTGCAAGACTGTTGCTGTCCAGGACGGCGACGAGTGGGTCATCAACGGCTCCAAGTGCTTCAACACCAACGGCCCCGTTGCTGATTTTACTGTGATCTACGCTCTGACCGATCCCGCTCTGGGAACCAAGGGCATGGCAGCCTTCGTAGTCGAGAAGGGCACACCCGGATTCACTGTCGGCCGTGTCGAGAACAAGATGGGTATCCGTCAGGCACAGGTCTCCGAGATGCATCTGGAGAACGTCCGCGTTCCCGCTGAGCAGATGATCGCCAAGCCCGGCGAAGGCTTCAAGCTTGCTATGAAGACTCTTGACGGCGGCCGTATCGGCGTTGCCGCACAGGGTCTTGGTATTGCCAAGGGTGCTTTCGAGGCAACTGTCGCTTACATGAAACAGCGTGAGCAGTTCGGCAAGCCCATCTGCAAGAACCAGTTCCTTGCGTTCAAGATGGCTGAGCTCGCTACCCAGATCAAGTCCGCTGAGCTCCTGCTCTACAATGCAGTCGCAGCGCATGACACCGGCCGCTACACCATCGAAGCTGCTATGGCCAAGCTCGCCTGCACAGATGCCGCTATGGAAATGACCACATGGGCAACCCAGTTCATGGGCGGCAACGGCTTCATGAAAGAGTACCATGTTGAGCGCATGATGCGTGATGCCAAGATCACACAGATCTACGAAGGCACCAACGAGATCCAGAAGCTCATCATCTCCGGCTCTCTGTTCCGCTGATCCGGTCAGGAAACCGGCAATTAACCGTTATTAACCGATATAAACCGATATAAGCCGGTTTAAACCGGTATATACCGGTATTTAAACGGTTTTTAATGGTATTAAAAAGCAGGGTAAAACCACCAGTATCTTCGGGGAGGATATCGGATGAAAGCCATGAATCTCGCTGACATGATCATCATGTTTGTAGGCTTCTACTTTCTGGTTTCAACAGCGATGATGAAGGTTCACGGCAGGGTCAACCGTATGCTGATCAGCAAAAAGTATAATCCCGAAAAAGCAAGAGACCTTCCCGGTTTTATCTCCTGTATGTATGTACCCAACATAGCCGTCGGCGTGATCACCATGGCTGCGGGCCTGGCGCATTACATAGCTGCGGATGTCTTCGGAAAGACACAGATCGGCACTTACATTTACATCGTCTATGTTCTGTCCTATGTGGTCTATGCTTTTTTCCTGGCAAAGGCTCAGAACAAGTACCTCACTCCTCCCTGAGGAGCGGCATAGTCGACAAAAGTGGTGACCATAAGGGCCGCCGTCCCGGTATTTCACGGGGCGGCGGCCTTTTTCTTATCGCATGGCCGCCGTAAGGCAGCTTTTGCCTGACGGCGAACGGCGGCCAGCGGGAGTATTGACACGGCCCGTGTAATGTATTTTCCGCCTTGCGGCGGACACGGGCCGGTCAGTGGCAGCCCCGGAACACAATCTGTATTTGTATCATGCAGAAAATTATGATACACTTTTTCGAAGACATAGAACAGCACACGGGCGATGGGTCATGGCCGCAGGCATGTAAATACAGACATCACCGGTTCGGATCTATAAAGGCCCTGGAGGTAAAGAGATGATTAAACTATATGACGGCGGTATTTATCTTGTGAACGGTACGGAGATCGTTCCGGAGGCAGAAGCGGAGAAGGTCACTCAGCTGACCGGAAGCAAACCCTGTCCCGAAGAAGCGGCGAAGGGAACGATCGCGTATTCGATCATGAAGTCTCATAATATTTCAGGAAATATGGACCATCTGCAGATCAGGTTTGACTCGATGGCTTCCCACGATATCACTTTTGTAGGCATCGTTCAGACAGCCCGCGCATCGGGAATGGAAAAATTCCCTCTTCCCTATGTGCTCACCAACTGCCACAACTCTCTGTGCGCGGTCGGCGGCACGATCAACGAGGATGACCACATGTTCGGCCTGAGTGCCGCGAAGAAATACGGCGGAATCTACGTTCCCCCGCACATTGCCGTCATCCATCAGTATATGCGTGAAGCCATGGCAGGCTGCGGAAAGATGATCCTGGGTTCTGACTCGCACACCCGTTACGGCGCGCTCGGCACCATGGCCATCGGAGAAGGCGGCGGCGAGCTTGGCAAGCAGCTGCTCAGAGACACTTACGACGTGGCTTATCCCGGCGTGGTCGCAGTCTATCTGGACGGGAAACCGGCACCTTATGTGGGTCCTCAGGATATCGCTCTGGCCATCATCAGCGCAGTTTTCAAGAACGGCTATGTGAAAAATAAGGTGATGGAATTTGTGGGTCCCGGTGTCTCCTCCATGGATACGGACTACAGAAACGGCGTCGATGTCATGACCACAGAGACCACCTGCCTGTCCTCCGTATGGAGAACGGATGAGGACACAAAGGCCTATCTGACCGCTCACGGCCGTTCGGAGGATTACAGGGAACTGAATCCAGCTGATGTCACTTATTATGACGGCTGTGTCTATGTGGACCTCAGCTCTGTCAAGCCCATGATCGCGCTTCCTTTCCACCCCAGCAACGCCTTCACTATCGATGAAGTAAACGCCAACCTCGAGGATATGCTCCACGAGGTGGAGATTGAAGCGGAACGCATTGCCAACGGCAGGGCTAAGTATACTCTTTTGGACAAGATCAAAGACGGCAGGCTGCAGGTTCAGCAGGGTATCATCGCCGGCTGCGCGGGCGGCAACTACAGCAATATCGTTGAGGCCGCCAATATGCTGCGCGGCAGGACCTGCGGCAACGGCGAGTTCTCCCTGGATGTATATCCTTCCTCTCAGCCGGTCTTCATAGACCTTGCCAGAAAGGGCTATGTTGCGGACCTCATGGCGGCGGGCGCCATCGTCAAGACAGCCTTCTGCGGCCCCTGCTTCGGCGCGGGCGACACACCCATGCACAACGGTCTGTCCATCCGACATACGACCAGAAATTTCCCCAACCGCGAAGGTTCCAAGCCCGGAAACGGCCAGATGGCTGCTGCTGCCCTTATGGACGCCAGGTCCATCGCGGCCAGTGCGGCCAACGGCGGCATTCTTACTTCCGCGGAAGAATACGATGTCTGGGGCAATGTTCCCGCGCATGATTTCGATGACACTGTCTACAGGGCACGTGTCTATCAGGGATGGGGCAAGGCCGATCCCGCTGTCGAACTCTTCGACGGCCCCAACATTAAGCCCTGGCCTGAACTTGAGCCTCTTGCGGACAATATTCTGCTCAAGGTCTGCTCCAAGATCCTGGACGATGTCACTACAACTGACGAACTGATTCCTTCCGGCGAGACATCCTCCTTCCGCTCCAACCCTCTTGGCCTGGCGGAGTTCACTCTCTCCAGAAGGGACCCCGAGTATGTTGGAAGATCCAAGGAAGTTGACCAGACAGAGCGCTGGCGCGCGGCAGGCAAAAACGCCGCTGAGAAGGATCCGGCTCTGCAGGCTGTATATGAGGTCATCCACACCATTCCCGGATCTGAAGATGTAGACGTTCAGCAGATCGAGATTGGATCCATGGTCTATGCCAACAAGCCCGGCGACGGCAGCGCCCGCGAGCAGGCGGCATCCTGCCAGCGAGTGATCGGCGGTCTTGCCAATATCACGCAGGAGTACGCGACCAAGAGATATCGTTCCAACGTCATGAACTGGGGCATGATCCCCTTCCACCTCAAGGGCCAGCCCGATGCCTTCGGGATCGGTGATTACATCTATGTTCCCGGAATCCGCAAGATCATGGACGGTGATCTCTCCGACATCAAGGCCTATGTCATTAAAGACGGAAAGGCTGAGCAGATCGATCTCTATATTCAGGACATGACCGAAAATGAGAGAGAAATCGTCAAGGCCGGCTGCCTGATCAATTTCAACCGCAACCGCACCAGGGGCTGACCGGGAAAAGGCGGCTGCTGCAGCCCGTCCGCCATTGCGATTCAAAAACGAAAAAGTGCGGAACAAACGGAAAAACACAACCTGGTTCCGCGCTTTTTTTGAATCGGGTCCGCCGACTGCCACAGAAAGGAAATATGAACAGATGTATAAGATTATTACCTGTGACCTGGACGAAACTTTACTGTGCATGGACAGAACCATCAGTAAAAGAAATATAGAAGCGATCCACGCAGCTGTAAAGAAAGGTGTAAAGTTTGTCTGTGCCTCAGGCAGAGGATATATGTCTTTCCAGAATACACTGCAGGAGATCGGTCTGTATGACCTCCCGGATCAGTATTCGATTTCTTTTAACGGCAGCGCGATCACGGAGAACAGAGGAAACCGCGTGCTCTATCTGGAAGGCATCTCCTGGGAACTGGCCAACGCACTCTACCTGAAGGGTGTGGAGTACGGGCTCTGTATGCATATTTATACGCAGGACACTGTGTACATATATAAGCTCAATGAGGACGAGAAAAAATTCCTTGAAAACCGGATGGACTATATCCTGGTGGATGACCCTGACCTGTCCTTTTTAAAGGACCAGCAGATCATCAAGGTGCTCTATGAATATAACGACTTTAAGGGATATGAGTATCTCAATGAGATCGAGAAAAGGGTGGCGCACATCACAGGAGACTGTGAGGTGAGCTATTCCAGCGGCAGGTATCTGGAGTTCAACAAGGCGGGCGTCAGCAAGGGAGCAGGGCTTGAGCGGCTCGCTCAGATCCTGGGTGTAGATATGAAGAACACGCTCGCCATAGGAGACAATGTCAACGATATCACTATGATCCGCGCCGCGGGGCTTGGAGCCGCGGTCGGGAACGTCTTCGAGGGAATCCGGGGCGAGTGTGATTACGTGGCTGAGGCGACCAATGACGAAGGAGGCGTGGGAGAGATCATCGAAAAATTTGTGCTCTCATGAATTGAGAAAAATCGTGTGCCGGTCCGCTGCAGGCCTGTGAAGACAAGGGCTCATGACAGAAGAAGCTCAAGACTGTAAAGCCTATGACAGAAGAGGATCAGGACTGTAAAGGCGCATGCCGGAAAGGACTCATGCCGGTAAAGGCTCATGACCTGACTGCAGGCCGCGTCATCATGATTTCGATCATTCATTATTGAGAATAAATCGTCAACGAGTATTCGCAATGTGAGGTTTTGACAGAAAGGAGGACCGCACATGAGAGAATGGACCAGGGAAGAGAAGTACCGTTATCTGAAAGATCCTCAGGAACTCGGAGAACTCTATAAAAAGGTCTCCTCTTCAGTGTACCGGCAGCACTTTCACAATCAGGCTGTGACCGGCCTGATGAACGACCCGAACGGATTTGTCTGGCACGATAATCGATGGCATCTTTTCTATCAATGGTGCCCCTGGGGAGCTGTCCACGGCCTCAAGCACTGGTATCACATTATTTCCAAAGATCTGATCACATGGAAGAATCTCGGCGTCTGCCTCCTGCCCGATCAGGAGGACGGCTATGACAATAAGGGCGTCTATTCCGGTTCCGCCATGCCGATCGGTGATAAGATTTATCTGTATTATACAGGAAATCACCGCGATGCCGACTGGACCCGCCATGCATACACCTGCCTGGCCCGTCTGGGCAATGACGGCTGGCCGGAAAAATATCCACTGCCTCTTTTCGGTGCCAATCCCGATTACACAGAGCATCAGCGCGATCCCAAGATCATCCGCATCCCCGGAAAAGACAAGTATTATATGATCATCGGAGCCCAGACAAAGGATAAACGGGGATGCATTCTGGTCTACTCCTCCGAAGACCTGCAGCACGGCTGGATGTTTGAAGGCGAGCTCAAGGTACCCGGATTCGAGTCCTTCGGCGATATGTGGGAGTGCCCTTCGATCGAGCATCTGGGCGGCCAGGACGTTCTCCTTCTGTGCCCCCAGCACCTGACTCTTCCCGGACGGGGACAGAGCCAGAACCACAACGGATATATTCTGGGACATATGGACTGGGATACCCTGACCTTTACACCGGACGGCGCCTTCCATGTCCTGGACTTCGGATTTGATTCCTATGCGGCGGCCTGCGCCAACAACCTGCAGGACGTCGACAAGGCCATCCTGATCGCCTGGATGGGCGTTCCGGATGTCGAATATCCCACCGATGAAGAAGACTGGGCAGGCTGCCTGACTCTTCCCCGCGAACTCAAAGTCCGCGGCCGCCGACTGATCCAGCAGCCTCTGCCTGAACTCAAAAAGCTTCGCGAGGAAAAAATAGCGCTCAATCCCAACGAGGCGGGGTGCTTCGTACTGCCTGTCGCTGCCGAGGTGGAACTGGACTGCAGAAAAGGCGATGTCCGTCTGGATATGTTTACCGACAAAGACGGCAAGGGCGGTCTCTTCATCGACTACAACGAAGAGAAGAAGGAAATCACCGTTGACAGGAGCGGAATGCATATCCGCTTCAACCAGTCCGAGGGAGAGAGCCGGACAAGGCCTCTGGAAAACGGACTCCACCACCTGCGCATTTTTATTGACAGCAGCTCCATCGAGATCTTTGTCAACGACGGTGACGCGGTGTTTACCTCCCGCATCTTCCCTGACGCGGACGAACATTTCTTCAAGGTGCAGGGCGATACATTCAACCGCATGTGGACGCTCAAAGACGCGGTCAAGGACAGCTTCCTGATCTGACAACAGACGCGGGTACGGACTGTTCCTGACGCAGGCACGACTGCTGCGGCGCATTGCCGGCAGCCACGGTGCACTGTCAGGGAATTTACAAAAAAACGAATTTGAACGTAAAAAGAATACAGCTCCGGCAACAGGCAGCCGTAAAAAGCTGCCGGACGAGACAGCTGTGAAAAATGACTTTTAAAGAAGGGACAGGTTCTGTGACGCACCCGGTGCGGCACAGAACCTGTCCTTATGACACTGCCCGTGAAATGTATTTTCCGCCTTGCGGCGGACACTGGCCGGCCGGGGGGGCATAGAAGCTGCCTTACCCTGTTCTGACACCCGTTCATTATTTTCGGAGGACCCGGCAGGCGCTGTGACAGCTGCCGTGCCGAGTTGCCGTGTCGTATGTAAAAACAGTGGAAATTGTCCGGATATAAAGTTATACTGTAAACTGTGTGGAAATCCTCAGCCGGGGAAACTACGGGAAGAATCCCGGTGTCTGCCGCGGCCGCGGATTCCGGATGCAGCCTTAGAACAAAACGCTGTGTGATATGCAGGAGCACCTGAGGTACAAAGCCATACGTGAGATTTCATTATAAATTCTCGTGAAAACAGGTCTGGATCAGATGGTTGACAGGCCAGAGGATATAATAAATATATGGAAAAAAAGAAAGAGACAGAAATGCAGGAAATCAGTTTCAGCGATCTGGAAGATGTTACGGGCGGAAACGGCGGAACAGATCCTTTATCCGGACCGAATCAGAAAAGCCGCGGCAGCAGGCGGGACACAGGGACAGGCGCCAGATCCTACGCGCCGTCCATGAGTGCCGGCTCCAACGATCTGCCGGCGGATGAACTGCGTGCCGTGTCAGTTTCAGATCTTGGCGGCCCGGGGATGTTCTGCCCCAGATGCGGACAGATCAGGAGGCATACAGGCTTCAGCGGAGGACGGATGAAATGCGATTCCTGCGGGCTTATGCACTGACCGCACACTGATCACGCGCTGATCCCGCTGACGCGGGGCTGCGCGGCCGGAAACCTGCGGTGATGACCACAGTTCACAGACTTATACATTTTCAGCCGCGCACAGGAAAGACGCGGTCTTTAAATCAGACAGATTTTGAATCAGACAGAAAGATTTTTTCAGGAGGTTTTTTGAGACATGGGAGATGAGAAGAAAATCATGCTTTCCGGTATTCAGCCGAGCGGAGATCTGCATCTGGGAAATTATCTCGGGGCGATCAAAAACTGGGCGGATCGTGTGAACGAGTATGACTGTTATTATTTTATGGCGGATATGCATACGATCACGGTCAGGCAGGATCCTAAAGAACTGCGCCGCCGTTCGCTGGAAATGCTGGCGATCTATATTGCCTGCGGACTGGATCCTGAGAAGAACACTCTTTTTCTTCAGTCCCATGTCCCCGCCCACGCACAGCTGGGCTGGGTGCTTGACTGCTACACAATGTTCGGCGAGCTTACCCGGATGACACAGTTCAAGGACAAATCCGATAAGCATAAGGACAATATCAACGCGGGCCTCTTTACCTATCCCTCGCTGATGGCGGCTGACATCCTTCTGTATCAGCCCCACTATGTCCCTGTCGGTGAAGACCAGAAACAGCATGTGGAGCTGTGCAGGAATATTGCCAATCGCTTCAACAACATTTACGGCGAAGTCTTCCGCGTTCCGGAACCCTTCATCAGCAAAGTGGGCGCCCGCATCTACGGCCTGACGACTCCCGGGCAGAAGATGTCCAAGTCAATCCCTCAGGGCTGTGTTTTCCTCATGGACGAGCCCAATGTGATCATGAAGAAATTCAAGCGGGCTATCACGGATTCCGACACAGAGAACTGCGTGCGCTACGACAGGGAGAACAAGCCGGGCGTCGCTAATCTCATGAATATCTACGCCACTATTACAGGCAAGTCCTTTGAGGAGATTGAGCGTGAGTTTGAAGGAGTCGGATATGGAGTGTTTAAACCCGCCGTCGGTGAGGCAGTCCTGGATACCCTCACACCCATCCGGGAGGAAGCAAAGCGGCTGATCGCGGACAAGGGATATCTTGATTCCGTCTACAGGGAGGGGGCTCAGAAAGCTTCCTACATAGCCAACAAGACACTTCGGAAGGTGTACAAAAAGATTGGTTTTTACCAGCTGAAATAATTGTGATTAAAGCAGCGGGGAAAGCCTTTTTTCCGGGAGCCCACCCTATGAGCAATGTACTGCCTGGCAGTCCATAGAGAGATTTTTTGCGCATTATACGCAAAAAAGATCGGGATGCGATTGTGTGGGGCGATAACAGACACTATGTGGTTTGTGAGAGCGCGGGACGCGCGAAGCAGCGCGCAGCTTTAATCATACATGTTTGTGAACACGAGGTCATAGCTCAGGTATGAAAAAAGTAATGAATATCGTGATCGGAGGAATTGAGAACAAGATTTTCAATGTCTTTTTGGTCACGATGATTCTTGTCGTCGGCTCTTTTCTCGCGGTCATCGGGGTTCAGTCGTCCAGGCTGAGAAGAGTTGCGGCAGAAGCAAATGAAAAACAAATGCAGGCGATCACGGAGACTGCCTCCATGACAATGCGGAGCGTCATCAATGACACTCTGGGAAATGACGTTCAGCTCAAGGCGGTCGCTGCCGATGACGTCTTCAGGGAACTGAGGCGGCAGGTGGAGATGACCGCCCAGTATGCCCAAGTGCTTTACAGCAGTCCTGAGAAGTACGACCGGATCGAAGTGAGGGCTCCGGACGCGGGAAATGACGGTATGCCATCTGCCCAGCTCCTGAGCGAAGAAGGGGTCGATCTGTCAGATCCTGAAATTGTGTCTGAAATCAGCCTGTTGGGAAATATGGCGGAAACGCTGAAGAATTTTTATTCCAACAGCAGGATCAACTCCTGTTTTATAGCATCCGCAAACGGTTTTTGTATCCTTGCGGATGAACGGTCTGCCTCCAAAACCGGTGAAAACGGGAAGGTGATGCATTTTCCTGTCCGGCAGCGTCCCTGGTATAAAGGCGCGGCGGAATCAGACGGTATATATTTTTCAGATGTCGAGAGAGACATGTTTACGGACAAGATCGGTATCGTCTGCGCGATCCCGGTCTATGTGGACGGGAAACTTGTGGCAGTCGCCGGAGCCGACCTCTTCCTGGAGGAACTTGAGGAAGCCATCGAGAACTCGAGCCAGGAGGGAAGATTCATCGCTGTCATCAATCAGGAAGGGCATGTTATCTTCTCTCCTCAGAAAGAGGGGATTTTCCAGGTCAGGACTGCTGATTCCGCGGAAGATCTCAGAAATACGGATAATAAAGAACTGTCTTCCTTTATCAGGGAAGCTCTGAGCAAATCTACAGAAGTTGAGACTGTCACGGTCGACGGAAAAGAATACTATATGGCGGGAGCCAGTCTCGATACGGTCGGATGGGCCCTTGTATCTGTTGTTGACAGGGAACTGACCGAGATTCCCCAGAAGACGATGGAGGAAGGACTGGAGAACATTTCCGCGGAGGCGACGGCAACCTACCGGAAGAGCGTTTCAAACGCAACGCGGACCCTGGTCATCCTTCTCCTGATCCTGTTTGCTCTCGGGGCGGTAAGTGTCTCCATTCTGGGCAAGAGGATCGTCAGGCCCCTGGCCATCATGACACACAAGATCTCCTCTCTGAGCGGGACCAATCCTCTGTTTACCATGGAAGATACCTTCCGGACCGGCGATGAGGTGCAGGTGCTGGCGGAGTCCTTTGCCAATCTCTCCAGACGGACAGTCAGCTATGTGGAGGAGATCACGAAGATCACTGCCGAAAAGGAGAGGATCGGAACCGAGCTCGGTATGGCGACATCCATTCAGGCCAGCCAGCTTCCCAGCATATTTCCTCCTTTCCCCGACCGCCGGGAATTTGAGATCTTCGCGTCTATGGATCCTGCCAAGGAAGTCGGAGGAGATTTCTACGATTTCTTCCTGGTGGATGATCAGCATATGGCAATGGTCATGGCAGATGTCTCCGGAAAAGGTGTGCCCGCCGCCCTCTTTATGATGATCGCCAAGATACTGATCAAAAACCGCGTTCTCAGCGGGGACAGTCCCGCCGTTGTTCTCTCCAAAGTAAATAATCAGCTGCTGGAGGGGAATGATGCGAAAATGTTCGTCACAGTCTGGCTGGGAATCATTGATCTTGCCACCGGAAAAGGCGTCGCCGCCAACGCGGGTCATGAGCATCCTGCGGTCTGCCGCAAGGGAGGACAATACGAACTGGTCAAATACCGCCATTCTCCTGCCGTCGGTGTGGTAGAAAGAGTGAGGTTCAAAGAGCATGAATTTGAACTGAACCCCGGGGATACCCTGTTTGTCTATACGGACGGTGTTCCGGAGGCTGAAAATGCCGCCCAGGAACTGTTCGGTACTGACAGGATGCTGCAGGCCCTGAATAAAGATCCGGCAGCATCACCGAAGAAGGTTCTCGGGAATGTAATGGACGGAATCAGCGCGTTTGTAAAGGATGCCACACAGTTTGATGATATTACAATGCTGTGTATGAAATATATCGGCCGGCCCGGCAGCGAGGAGTATCATATGAAAGAGTTGGTTTTAGAGGCCAGAAAAGAGAATCTGGGAAAAGTTCTTGCTTTTGTGGATGAACAGATGGAAGAGAGCGGCTGCTCCATGAAAGACCAGATGCAGGTGGATCTTGCGGTAGAGGAACTCTTTATCAATGTTGCCAGCTATGCTTATGCTCCCGGAACCGGAGACGCAGCGATCAGGGTCGAGACAAAGGATGATCCCCGCCGGATCGCTATCACTCTCTCAGACCGCGGCATGCCCTACAATCCTCTGGAAAAAGAGGATCCGGATGTAACGCTCTCGGCGGAAGAGAGAAATATCGGCGGACTCGGTATCTTTATGGTCAAAAAGAGTGTGGATGATATTCACTATGAATATAAATATGGACAGAATATCATTACCATTGAAAAAAATCTGTAAGACCGATACTGCGAGACCGAAACCGGGGAACCGGAACTGTGGGACCGGAACAGTGGGACCGGAACAGTGGGACCGGAACTGTGGAACCGGAACAGTGGGACCGGGAACAGAAGACCGGATCTGTGAGAAACAGGAGCCTGACCGGGAGGAGGGCGGAAGATGAACGACAATAATAATTTATACAGAGAAAAAAGTATGGAGAGGCTGACTTCACCTGAGCAGCTCAATGATTATCTCCGTGTGACGAATCCCTCTACATGGATCGTGATGGCTTCTGTGATCATCCTTCTGGTCTCACTGATCCTGTGGAGCTGTTTCGCGGTTATAGAGAGTTCTGTGTCCGGCACCGCCAAGGCGGAAAACGGTGTTTTGTCGATCACATTCGATGACCAGAAATCCGCCGGCATTATCGAGGAAGGCATGTCTGTATCCGTCGGTGATGTGAAGACTGTGGTCAGTTCCATCGGACGTGATGAACACGGCCAGATCATAGCGGCCGCCAATGCCGGTGTTCCCGACGGAATCTATGATGTCAAAGTGGGTTACCGCCAGACAAAAATTATTCAGCTTCTGATCAACTGACAACCTCACGAGTCTTTTTTTACAGAATATTATACAAAGTCTCACGAGTCTATTTTACAGAGTATTTTACAAAGGAGCTGTTTTGAGCAGTAAAAACGTACAGCCTGTACATAAAGGAAGGGCAAAAGTGCCGGTTGTCATGCAGCTGGAGGCGCTTGAATGCGGAGCGGCCTGCCTGGCCATGATCCTGGCCTATTATCGCAAATGGGTGCCCCTGGAGCAGGTCCGCATAGACTGCGGCGTTTCCAGGGACGGGTCCAACGCGAAAAATATCCTCATGGCAGCCAGAAACTACGGAATGAATGCGGGCGGCTACAAGATGGAGCCGGAAGCCCTCCGCGAGAAGGGGACTTTTCCCTGCGTCGTTCACTGGAATTTCAACCACTTTGTGGTCTGCTGCGGTTTTAAGGGAAAATACGCATATCTGAACGATCCTGCAAGGGGAAGCGTGAAAGTGACCATGGACGAATTTGACGAGGCCTTTACCGGGATCTGTCTGATGATCACGCCCTCGGAGAATTTTGTGCCCGGCGGAAAGAAGAAGAGCACACTGGACTTTGCCGCCAGAAGGCTCAGGGGAGCCGGAGCGGCTGTGTCATTCGTCGTTCTGACGACTCTGATCACATACCTTTTCGGAATCATCAACCCGGGTTTTACCCGTTTCTTCATGGACCGTCTGCTGACCGGGGAGAACCGGGATCTGCTCATGCCTTTTATCGCTCTGATGACAGCCGTTGGACTCATTCAGATCATCGTCAGCGCCGCTCAGTATATCTACTCACTGAAGATCAACGGCAAGATGTCTGTGATCGGGAACAGCACATTTATATGGAAGACCCTCAAGCTCCCCATGGAGTTCTACTCACAGCGAATGGCCGGAGATATCCAGCTCAGACAGGGAACCAATGCGGAAATAGCTACTGTACTGGTGGATACGCTGACTCCGCTGGTCCTGAATGTGGTCATGATGATCGTCTACCTTGTGTTTATGCTGCGCTACAGTGTCCTTCTGACGCTGGTGGGTATCTCCACGGTCGCAGTCAATGCATTGGCTGCCAAGATCATCAGTGATCAGCGGATCAATGTCACCCGGGTCCAGATGCGCGACGAAGGAAAACTGGCTTCCGCGACTGTTTCCGGCATCCAGATGGCGGAGACCATCAAGGCCAGCGGCGCGGAATACGGTTTTTTTGCCAAATGGGCGGGATATCAGGCTTCTGTCAGCGCCCAGGAGGTCCGGGCAGCGAAAATAGACGCATATTACGGGGTCATTCCCGCATTCTTTTCCGTCATCGCGGATAACGTCGTTCTGGTCATCGGTGTTTTTCTGACAATGCAGGGAAAGTTTTCCCTGGGTTCCATTCTTCTCTTCCAGGGCTTTATGAGCAGCTTTATGGAGCCTGCTTCAACGATCATATCCGCCGGCCAGACCATACAGGAGATGCGGACGGAGATGGAGCGTGTCGAGGATGTCATGCAGTATCCCGACGATGAATTCTACAAAGATGATCCTCTTGACCCGGAACAGGACTATGAAAAGCTCAAGGGCAATGTGGAACTCAAAAATGTCACATTCGGCTATTCCAGGCTCGGTAAGCCCCTGATCGAGAATTTCTCCATGTCAATGAAAACCGGAAGCAGGGTCGCTTTCGTTGGAGCCTCGGGCTGCGGCAAGAGCACTCTGTCCAAATTGATATCCGGCATGTATAAGCCATGGAGCGGCGAGATCCTCTTCGACGGCAAACCTATCCAGGACATTGACCGCAGTGTTTTCAGGGGTTCCCTTGCGGTTGTGGACCAGGATATTATCCTGTTTGAAGATACAATTTCCAACAATGTCAGGATGTGGGACGAGACCATTGAAGATTTTGAAGTGATTATGGCCGCCAGGGACGCGCAGATTCATGATGATATCATACAGAGAAAAGAAGGATATCAGGGAAAACTGAGCGAAGGCGGAAAAGATCTTTCCGGCGGACAGCGGCAGAGGCTGGAGATCGCGCGTGTTCTGGCACAGGATCCCACTATCATCATCATGGACGAAGCTACCAGCGCCCTGGACGCGAAAACGGAATATGAACTTGTCAAAGCGGTAAAAGACAGGGGCATCACATGTATTGTCATCGCCCACCGTCTGTCTACGATCAGGGATTGTGATGAGATCATCGTAATGGACCACGGTGAAGTAATCGAGAGAGGAAGGCATGAAGAATTATATGCCAAAGGCGGTTACTATACAGAACTCATCTCTAATGACTGAGGAAAGGAGGCACCGGATTGGGATTGGGATGGTTTGACAGCCAGATCAGGCAGAGAAAACAGAGCGACCAGGAGCGGTTTGAGGATTCGATCCTGCGGATGGCCTCTGTGGTCGTCGGAAACAGATACGGAGACACACTGGCGGATGACAGGATCATCACGAAACATGCGATCGACGATATCCTCAAGTATTATCACTGCAAGCCTGTGGATATTCCCGAGTCACTCACAGAGCCGGAAGAACAGCTTGAATACGCGCTCCGCCCTTACGGACTCATGTACAGAGTGGTTGAACTCAAGGAAAACTGGTATAAGGACGGATTCGGGCCGGTCATAGCCTTCCGGGAGGAAGACGGAGTCCCCATAGCTCTTTTCCCGAAAGAACTGGTGGGATATTATTACCGTGACAGTAACGGCAGCAAGATTTCTGTCAACAAAAAAAACATGGAGGGATTCAGCAGGGACGCGATCTGCTTTTACAGACCGCTTCCTCTGCGGTCGATCGGGATTCCGGATCTTCTGCTTTTCATGAAGAACTGCCTGAACATAGGGGATCTGATCATAGTCTTCGGCTTCAACCTGCTCTGCACCCTGATGGGACTGTTGATGCCGGGCATCACCAAAATGATGGCAGGATTTGTACTGGAGAGCGGAAAACCGTCGCTTTTGTGGGGGACGGCTGTCTTTATGCTCTGTGTAGCTGTCTCCACCAGACTCATAGAGATAGCGGACCTGATGGCGGGGACGCGCCTTGAGATCAAGACATCCATACCTGTGGATTCCGCCATGATGATGCGCATTATGAGCCTTCCGGCTTCTTTCTTCAAGAAATACAGTGCCGGTGAGCTCTCAAGCCGCAGCGATGCTGTCAATCAGCTCTGCTCTCTGTTGATGGGAACGGCTCTCTCTGCCGGTCTCACTTCGTTTACTTCACTTTTGTATATCACGAAAATTTTTCAGTATACACCCGCACTCACGGTACCGGCTGTTCTGGTCGTCCTTTCGACCGTCGTGATCATGATCCTGACTTCCCTGATGCAGATCAGGAGGACCAGGGACATCATGGAGTGCAGTGTCAAAGAGAGCGGACTTACTTATGCCCTTATAAGCGGAGTCCAGAAGATTAAACTGGCAGGCGCCGAGAAAAGAGCTTTTGCCAAATGGGCTGATACTTATTCAAAGGGTGCGGCCCTGACCTACAATCCGCCCATTTTTATCAAAATCAACTCTACGATCCAGACAGCAGTCACCCTTGCGGGAACGATCGTGATTTACTACACTGCTGTCACGACCCGGGTGTCTCCCGCGGAGTATATGGCATTTAATGCCGCCTACGGCATGCTGATGGGTGCCTTTACTTCCATGGCGGGCACAGTGCTGCAGGTTGCGCAGATCAAGCCGGTCCTGGAAATGGCGGAACCTTTCCTGAAGGCGGAGCCCGAGATGTCAGACGGAAGGGAGATCCTGACCAGGCTGTCGGGAGCGATCGAGCTCAATAACGTGTACTTCCGCTATAATGAAGACATGCCCTATGTGGTCGACGGACTCAGCCTGAAGATCCGTCCGGGTGAATACATCGCGATCGTGGGAAAGACAGGCTGTGGAAAAAGTACACTGGTGCGTCTGCTGCTGGGTTTTGAAAAGGCTGAGAAAGGCGGGATTTATTTCGACGGAAAAGATATCAACAAGGTCGATCTCCGCTCTCTGAGGCGCAAGATCGGTACAGTGACGCAGGACGGCGGACTGTTCCAGGGGGATATCTATTCCAATATAGTGATCTCCGCCCCGCATCTGACCCTGGACGATGCCTGGAAGGCTGCTGAGATGGCCGGTATAGCCGATGACATCAGGGCAATGCCCATGGGCATGCAGACCCTGATCAGCGAAGGCCAGGGGGGCATTTCCGGGGGCCAGAAACAGAGGATCATGATCGCCAGG
Source organism: Lachnospiraceae bacterium (assembly GCA_045117315.1). Lineage (GTDB taxonomy): Bacteria > Bacillota > Clostridia > Lachnospirales > Lachnospiraceae > CAG-791. Next base: position 6,201 of record JBGUNJ010000006.1, on the reverse strand, counting down.
GCGATTGCTCCGGGCCCAAAGATCCTGATCTTTGACGAGGCGACCAGCGCCCTGGACAACAAGACACAGAGACAGGTGTCGGAAGCCCTGGACGGCCTCAAATGCACCAGGATCGTCATTGCCCACCGCCTCAGCACCATTAAAAACTGTGACCGGATCCTGGTCCTGAATCAGGGAAAGATTCTGGAAGAAGGAACCTATGAACAGCTGATCGACCAGAACGGATACTTTGCACAATTAGTAGAAAGACAGCGTCTGGATGTTTGATTTTTTGAAAATATCTGGTATATTAATAAAACAGTTATGAAAACGGCTGCAGATACAGGGCGTTCCCGGACATTTGCAGACATCGATATTTAACGAAAACGAATCAGGAGGTACTTTTTTCTATGCTTAACATCAATAAGAACCTGGAAGGTGAGAAACTTACAATCAGTCTGGAAGGAAGACTTGACACGACTACTTCTCCCGAACTCGAAACAGAGCTTCATAATTCACTGGATGGCGTCAAGGAGCTGGTCTTTGATTTCAAGGATCTGGCTTATATCTCTTCCGCAGGACTCCGCGTACTTCTCTCTGCCCAGAAGACCATGAACAAGCAGGGCAGCATGAAGATCTGCAACGTCAACTCCGACATCATGGAGATCTTTGACGTGACAGGTTTTGTAGACATTCTGGTGATCGAGCAGTAAGATACCGTCATCTGACAAGCGGCGGAAACTATCATCCTCCAAGAGGCAGAAACCATTACTTTACAAGCTGTGGAGACTGTCGTCCTGCAAGAGACAGAAACCGTCACTTTACGAGTGCCGGAGACTGTTATCTGACAAACGGCAGTTTCTGCTTCAGATGCAGCTGCTCTCTTATGATTTTTCTATAAGAAATGGATATGTGACTGTTTTCTCTTTGAAGGTGCAGCTGTTCTTTTCTGTAAAAGATGTTACAGTTTTCACTGTGGAGACAGTTTAGGATAGTGTGCCCTTTCCGGGAAAAAAATATAGAATAAAAACAGCAGGAACCTGGCCGACAGGGCGGATCCTGCTGTTTTCTTTATGACACGGCCCGTGAAATGTATTCTCCTCCTTGCGGCGGACACGGGCCGGTCGGGGGCAGAGGGCGGCAATATTGAACTGCATTGCAGTTCATATTGCCTCCTCTGCCCTTTTTCCTTATGATCATTCATTTCTTACGATACTGTAGACCGGCATCAGATCTTTTTGATTTCTTCCCTCACGAAAGCGCGTGTCTGTTTCTCAATCTCCAGGATCTCATCAAGAGCAGGATCGGGACGCACAGTGTGGGCATCCATGGCCGCTTCGATCAGTCTGTACAGGTCGAGGAACTCGATCCGGTCTTTCATAAACCAGGATACAGCCTCTTCGTTGGCGGCGTTGAAGACTGTAGGAAGGCTGCCGCCTGCGTGACCGGCGCGGTAGGCCAGAGGAAGCCCCCGGAAGGTTTCAGTGTCCGGACGCAGAAAGTCGATTTTAGCCAGTTCGAAGAGATCGACAGGCGGGATATCCAGAGGCAGACGGTCCGGATATGTCAGGGCGTACTGGATCGGAAGCCTCATATCAGGCATGGCCATCTGTGCCATGACTGTGCCGTCGACAAATGCCACTGCGGAGTGAACGATGCTCTTGGGCTGGACTACAACGGTTATATCGTCCACATCTACGTCGAAAAGCCATTTGGCTTCCAGCACTTCCAGGCCCTTGTTGACCAGGCTTGCCGAGTCGATGGTCACCTTGGCCCCCATATCCCAGTTGGGGTTTTTGAGCGCGTCCGCCGCATGCATTCCTTTGAGATCAGAAGTCTTCCTGCCGCGGAAAGTGCCACCGGAGCAGGTCAGCAGGATTTTTGAAATCCTGTTGGAAGGCTCGCCGTTCAGGCACTGGAATATAGCGCTGTGTTCACTGTCGACCGGCAGAATGGGCACACCCGCCTTTTTCGCGGCGGGCATGATCAGATGGCCGGCAGTCACCAGAGTCTCCTTGTTAGCCAGGGCAATGGTCTTTCCGGCAGCGATCGCAGCCAGAGTGGGACGGATCCCGATCATGCCCACTACGGCGTTCAGAAAAATATCCCCTTCCTCGAGTTCCGCCAGTCTTAGAAGCCCGTCCATGCCGCAGACGATCTCCACATTCAGGTCGGCCGTTCGGACACGCAGGTCCGCTGCGGCCTCTTCAGACCACATACAGACAATGCCGGGATGGAATTCCCTGATCTGGGCTTCCATAGCGGCAGTGTTTTGGCCCGCAGCCAGGGCGGAAATCTGAAACAGGTCGGGATAAGCCCGCACAACGTCGAGGGTCTGGGTTCCTATGGAACCGGTTGAACCGAGGAGAATCAGCTTTTTCATATAATCACATCCTTTTTGTCTATTGAATTCCGGATCTTGAATTCCGGATTTCCGGGTCGGCTGTTTAAGCTGCACACAGAGCTGTAAGAATCAGTCTGTGATGCAGACACAGCTATACCCCAATCTGTACATATCACTGCTGCCGGGTTTTATTCTTCGTCGGGGCAGATGGAGCGGTCCGGCAGTGGACAGAAACAGGAATATAGGGAGACGAATCCCCGACAAACTAATTATACAGATAAAGGTGAAAAAATGACAGCATTTTGAACCACTTTGGCTCAGGACCGGGCGGAGAAAAAAGATTAAATCTGCTTATGCTTGACATGGAATATTCATAAACTGTATATTTAGAAATAACTGCATTGTCATCGAGTCATCGATGTTGAACTTTATTAAATGCGGAGCACTTGAAAATGAAACTGGCGATATAAGAGGAAAAGCACGCGGGTTAGGAACAGAGGATATCTATCATTCTGACCGCGTGTTGCTTTTTTATTTGCGGGAACAGCGTAAATATGAAATAAACTGAAGGGTCAATGCTAAAACTTTTTGATAATGGCTTGTATTACAGAAAGAAAGAGGATCATTTGATGATAAGATCATTCTGGAGGTCGTCTTTTGCGGAGAATGGTAAAAGGCGGAACTATTACATTTTGTACACGGTTATATTTCTTGTGGTGGCGTTTTTTTGTTACTCATGGTTTATTTTCTCCGGAAAATCTTTGATATGGGAAGGCGATGGCTGGGCCCAGCATTTCAAGGCGCTTGCCTACTACGGGAATTACCTCAGAAGAATCTTTAAGAATTTGTTTCGTTATCACAAGCTTGTTCTGCAGGATTGGGATTTTTATATTGGTGAAGGCAGCGACATAGTTAACGCGATGCATTATTACGTTATCGGTGATCCCATCGCTTTATTGTCGGTGTTTATCCCGACACAATTTATGCATCATTTTTATTCTTTTTCCTGTATATTGCGGCTTTATTTAGCGGGAGTGGCATTTTCAGTACTTTGTTTCGGAACCGGACAGAAAAACAGATACGGCATTATGACCGGTACAATAGCGTATAGTTTTTGTACATGGGCATTGACGAATGCGGCAAGGCATCCATATTTTTTGAATCCGATGATCTATTTTCCTTTCATGATCCTGGGTATGGAAAAGATTATCCGGAAAGAAAAACCGTATATGTTCATAGTCAGCGCAGCTGTGTCCGCGGCAAGTAATTTTTATTTCTTTTATATAATTGTTATACTTGCGGTTGTGTATGCGGTCATTCGCCTGGTCTTTGTCTACGGCAGGGATGTGAAAAATGGCGTGCTTAAGCTTCTGCATCTCGGCGTCATGGCTGTAATCGGCGTCTGTATTGCCGGCATTATTCTTTTGCCTGTGCTGATGATTTTTTTGCAGGACAGCAGATTATCGGTATCGATGCCGTTTCATTGGCTGTATCCCCTGTTCTATTATAGTAAACTACCCTCGATAGCGATCTCTGAAAATACGGAATACTGGGTGTATCTGGGACTGACCCCTCCTGCCATACTGTCTGTTATTGTTCTGTTTCTGAAAAAGAAAGAAGACCGGTTTCTGAAGGTACTGTTTGCTATATGCATTGTGATTTTGCTTCTTCCTATAGGAGGGAGATTCTTAAATGGCATGTCATATATGTCAAACCGCTGGTCATGGGCGTTTGTACTCCTTTGCGCATATATATTGGTCAGAAAGTGGGACGACCTGATCTCATTGTCCGGAAAGCAATGGATCATGCTGACAATTATTTCCGCTGCATACTATGGCATATGTCTGCTTTTCGATAAATCGCGGACTTCATCTACATTTGCTTCCATACCGATGCTTTTTCTCGCGCTTATTATTATCAAAGAGGGCTCCGTGGGGAAAAACGGCGTTGTACGGCGGCAGATCCTTATGCTCCTGCTGGCCTCACTGGGAGTGATCAATATTGCATTCTGGAAGTTTTCTCCCGGAACGGGGAAATATGTTTCCGAGTTCAAAGAAAATGGGAAAATATGGGAAGAATGGGAAAACAATGAGGCAAAAGTGATCAGTGAAATGTCGGATTTAGAATTCACAAGAATGTCCGGCAGATCACTTACATTTAATGCCAATATTTTCAACAAAATATCAAGCACACAGTATTTTTGGACAATATCGAACCCTTATATGAACAATTATCGAACGTCTCTGGATTTAAGAGAATCGACCTTTTTCAACTATATGGGTTATGATGATCGTTCAACACCGATTGCCCTGTCTGCTGTCAACTATTATTCCGTGCGGAGTGATGATACTTTAAAACTTCCATATGGATTTACATTCAAGGAAACAGTGAACGCGGATGTGTCGGAGGAAACGCAGATCAATAATCTGAAAACCGAACTGGGAGTGGATTCATTAAGTGATGAACAAAGCGAAAAGATATCGCAAAAAGCAAAAAATGAATATTCCATATATAAGAATAAATACGCACTGCCCATTGCCTATTGTTATGACTCATATTTTCTGAAAGATGTCTGGGATTCTTTTAATCCGGTACAAAAACAGGAAGTACAGCTTGAAGCAGCATATGTTGACACTGATTTGGATGGCGTTAAAAAAGCAGATCCGAAAATGCCGGATTATCTTGTGCCATATGATCTTGAGACAGTGGGGATAGAAATATCACAGCAAGAGAACAGCTTTGTCACAACGGCAGATAATGCACAGATCCATTTAACCCTGAATCAGGAAATAACGGATTCAGAAACGTATGTCGGGTTTACCGGACTGGAATATTCACCGACTCCTGAGTACGATTTATATTTTGGTGATGACAGCGTTGATCCGCTGAGACTTTATAACAAGACGAACTGGAAGATGCTGTCACGAAATGAACAGATTTCCATGCGGAAAGACAAGCTTTATTGGGATGAAATACAGGATGTGGCTATCGAAATCAAAAATTCGGAAGGGTTAAAGAAATCATTCCTCTACAAACAGCCTGACAGCAGTTTTTCCAGTGGACGCCATGACTTTATTGTGAATCTGGGTTATACAAAAAAACCGGTTTCTTCGATTACAATAACTTTTCCTTCGAGAGGTATTTACTCATTTAAAAGCCTGGATGTTTATGGAATACCTATGGAGGGATTTAAAGAAAAAATCCAGGGTTTGCGAGAGAATACGCTTAAGAGTATTGCGTTTGGAACGGATTATGTACGTGGAAAAATCACTCTCTCAAGTGACAAGCTGCTTTGTCTTGCCACGCCGTTTTCGACGGGATGGAGAGCATATGTTGATGGCCATGAAGTCGAAGTTCATTGCGTAAATGAACGGTACCCGGGCATTGTTGTCCCTGAAGGAACACACAAGATCCGCTTCCGATATCATATGCCCTACAAAAAAGAAGGATTCATTTTATCAATATTCGGCATTGCTGCGCTGATCGCGCTGCTGTTATTTGATTTAAAGAAAAAGAGGAAAGCCGGATGACGAAGCTGCGTTTTACTGGCCTGCGTTTTACTGGCCTGCGTTTTACTTCGTTGACGGAGCTGATCTGATAGCGGAAAGAGATTGAGAAAAGAGTTCGATTACGTTATAATAAATGACGTTCTGTCGGGCTCTTTTCTTATTGGGAAAGGAGTCCTGGGAAAGAAGTCCTGGGAAAGAAGTCTGTGTGGAATAAGGCCGCAAAGCCGCAGACTATTGATTTAAAGCATTTTTAAGGAGATGAAGAGATAAATGAAATTAGGAATCGTTGGATAAACAGCCTTTTCATATCTCTATATTCCTTCATAAACCTCAATAAATCCCATATTTTCGTACTTTTCCGTTATATAA
>JBGUNJ010000005.1:0-36669 GCA_045117315.1 Lachnospiraceae bacterium | reverse complement strand
CGCGCCGCCAAACGCCGTACAACTCGGGTTTTTCGCGAAAAAGCCGCGAAAAACGCCTCGAGTTTCGAGCCGGTCTGTACTGTAACGCGGGATCAGCCCTCAGTCCATCAGCCTGATCACCTCGTCGCGGAGAGCATTGCGGCGGTCCCGCAGAAGAAGCATTTTGTTATAGCGGAAATATGCTTCATTCCCATGCTCGTTGATAAACCGAAGGCTGTAATATCCCGCCGCCAGTTCTGTCAGGAACAGGACCATTTCCTGTCCGTCCCCGTACACGCGGGAAAGAAAGCGGAAGGTGTTGGTCAGATGATCTCCGGATATCCGGATCCGCTCCTGTCTCTCTTCCTCTCTTTGGGCAAACCACTTTCTGATCAGAAGATACTGCTTTTCCGGCGAAAAGTCTTCCTCCCTTTCAAGGCTTTTTTCCTTCATATCCCGCGCAAGGTCATCAAGGGCGCGGCAGGCAAGCCTCTGCACTCTCTCCTGTTCATGGGGAACAGGAATGCCTGCCTCTTTTTTCTTTCGAAGCGCTGCCAGGATCCTTTCGCTCCTGTCATTCACAGCAGCAGCGCCCGCATCCCGGCTGTTAAGGGCGGCGGAGGCATCCGCTTCCTTGAGCGCCCCTCTCACCTGTCCGAGTTCTTTCATGATCAATTCCTGCACTGCCCTGTCCCGCGCGCAGGCGGCAAAAGACTGACTGAGGGCATCAATGAGCAGGCTGATCAGGCTGAGTTTTTCATCGAAGGGAGCGTCTTTCATCTCCTGAAGGCGCACCGGATCGATCTCGATCGCTTCATCGGCATCAAACGCCGTGCCCCGGGCACCCGCCGGGACAGCGGTCCCTGCAGGAGTCCCGGCTGCGTCTTCCCCGCCGGTCTTCTGTACGGCCCCGTCGGGTTTCGCGGGAAAGAACCGGCCCTCGAGAATATCCGGTACACGATATACGTCCTTATATTTTTTGTAGAGATCGTAATAAGCGGCAAAACTGCGCGCTATATCGGAATCCTGCAGAAACTGTACGATCAGCTGTTCATCGACGGGAAGGTTCCTCTTTTCGTGGACCTGGATCGTGCGGGACAGATCCTCCCAACCGCGGGCAGTCACGAAATGCCTGCCCTCCACCTCGGTCCTGATCGAATAAAAATGATTGCCGCGGATCCCCAGATAGGCCATGACAGAACCATGTATACCGGCTTTTGAGGCATATTCCCTGAAGGCAGCAAAATCCTCTTCAATATCTATGCGTCTCAGACGGTCCAGCGTGACGATGTCAAAGTCGCGGACGGATTTGTTGTACTGCGGCGGATTGCCGGCAGTCACGATGAGAAAGCCGTCGGGCACCTTGTGGGCGCCGAAGGTCTTGTACTGCAGAAACTGCAGCATCGTGGGCGCCAGGGTCTCGGACACGCAGTTGATCTCGTCGAGGAAGAGAATCCCCTCCCTGATGCCGGACGCCTCGATCTGGTCATACACAGACGCAATGATCTCACTCATGGTATATTCGGTCACCGAGTATTCCTTCTCCCCGTAGATCCTGCGGGAGATATAGGGAAGACCGATCGCGCTCTGACGGGTGTGATGGGTTATGGTATAAGAGACAAGGCCTATGCCGCACTCTTCCGCCACCTGTTCCATGATCGCAGTTTTCCCGATGCCGGGAGGTCCCATCAAAAGAATAGGACGCTGCCTCTCCGGCGGAATCGTATAGGCACCAGTCTCGTCTTTATCGAGATAAGCCTGAACAGTATGAATGATTTCTGTCTTTGCTTCTTTAATGTTCAAAACACTCTCCAATCCCGGCGTTTTCCCTTCCGGCCCGATCTTTGACCGATAAAAAACGCCCTTCAGCTCAACCTTCAGCTCAACGCAGCGTTACATGTCCACGCCATCGACAGGGCGCGGACAGTAACGTGTGACCGATAACAACCATTCTACAATATCTGAATTATTGACACCAGTATAAGTAAACATTATTATTAAATAAGGTAATTAAATTTAATAATAATATCAGTACCATCTCCGGAGGGATAGTGGAAACTGCCTGAGCAAGTCATGTTCTCTTCCGTTTCTCTCTGAGGCTAACTAAAAGGAGGAATATGAAAATGTTAAAGACACTAAAGCGCCTCGCGTCGGCTCTGCTGGTTGCGGCTCTTATTTCAGCTTCTGTCTTCGTCATGCCGACAGAAGCCGCAGGACTCGCCACTCCTAAAAACTTCCATTTTATCAGATGGCTGAATAACAGTTACACATCCTGCAGGGTCGGATGGGACCTTGTTCAGGGCGCAAACCTGTATGAAGTCGAGATCGCCTACCAGAACGGCAGCAACAAGAGATACCTTCAGTCCTCAAAGTCATACATGACCATCGTCAATCTGGACGGCACCCAGGTATACAGGGCCAGAGTGTATGCGCTCAAAATGAGCAGTTCGGGAAGCCTGTTGAAATACGGTAATTTCTCCAACACTGCCTACATCGTCCCTTCACCGACCAATGTTACAATGTCATTGCCGGACAGGGCAAAACCCAGAGTAAGGGCCAACTGGAACGTTGTAAACAGGTCCAACGGATATAACGTCTTTCTGACAACAAATCCCAGCGGCTCCTGGTATGTTCACAAACAGACTTCCAGCCAGACTGCCACCACTGTCTACCTTGACAAGTACCGCGGCGCCAAATTCAAGAAGAATGTAAACTACTACTACAAGATCGTTTCCAGAAGTATACAGGGAGGAAGGTATGTCACAGTTCCTGTTCCTACCGGTTTCTTCCAGGGCTATTTCTACTTCTTCTGATTCTATTAGATTCGTTAATTACTTCATACATCAGACCGGCAGGAAACAAATGCTTTGTGCAGGCTTTCAGCCATAGCAGACTTTATCTCTGCAAATCCTGTTTTTCAAATTATGTCTTAACCATGCAGCAGGTGCCACCGGCACCTGCTGCTGTATGTCAGGAAAACCTGTCTTTTATATTACCCGAGAACGGGGAGAACAGGATATTTGCAGCGATAACGTTTAAGGGGATGAACGGAAACAACCCGGGAGTATTGTTCTCTTTTCTTTCCCCTGTTATTTACCCAAAGGAGGAATACATCATGAACAGCTGCCGCATCGGACAAGTCAGTCCGGTGCGGCTTTCTGTTTCGTCCAGGTCTGTACTGTGTGAGCAGATTTCTTTTTAAATCAGGTACATAAAGCATTACGTAATACGGGAAATACCGGCGTAAATATTTGTTCAATACCGGGAAATATTGACTGAATGCCAACATAAATCATTGTATTATTCTGGGGAATACTGACTGAATGCCAGCATATATCATTGTATTATACCGGGGAATATCCAGATAATAATAACCAGATATTGGTAAAAGTCATTATTCAATAGCAGAAATATTGACACTATTCCTTCTGAACATTATTATTAAATCAGGTAGTTGCAAAGCTGTTTTTTACTGCAGTATCAACATAGAGGGATGCCGGAACCTGCCTGAGCATATTCTGTTCTCTTCCGTTTTCTCTCTCCGTTTACCAAAAAGGAGGAATATGCATATGTTAAAAACACTAAAACGCTTTGCGTCGGCACTTCTGATTGCCGCACTTATTTCAACCTCTGCCTTCGTCATGCCGACAGAAGCCGCAGGGCTTGCCGCTCCGAGGAACTTCCGTTTTATCAGATGGATGAACAGTGAATTCACATCCTGCAGGATCGGATGGGATCTTGTTCAGGGCGCCAACCTGTATGAAGTCGAAATCGCCTTCCAGAACGGCAGCAACAAGAGATATCTTCAGTCCACAAAGTCCTACATGACCATCACCGGTTTGAACTCCTCCCAGGTTTACAGAGCCAGGGTGTATGCGCTCAAAATGAGCAGTTCGGGCAGCCTGCTGAAATACGGTAATTTCTCCAACACCGCTTATATTTGTCCTTCGCCTCACAGTTTTTCAATGTATATGCCTGACAGGACAAAATTAAGGGCAAGGATTAATTGGAACAGAATTACCGGAACAAACGGATATAATGTCTTTATGACATTGAATACCAGCGGAAAATGGTACATTCATAAACAGACTTCCACAGCCTCTGCCAACAGTGTTCTTCTTGACAAGTATCGCGGCGCAAAACTCAAAAAATATGTAAACTACTATGTCAAAGTGGTTTCCCGGAGTCTTCAGGGCGGACGTTACGCGACCGTTCCCCTTCCCACAAAATACTATTATTATCGGTTTAATTTCTACTGATTCTTTTGCTGAATTCTTTTGCTGAATCCATTTGCTGAATTCTTTTGCTGAGTCATCGGCAGAGATTACAGTAAGATGTCGGCAATCTTGAAGATTATCGGAAATATTGATTAAAGCCGGCAGTCTCGAAGGTGATCGAAGATTATCGGAAATATTGATCAATGCCGGCAGTCTCCCAGACAATCAGCAGCCGCATCGGACAAGCCTGTCCGGTGCGGCTTTTTTATGACACGGTCCAATGTATTTTGTTGTCTCAGTGATGCACTCAGTGATGCACTCGGTGATGCACTTGCCGACAGCTTTGACGTTCCGGGGTTCGGCACGCTGTTTCAATAATGAGACTGCTGGATTTTGTCACCTTCTATATAGAGACGCACAGCCCAGTCCGGCACCCTGGCGTCATCGAGTTCTTCATCGTTGAAAAAGACGAATGCCGTGTCATAATCTGTCGGTTTTTCGGGATAAATCCCCATTCCGTCAGTAAAGTACATCAGACCTTCCATATCCCTGATCTCACCGGTCCTTCGCTTTTCCTCGACATATGAGAAGACAGGACGGAAATCCGTTCCGAAGCCTCCTTTCACATGAAATTCAGAGGCATATTTCTCCAGCTCGCCGATATTGTGGACAATGATCTCATTCTGTACATGTTCGTCACACTCGATGATGTGGACTTCACTGGAATCAAAAAATCTCCCGATACTCCTCAAAACAGCCGCCGTCTCGTTGATGAAGCGCTGCACCAGCACGTCCTGACAGGAGGCGGAAGTGTCGATCGCGATCACAAGAGTTCGTATCTTGTTTACCTCGCGGTACTCATTTTCCTCGATCAGCGGCATGTTGCCGTAGACCTCCAGGCCGTAGTTATAGAATCCATAGTCAAAAGAGTCAGGATCAACTGACGTCACTTCCCGCAGCACTGCGAACTTTCTGAGAAATACCCTGTAATCTGTCCTGCGGCGGTTGGAAATCGAGAGGATCCGGTCCAGGCTTCCGCTCTCTTTTGAGGCTTCTTTGCCGATAGCCAGGATTTCCGCTTCCATGCGTCTGGACGTCTCTTTCCATTCCCCTTCCAGTTCCTGAGAAGTTTTTTTCAGGCGGCGGGCCTTTTTTTCCGATTCTCTGCGGGGCAGGCTGCTGTCGGGATCATCGCGGGAGTCATCCCTGTTTTCCGGAGAATTTTCCCGGTTTTGACCGGATCCGGAATTACGGTGATCATCATTCTTCTGCCCGTTTTTGTGCCGGTCTCTGTTTTTTTCCGCCTTTTCCTGTCCTCTGTCCTCTTTGTTCTCTGTGTCCTCTATGTCCGGAGATGGGTCTTTTTCCCGGTCCCGGTTCTTTTCATCTTCGGAATTGTCCTGCCTCTTTTTCTCTTCTTCCTGCCTGTCACCGGTCTGCCGGCCGTTTTCCTCCGGCTGGTCTCCGCTTTTCTCACCGCCTCCTTCCGGCTGGTCCTCCTCATCCTCCATGCGTTCCCAGAAGCTGTGGTCGCACAGGGCAAAAGCCGCCCGGAGCTGCAGTTCTTCCAGATAATTCCTTTTTCGCTCAATAAAATACTGATAGATCCTCTCGGCTGTCAGGACGCGTACCTCGGATTCCAGCCGGTCGTACACACGGCGGCGGAACTCGGGAGTCAGTTCGGCGATAGCGCTGTAATCCATGGAGTCCAGTATATAGTCCACCGCTATATCGGAGGCCAGATCCCACAGTTCCCGGTCTTCCTTTTCCTTTGCGGTGAACATATGGCGAAAGACACAGTGCAGCAATATATGGAGATAGGTGCGGTTCAGCAGTCTGGGCCGGTCCACATAGAGCCTGAATATGTAGTTGGGGTTGAAGCGGATATAAGCCGCGTCGGTCCCGACTGTTGTGGTCGACAGGTCCATGATGAATCCCAGGCTGTGAAGCGCCGGTCCCAGAAAACGCATGGATAGATAGAGTTCTGTTCTGGAGGCGTCCAGAATTCTCTTCCCCATCTCATCCAGTTCCACTCTGTTTCCCATTTAAACGTTCCCTCCCGCCCCGGCTTTACCAGTCATCCAGACTGAGCGCAGAGCTTCTAAAGTTTTGGTCGATTATATCGTTCTTATCACTTATATCGCTTTTATGGCTATTATCACTTATATCGCTTTTATCACTTATATAGCTTTTATCACTTATATAGCTTTTATGGTTTTTATCACCTTTATCGCTTATATCTGTTCTATCGCTTTCACCGCCTGTACTCTCAGCGCTCAGAATGTCCCCGCTTAGAATTTTTTCATCTGTAATCTTACCGCTTATGATCTTACCGCTTATGATCTTACCGCCTGTAATCTCACGGTCAAAAGAGTCCCTGTCTGCATTCCAGGCGGTTTCATCCTCTTCTTCGAGCACCAGGCGGTCATCTTTTTGGACGGAACAGATGTCTTTAAAAGTCGCCTCGCGGCCGGCCATGATGATACCGCAGACTTCGGTCATGTTGCGCGCGGCTGCAGCCCTGAGGGCAGGATCCGCCGTCTCTTCGCGGATCAGTCCCAGGTCTGCCATCAGCCTCAGGCGCCTGTATGCATCCTCTTCTCCTCCCGCGGTATGGTCCGCCGCAATATCTTCGGTGAACTGCAGCAGTACTTCCCGGGCATTGCTGCGCAGATAATCCTCATAAGCCGCGGCGTGAACCGGCAAAATGTCATAGGGATAGAGCAGACGGTCTGCCGCGATCTCAGCTGCCGCATGGGCATCGTCCGGGATGACTTTGGGAAACAGCCGGTCGTACTCTCTCCAGCCGATTCCCTTCCGGCGTACACATTCGCGGTAAAACATTCCGGAACCCAGAATGGAAAACTGGATAGTCCTGGCCATGGTATTTTCATTGAAAGAGTAATCGTAGCCGGGAAATAAAAGCCTGGCCTCACCGTCCGGCAGCTGCAGGCAAAAACGGAGCCTTGCGTCTGTATCCGACAAAATATCTCTCATGACAGTGTAGTTATGGTCATGGACTGTGAGCCTGATCCTGTGAAGGCGGGAATCCTGCCTCACGACACCATTGTGGAAGTCGAGGATCCCGTCATGAAGCGAGATTTCCTGGAGCCGGGGACATTTGTGCAGCGCAAAAGCACCGACCGAACGCAGAGACCTGGGAAATGAGACCACCCTCAGACTCTTTTTGTCGCTCAGGGCATGGGGAGCGATCTTTCTGACAGGAAATCCCCCCAGCGTTTCAGGTACTTCAAGAAATCGGCGTTCCTGTTCAGTCCCCGTGACGACAGCGCAGAGTGAATCCCCGCTCTTTTTATATTGGTCTTTTTCAATTTCGTACAAAAAAACGCCTTCCGTTAAGGGCATAGCATTCTTCCTCCGCAGCAATCCCGCACTGACAGTGTACCCTTTTGTACTTACGCGCAAGGCTTTCGATATGCAGCCAGAAGTTTCGCGAGAAGAACCCGCGGGATGACCCGGGGTTCAGGCGGGACTTTACTGTAACGATTATATACATTTTTTAGGGAATTTGTCTTGAAATTAAGTGCCTTTTTATGTGAACATGTTATAATGTAGTTGTTGCTTTTTTACAGTACACCGTTAAAGTGAAATGACGCGGCTTCTCCCGCAGCCGCTAAAAGCATTGCATGATAAGGATAATATAGCAGGAGCATTACCGCAGGCAGTTACGCGCCGGTTCATGGCGGTCGGAGAAGCTTTTTTTTGCGGTATAAACGGATTTTTTACATAGCAGCATAACAACCAGATAAGGAATCAAAAATGAAAAGAGAATTGTTCACTCACAGAAGCACTTCCCTCAACAGGGATATGCACATCCTGATCCATGGCGACAAAGGACTTCCGCTCCTTGTGTTTCCGACACAGGACTCCATGTGCACCAACTTCGAGGATTTCGGGATGATCGACACGATCGCCGATTTTATAGACAGCGGACAGGTTCAGGTATTTACAGTTGACACGGTTGACAAGGAGAGCTGGTCGGATCTGTACGGCGACAAGGCACACAGAGGCTATATTCAGGAACAGTATTATCATTATATAGTTGACGAAGTCGTCCCCTTCATCAGACAGCGGAATGACTCGGGCAGAATGCCCGTGGCAGTCGGCTGCAGCCTCGGGGCTATGCATGCCGGAATCGTGGCGCTGCGCCGCCCCGATCTGTTCGAAGGCTGTATCGCCATGTCCGGAATCTATGACGCCACCTGTTTCACCGGCGGCTGGATGAACAGCAACTGGTACGACAACTCCCCGGTGCATTTCCTTCAGAATATGCCCACGAATCACCACTACATCAGCATTTACAACCAGCGCAGCCTCATTTTCTGCGTCGGTCAGGGCGCCTGGGAGGCGGACGGGATCCGCACCCAGCTTCTGCTGGCCAGTATTTTCAAGGCCAAGGGGATCAACGCATGGTGCGATTTCTGGGGATACGATGTCAACCACGACTGGCCCTGGTGGAAAAAGCAGATCCGCTACTTCCTTCCCAAAGTCATCGACCGCACGATGATCAACAAACAGGAATAAATCCACCTGTATTGAAACAATATTGAAAAATATAGATATTGTCATTGATATCGTTATTTCCGGTTTTTTTGATATTGATATTGATTTTGCTATCGATATTGACGTTGATATTACTATTGATATGATGTAAAGGTAAAAGTCACGAAAAGGCTCTGAGTATCGTCAATATGCACAAACGACCGCAGGACCATTGCGCAGCTCCGAAGGAGATGTTGCGTGCCTGGTACTTGGGCGCTGGTTTTTAGCGCCCTTAGTACCGCTGCCAGCGAGGATTGAGCGAGAGCGTGTCCAAGGTGTTTGTGCATATTACGAGACGGATTTTCTTTAACCACCTTTTGACCCAGACATCATATATATAATAAATCACTGCTTCTGCGCGCGCAGTCTTTCCACGAATTTTCCCAGCCTGGTCAGAGCCTTTCTGAGATTGTCGATGGAATAGGCGTAAGATATTCTCAGGAATCCCTCTCCGCTGTCACCGAAGGCAGTACCGGGAACAATGGCGACCTTTTCCTCTTCCAGCAGCTTGTTGGCGAATTCCTCACTGGAGAGACCGAATTCCTTGATGCAGGGGAAGAGATAGAAAGCTCCAAGCGGCTCAAAGCAGGGAATCCCCATCTCGGACAGCATGTGCAGGACGAAACGGCGGCGCTGATTATAGGACTCCCGCATCATCTTGACATCGTCTTCTCCGTTGCGCAGAGCCTCGACAGCCGCGTACTGGCTGGTCGTGGGCGCGCACATGATCGCGTACTGATGGATCTTGGTCATCTGGGCGATGATTTCCTGCGGTCCGCAGGCAAATCCCAGACGCCATCCTGTCATGGCGTAGGCCTTGGAAAAACCGTTGATCACGACCGTCCTCTCCTTCATTCCGGGAAGGGAGGCTATGGAGACGTGAGGCTTTCCTGTATAGGTCAGTTCTCCGTAAATCTCATCGGAGAGAACATAGAGATCATTTTTGATAATGATATCGACAATGGCCTCCAGATCTTCCTTTTCCATGATTCCGCCGGTCGGATTGTTGGGGAAAGGAAGGACCAGAATCTTGGACTTTGGTGTGATGGCCGCCTCCAGCTCCGCAGGTGTAAGCCTGAAATTATTTTCATTTTTCAGATTGATAATAACCGGCTTTGCGTTTGCAAGGATCGCGCATGGTTCATAGGAAACGTAGGACGGCTGCGGAATCAGCACCTCATCACCCTCATTGATCATGGCTCGGAACATCAGGTCAATTCCCTCGGAACCGCCGACCGTGATCAGCACTTCCTTGTCCCACACATAATCAATATCCTGTGTCCTCTTCATATAGGCGCAGATTTCCTGACGCAGCTCCTTCAGACCCGAATTGGACGTATAGAATGTTCTCCCTTTTTCCAGAGAGTAAATACCCTCATCCCTGATGTGCCAGGGAGTATCGAAATCCGGCTCGCCGACGCCCAGGGAAATGGCGTCCTTCATCTCGCTGACCAGATCAAAAAATTTACGGATGCCGGAGGGCTTCAGCCCAACAGTCTTTTCCGAAAGCAGTTTTCCGTTTTCCATCTTTTCACCTTCTTCAAAATCGCTGCCGGTCACATTGAAACAGCCGCATGTCACCTTACAACAGACAGATCGCGTACTGCTGCGCGCCGCAGGAGGCATATGCAGATAACATATGCAGAAAGCATTTAAAACATCTATTTTGAGATCAATTAAGACATCTTTTTAGAAATCAATTAAGACATCTTTTTAAAAACCATTAAGACATCTATTTGGAGATTATTTATAAGACATCTTTTAAAGCATTAAAAAGAAATGATTTCCCGCTGATCCTCATACTTCCGGGCCATGATCGTGCCGTGATCCTTATACTTTTTCAGGATAAAATGAGTGGCTGTGCTGATGACCGTGTCCAGTGTGGAAAGCTTATTGGATACAAATGCGGAGACTTCCTTCAGGGTTTTTCCCTCCAGAATGACCATGAGGTCATATCCGCCGGAAATCAGATATGTGCAGTCCACTTCGGGATATTTATAGATGCGCTCGGCGATATCATCGAAGCCCTTGCCGCGCTGGGGAGTCACACGAACCTCGATCAGAGCCGTAACTCTCTCGATTCCGGTCTTCTCCCAGTCGATCATGGTGTGATATCCGCAGATGATACCGTCGTCTTCCATTTCCTGCATGGCATTGAGGATCTGCTCCACACCGGTCCCGAGCAGTACTGCCAGTTCCTTCATATCAATGCGGCTGTTTTTTTCAATAATTCCCAGGATTTTCTGTTTTAAAGTATCCATTCTTCATATCCTTTCTGATCTTCTTTTATTCTTATATCTGAAATTAAAAGTAATTCTTTACAGTGTTGTTTTTTGAAATCAATCTTTTGAAGTTATTATTTTTAAGATTTTCTGATTGAATTTATTAGTTTTAAAGAAATTCTTTTAAAAGTCATTCCTTTTAAAGTCATTATTTTTAAAGTTATTCCTTTTAATTATTCTCTCAAAGTTATGCTTTGAAAGCGATTCTTTCAAGTATTCTTTTCGATTTATTCCTAAAGGATGATTCTCAGGAATGCTGAAAAAAGTATTGGGCAAGGGAGTCCGTCTGCGGACGGTCGAGATGCCTGATTTCCTCTCCGTTCCTGATGATCTTGTCCTTTGTGCCGTTCAGAGATCCGATCCTGACCGCGAAAATTCCTTCTTCCATCAGACGATCAGCCAGCCTGTCTCCGTCAACGGCCGCGGCTAGAAGACATCCTTCTGATGCCATCATATATGGATTAATGCCGAAAAATTCCGTGATTTCTATCGTTTCCTGCAAAACAGGGACCTTTTTCAGATCAGTCTCCAGTCCGCCTGCCGTTTTCTTTGACAGTTCCCAAAGTCCCGTCATAAAACCGCCGTCAGAAAGGTTGGCCATGGGGCCGGCTCCTTCTGAGGCCGCAATCTCAGCTGCCCTCATAACGGACAACTCTTTTAAAGGCATATCCATCCGGGAAAGAAGAGAGGCGGAAAACCTTTTTTTCAGCTCCTCTCTGCAATCCGAGGTCAGAATAAGGCTTCCCTCCAGACCGATCCATCCAATGGCCACAATATCCTTACATGCAGAATCTTTACAGACAGAATCTTTACAGGCAGAATCTTTACAGACAGAATCTTTACGGACAGAATCTTTATAGACGGATCTTGCGTCTGCTCCAAGGCTGTTATCATGCCCGGATTCTTCCTGATCCGCAGCCAGCCCGCTTCCATCACTTTTGATCAGTCGGTCAAAAGAAATTCCGGAAGCGCTTCCGGTGATGACCGGGCGCGTCACCGCATCCGTCACCTCAATATGCACCTGACCGATCTCTACATTCAGGGAAAAAGCCGTCGAGCAGATCTGCTTCATGATTTCTCTCAGAACTTCCTCCTGAAATCCTGGCGGGAGAAGGATCACCGGGAAAAATGTGCATGCCCTGATCTTGTCCGCCGCAAGTTTGTTCACAACCCGGATTACAGATAATCCACCTGCATTTTTTTCCGAATATGTAACGGCGGATATCGCAAAATTCCTGTCCGGATCCTTCGGAAACATCATGGCAGACGCTGCAGAATCTCTTTCCGGATTCTCTGGAAAAAGACCTCCGGTCCTGTCAGAACCGCCCTGAGCGGGACCGCCGCCTGCATCTTTTTTTAACTCATCATATGCCGCGATTTTCTGACGCTCATGGAGAATCACATCCGCCACTGAACGCTTCAGCACGTTCTCATCAGCTTTTCCATACCTGAGATTCATATCCGGAAACCTGCCTGTCCTTTAACAATAAAATCCATTATATCTTTCTGTATTAGTCTTTGCAAGCCGAACAAAAACTGTGATATCATGCTTGTTATATGTCGTTACAGCGTTCCGGCCATGCTGAAAACAATACTCCTTTTGTGAATCACATACGGAACAAATATGCGATGAAAAACATATATAAAATATTTGTAACAAGAACAGGAAAAGAGGGAACCGCAAAAATGTTTAATCAGCTCACAGAAAACGATATCGCCGAAATGGAAAAAGAAATCGAGCACAGGAAGCTTGTAGTCCGCCCCCGTCTGCTCGAAGATGTAAAGGAGGCCCGGGCACATGGAGACCTCAGTGAAAATTTCGAATATTATGCTGCCAAGCGTGAAAAGAACCGCAATGAAAGCCGGATCCGTTATCTGGAGAGAATGATCAAAACGGCACGTGTCATTGAAGACAAATCCTCAGAGAATGAAGTGGGAATAGGCAAAACTGTCACCATCTATATCCCGGAAGATGACATGGAAGAAGTCTATACAATCGTCAGCACCATGCGTCAGGACTCCCTCAATGGCCTGATCAGTGTCGAATCACCCCTGGGGAAAGCGCTTCTCAGACACAAAGTAGGAGATACCGTGACGATCCGTGTCAGCGACAGCTTCAGCTACAAGGCACAGATCCGGGACATCCATGCGGCGGAAAACCCGGATGATTTTAAAATCAGCAGTTACTGACTTTACCGGATTTTTTTTCTTCATCGCGCAATACCCGTGACTTCAGTCATGGGATACACGGGCAAAAGTCTTCGACGGATAATCTCTTCATCGTGGATACAATCCCGCGATGAAGAATAAACGCTCCACGAGGAATTCTCCCGATTTAATCACAAGACAGTTTATAATTAATGATTTGCCATTTATTTTTATCCGATATTATCTTCTGATAATTCTGCCCGACATATTTGTCTGTAATTCAACCAGAATCTTACAGATAAATATGCCGGGCATTTTTACCGATATTCTTGACTTTTGCCTTTTTAAAGCCTATAGTATTAGAAGTTTCGCTTTATCAAGTAAATGCGTTACACTTCAACTCGTTAAAGTGTGCTGTGTCATTAGTCGAAAACCGGAAACACTTATAGTGTTGCTTATAGTGTTTTTTCCGGAATGAATATATGAAAAGCAGCCGGTCAAAGTAACTTCTCAATGGAGGTCTCAATGGTCATCACAGATTTTCTGGAAAAAAACGCAAGGGAATACCCTGATGATATCGCTCTCGTGGAACTGAATCCCGAGGTCAGTGTTCCCAGACTCACTACATGGAAAGAATACGAACTGATTCAGCCCAGGAATGAGGTTCCGTTCCGCACGGAGATCACCTGGAGCGTTTTTGATGAAAAAGCAAACCGCATCGCCAATTTCCTTCTTGCGCGCGGCATCGTCAAGGGCGACAAGGTCGCGATCCTTCTGATGAACTGCATGGACTGGCTCCCTATCTATTTCGGCGTTCTCAAAGCCGGCGCGATCGCTGTCCCGCTGAACTTCCGCTATTCCGCGGATGAAATCGAATACTGCGTCAACCTCGCCGAGGCGGACGTCCTGATCTTCGGACCTGAATTCATCGGCCGTATAGAAGAGATCGCGGACAACATTATCAGCCACAGGCTGCTGCTGTTCGTCGGACCCTACTGCCCTACTTTCGCGGAGGATTTTATCTCCCAGACCGCCAATTACTCAAGTAAGGCACCCGACGTTGTTCTCGATGAAGACGACTACGGCGCAATCTATTTTTCATCCGGTACTACGGGATTTCCCAAGGCAATCCTGCACAAACACAGCGGCATTACTCACGCCGCCGTCATGGAGCAGAAACACCACGGCCAGCAGAAGAATGACACCTTCCTCTGCATCCCTCCCCTCTACCACACGGGAGCAAAGATGCACTGGTTCGGTTCCCTGGTCTCCGGCGGAAAGGCAGTCCTCCTCCGCGGCACCTCTCCCAAAATCATTCTGGACGCTGTTTCCAAGGAGCACTGCACAGTAGTCTGGCTGCTCGTTCCCTGGGCACAGGACATTCTGGACGCGATCGACAGCGGCGATGTCTCTCTGGAGGATTATGAGCTGGATCAGTGGAGACTCATGCATATCGGAGCGCAGCCCGTCCCGCCTTCCATGATCAAGCACTGGATGGACTACTTCCCCAATCACCAGTATGACACTAACTACGGTCTGTCTGAATCTCTCGGACCCGGCTGTGTCCACCTGGGCGTCGAAAATATCCACAAAGTGGGCGCGATCGGAATTCCCGGTTACAAGTGGGAGTGCCGCATTGTCGACGAAAACCGCAATCCTGTCCAGCAGGGCGAAGTCGGCGAACTGGCAGTCAAAGGACCCGGCGTCATGATCTGCTACTACAACAATCCCGAAGCTACGAAGGAAGTTCTCGACAACGACCGCTGGCTCTACACCGGCGACATGGCCATGCAGGATGAAGACGGTTTCTACTACCTGGTAGACCGCAAAAAAGATGTCATTATCACAGGCGGTGAGAATATCTATCCCGTTCAGATCGAAGATTTCCTCCACGCCTTCGAACCGGTCAACGACGTTGCTGTCATCGGCCTTCCCGACAAGCGTCTGGGAGAAATCGCCGCAGCGATCATTCAGCTCAAAGAGGGCTTTACCTGCACTGAAGAAGAAGTCAATCAGTACTGCAGAAAGCTTCCCCGCTATAAGAGGCCCCGCAAGATCATCTTCGCGGAAGTGCCCAGAAATCCCACCGGTAAGATTGAAAAGCCCAGACTCCGCAAACAGTACGGGGCAGACTTCCTGGTTGCAGCGGAAAATGAAATGAAGAAATAATTCTTCTGAATAATCCTTGCAAGATAATCCTTTCAAGATAATTCTTGTAAGACAAGACTTTCAAGACAAGCCTTTTAAGATAAGACTTTTAAGACAAGACTTTTAAGACAAGACTTTTAAGACAAGCCATTAAAAACCGGACATGGGATCCTCATTCCCGTGTCCGGTTTTCATTTTGTTCTTTTCAATTCTGTTCAGAAAGTGATTTCAGGGGACTTCATAGCCTTTGAGCGAGAGTTTTTCCAGCTTTTCTTCCTCAGGAATATAAGAGAAAAAATGCTCTTCTTCCGTCACATCATTCTCTTTTTTGATTTCCATGACCAGTTTCATGTAGATTTCCTTTACTTTCCCCTCCTCATCAATTCTGAATCCCTGCATCTCTGTTGACAGAAGTTCTCCTCTGATTCCGGACTCCTTTGACAGCTTACCGACTTTCAGGCTCAGGTCCACGCCGCTCATTCCTGTCATTTCCAGAGCTTCTTTGCTGGTTATAGGAAGAGAATTCTTTTCGTCCGCTCCCAGAGTCATAATATTATATATTCTGGTATTATCATCCAGGATATACCACATGACCGTAACCTGAGGATATCCTTTTACATAATTGACATAGGAAAGCATTTCCATATGCGATCCTTTTTCTTCTTCCTTCTCCGCGATTTTCTGAAGATTAAGGCATTTTTTATTCAGTTCTTTAAGATTTCGGCTGACTTCTTCATTTTCAGAAACAAATTCCGGAATCTGAATTTTTGTGTTGTCTTTTGTAACCCGTTCTGTAATACGTATTTCAATTTTATTGTTCTTACTGCTGCTTTTGCTGCAGGAGCACGTGACAACCGCACAGAACACTAATACAAAAACCATCAAGGGTCTTACTTTCTTCCCCATAAATATTTTCATATCTGTGGTCATAGCCTCCTGTTTACAGTTTTTTAAATTCTCATATTCAATTCTTTTGTCATTCACTGATAAATGTGTTATTATACACATCCTATCGAGGGTGTGTAAAAGTGAAAAGTATGGAACTATTTATCAGGCAGACACTAATCGATTATAACATAGCCTGAAAAATGTGGTACAATAAAATTCAATGCTCTTTCTTTTCTCTATTTTCAGACCATGCCGGAAACCGCAGGCGCGGGACTGACATTTCTGAAAACAGATTAATATAAAACAGCGCGCTGATCAGCAGATGACCTTCTGCAAATTATACAGGTAGCTGTCACTTTATTAAATATACAGCTTGTGCTGAATGATTTTTTCAGATTAAATAAAAACGATTTGTTTTTACAGAATAATAATTTTTACAGAGTAATAATTTTTACAAAGTAATAATGAGGATATATATATTTTTTAATTAAAGAGATTATTCTTTTCAGATTAATATAAAAGGATTTTTTATCCAGATTAATAAGAAGGACTTTAAATATATGAGATTAAGAAACATACCCGGCGCGCGTGATGCGATCGCCGCCAGTCCCTGGGTCATACAAAAACCGGAAGAGCACTGCGGATCCTGGAAAGAAGTATTCGGTAATTCCGGACCTCTCCATCTGGAAATTGGAACCGGAAAAGGCCGCTTTATCATGCAGCTTGCACAGGAACATCCCGAAATCAACTATATAGGCATAGAAAAGTATTCCAGCGTTCTTCTGAGATGTCTGGAAAAACAGGAGGAACTGCAGCTTCAGAACCTGTTTTTTATCCGCGGAGACGCGGAGCTGATCAACACCTATTTTGCGGAAGGGGAGATAGAAAAAATCTATCTCAACTTTTCCGATCCCTGGCCCAAGGAAAGACATGCCAGACGCCGCCTCCCCTCCTCCGAATATCTCAGAAGGTATGACAAGATTCTGGCTCAGGGAGGTGTCATCGAATTCAAAACAGATAACAGGGGCCTCTTTGACTTCGCAGTGGAAGAAACTGCGCAGAGCGCATTTGAAATCGCCCAGATTACCTATGACCTCCATCATGATCCTTCCATGAATGCCGGAAATATCATGACTGAATATGAAGAAAAGTTTTCGAAAAAGGGAAATAAAATCTGCAAGTATATCCTGCGCCGCAGACAATCCACCTGAAACATTTATCTTGGGCAAATACACAGTGGACAGCATTTTCTTACAGCAGCTGATCAAAAAAATATGCCCGGTGACAGCAGCGCCTTACAGCAGCTGATCAAAAAGATGTGCCCGGTGACAGCAGCGCCTTATAAAAGCTGATTGAAAATATATGAAAGATAAAATTAATAATAAAAATACTCCTTTTGTCTCCGGAGAATCATTTTTCCCCGGAGCGTCTTCCGGAATCCGTGATCATCTCTCTGTCAGACTGTCCCGTCTGGCAGGGCGTTCGACAGCGCTCCTCGTTGCTGTCATCCTCTCTTTCGCGTCTGCTGCCATGCCGCTCACCGCGGAGGCAAAAGATAAAAAAGATGATCCGAATGTAATCTATGGTGAGGCGATCTTCTCAGCTGACGGGCTGGAAGACTATGCAGCTGAACTGGAATATAATAAAAAACAGCCCATAAAGACAAATCAGGTATCCGGCTGGCCCAAGGGTCCCGCGGTAGGGGCCGCGGGCGCGATCGTCATGGACGCGGACAGCGGGACGATTCTCTATGAAAAAAATATAGACAAGCATCTGTATCCTGCCAGTATCACCAAAATCATGACTGCTCTTCTGGTCTATGAAAACCTGGATCTGACCGATACAATCACCTTTTCGGAGAATGCCATCTTCGGAATTGAACCCGGAAGCTCCAATATAGGAATGGATGTCGGGGAATCAATCACCGTGGATGAGGCTCTGAACGGCCTTATGGTAGCGTCCGCAAATGAGGTGGCTGTCGCCCTGGCAGAGCGTGTTTCAGGCAGCGAAGAGGCATTCGCTGACCTCATGAACAAGAGGGCTGAGGAACTCGGATGCAAAAACACCCACTTTGTCACTTCCAACGGACTTCATAAAGAAGATCACTACACCTGCGCCCGTGACATGGCTTTGATTGCCAGGGAAGCCTACAAGTATCCTGAACTGATCGAGTACATGTCCAAAATGAATTATCATTTTGAGAAGTCCAAAAAACAGCCGGATGATTTCTGGCTCCTGAACACAAATGACTTCCTCACAGAACAGATTTACTATGAGGGCGTGATCGGAGGAAAGACCGGATATACCGATCAGGCCCGCGAGACTCTGGTCACCTATGCGAAACGGGACAAAGTGAGCCTGATCTGCGTGATCATGAGGGAAGAACCTCCCTATGAGTACTACGACACGATGGATCTTCTGGAGTATGGGTTTAAAAATTTCAAAAAGGTCAAAATCTCCAAAAAAGAAACCCGGTTCCTGATGAAATCCCCCGATTTCCTCTTAGCCGGAGATGATATTTTCGGAAGAACAGCTTCTTCCTGCCGGATTCCTGAAGATGCTACTCTGATGATTCCGAAAAAATCCTCCTTTTCAGACCTGAATGCCGAAATCACAGGCTTTACCTACGAACAGGGCGACGGCTCTTCCGGTGAAGATCCTTCTCACATTCTGGACAACGGCACAAGGATCCTGGGAGTGATCCACTACAAGTTCAATGATTATGAGATTGCAACCGCTGACGTGCTGTTTCATGAATCGGAAAAAAAGGATTCTGACAAGGAAAATACAGTCGCGGAGAAAATAAAGGGCTTCAGATCCCTGATCTTTTCCCTTGCCCACACAGGGGCACACGGCTCAATCTATCTCAACATCCTGCTCTTCCTGCCACTTGTACTCGCAGTCTCCATTATCTTGTGTGTGATATTCTTTATCCGCAGTATGATTGATGAGAGGAACAGACGAGACAGGAGAAGGAAGAAAAAACAGAGGGCCGGAAACTCTTCATCACAATCGAGAACCAATACACTGGAAAGAAACAGGGACAGAACTTCCTACCGCAGAAACAGAAACAGCGGCAGCAGACGCCCTCCCCGCAGCAGAACATAAACATACTCAGTAAAAGAAATCCGGATGAATGGTATTTCTTCTGATAATAATCGATCCCTTTTAATATTCAAAACAGGGTAGAGGCTCCAGCGCCGCCTTCTCCCCCTCAACCTGCCCGTATCCGCCGCAAGGCGGAAAATACATTACACGAGTCGTATTATAAAAAAGGCTGCTCATTCGCTGAAAAACTCAGCGACGAGCAGCCTCTTCTATTTGATTATTTTATTGATCACTTCATCCTGATCATCTCATGGCATCAGTCCACAGTCATACCGTTCCTGAATAACTGTCATTTGATGATCCGTGAAAGAAATCCTGCTATGCCCTGACTGGGACTGATTCAATCGCAGTCAACCGGGTATATTCAGATCAATGATCAGTCAAGTGCTCTGACGATGCAGGAGCAGCCCATGCCGCCGCCGATGCAGAGAGTTGCAAGACCAGTCTTGGCGCCTGTTCTCTCCATGTTGGCAAGCAGAGTAACGAAGATACGGCAGCCGGAAGCGCCTACGGGATGTCCGAGAGCGATTGCACCGCCGGTGAGGTTCAGTTTGTTGAGATCGAACTTCAGATCCTTGCCGACTGCGACAGACTGTGCTGCAAATGCCTCATTTGCCTCATAGATGTCCAGATCGTCGATGGTCATGTTCAGTCTCTTGAGGAGCTTTGTGGTGGAAGCAACGGGGCCGACACCCATGATGCGGGGATCTACGCCGCCCAGGCAGCCGCCGAGCCACTCAACCTGTGCCTTGACGCCCAGCTCTTTAGCCTTCTCTTCGCTCATAACAACGACTGCTGCTGCGCCATCGTTGATACCGGAAGCATTACCGGCTGTGACGACACCGTCTTTGTTGATGGGGCGAAGCTTTGCAAGACTTTCAGCGGTTGTGCCGGGACGAGGGCCTTCATCCTTATCGAAGATGATGGTCTGCTTTTTCTGCTTGACTTCTACAGGAACGATCTGAGAATCAAACCAGCCGTTCTCCTGAGCCTTGACAGCCTTCTGCTGGCTGTTAGCCGCAAACTCATCGAGTTCTTCACGGGTCAGTCCCCACTCCTCAGCTACGTTGTCAGCCGTGCGGATCATGTGATAGTTATTGAATGCATCCCAAAGAGCATCCTTGATCATGGTGTCAACCAGAACACCATTGTTCATTCTGTAACCATAGCGGCCCTGCTCGACTGCGTAAGGAGCCATGGACATGTTCTCTGTACCACCTGCAACAACGATGTCAGCATCGCCGGCTTTGATCATCTCTGCAGCCATATTGATGGCATTCAGACCGGAACCGCAGACAACATTGATGGTAACAGCAGGGCACTCAACCGGAAGGCCGGCCTTAAGTGTGCACTGACGTGCAACGTTCTGTCCCTGGGAAGCCTGGATAACGCAGCCCATGATGACTTCGTCAACCTGATCAGCGGGTACATTCGCGCGCTTCAGAGCTTCTTTGATAACGATTGCGCCGAGCTCTGTTGCAGGCGTTGTGGAAAGGCCGCCACCCATTTTTCCGATCGCCGTACGGCATGCACCCGCAATAACAACTTTCTTAGACATATATGTTTCCTCCTTTGCCGGTTTGTACTGTCAGAGAAATATCTTTCTGCATATTCCTCTGATTATATAAATGTTATCTGCATCTGTAGCATCTGTACTATATATTTTATGCAATTTTTAACAATGTAGCAA
Source organism: Lachnospiraceae bacterium (assembly GCA_045117315.1). Classification (GTDB taxonomy): domain Bacteria; phylum Bacillota; class Clostridia; order Lachnospirales; family Lachnospiraceae; genus CAG-791. The sequence goes on along the minus strand of JBGUNJ010000005.1, from coordinate 15,646 downwards.
GCCGAAATTTCCTTCCTTTTGTACATTTTTTGCTACTATCGCCAAATCTGTTTCTCTGATATTGACAATTTCAACTAATGTTTAATATCTATCCCTGGATCAACCCCCATATGACTCTGTTTTCCTTTTTTTGTGAGTATATCCTATGTCCTAAGAGTTGAATAAAGCAAAAACAGGGTAGAGACAGCCGCGCCGCTCTCTGCCCCGGGCCGGCCCGTGTCCGTCTGGTGTGCGGGGAAGACCACCAGATGGGAAGGACTCTGCCCCCGACCGGCCCGTGTCCGTCTGATATACTCGGAAGACCACTGAATGGGAAGGATTCTCCCCTTCTGACCTGCCCGTGTCCGCCGCAAGACGGAAAAAACATTACACAGGCCGTGTCATAAAAAAACCTTCATGAATGCCGGTTATTCCCTGCATTCATGAAGGTTTCTGGTCTTTACTTTCAGTTTTCAGTATCCTCATCTTCCGAATAGCCATTTTCGGAATTGTCATCTGTCACGCTTTCACGGACTTTCGCGATCTGGACGACTTTCACTCCCTCATCCAGGTTCATCATCTTCACGCCGGATGTGATCCTTCCGATCGGGTTGAAGTCGCTTGCCCGCAGCTGGATAATGATCCCTGCCGTGTTGATCATCATGATCTCGTGTTCGGCAGTAACTGCCTTGGCACCGATCAGGCATCCTGTCCTCTGGGTGATCTGATAGCACTTGAGGCCCTTGCCGCCCCTGGTCTGGGTCCTGAATTCCTCCATCTTGGTGCGCTTGCCCATGCCTTTTTCGGTCGCGAAGAGAATGGAATCGCCCTGCGTGTCGATCTGCATGGCGACGACCTCGTCGTCTCCGTCCAGATTCATTCCTCTGACGCCGGTCGCCGAGCGACCCATTTCGCGCGCGTCAGTCTCCTTAAACCGGATGCACATGCCTTTCTTTGAGACCAGGAAAATATCATTCTCGGAATTGGTCTGCTTGACGTCGATCAGTTCATCTCCCTCCCGAAGATTGATCGCGATGATACCGCCTGCGCGGATATTGGAGAAGGCACTCAGAGGTGTCTTTTTCACGATTCCTCCGCGGGTTGCCATAAAGAGATTATTTCTCTCACCGTCATCATCCATGATCGGAATGATCGCAGTGACTTTTTCTCCCGGCATCAGGTTCAGCAGATTCACGATCGCCGTGCCGCGGGAAGTCCTCTTTGCCTCCGGTATCTTATAGGCCTTGAGACGGTAGGCTCTTCCCAGGTTGGTGAAGAACATGATGTAATCATGAGTCCTGGTCATCAGAAGATCCTCTATATAATCGTCATCGATCGTCTGTATGCCCTTGATTCCGCGGCCTCCGCGGCCCTGGACCTTGAAATTGTCCTCCGTCATCCTCTTGATATATCCAAGGGAAGTCATGGCAATGACGACATTTTCATTTTTGATCAGATCTTCTATATCGAAGTCGCCGGCATCCTGCTCAATGCGGCTCCTGCGCTCATCGCCGAATTTATCCGCGATGATATTCATCTCTTCTTTGATGACTGTGAGAAGCTTCTTGGGATCCGCCAGGATTCCTTTCAGCTCGGCGATCCTGAGCATCAGATCCTGATGTTCTTTCTCTAGTTTTTCTCTTTCCAGACCTGTCAGGGCGCGCAGACGCATGTCCACGATTGCCTGTGCCTGGACGTCGTCCAGACCGAATCTCTCAGTCAGACGGGCTTTCGCCGTCTGCACGTTAGGGCTTTCCCTGATGATTCTGACGACTTCATCTATGTTGTCCAGCGCTATGAGCAGACCCTGTAAAATATGGTCCCTCTCCTCGGCCTTGTTGAGGTCGTAGCGCGTGCGACGGGTCACAACATCCTTCTGATGATCCAGATAATAATTGAGCATCTGAAGGAGATTCATGATCTTGGGCTCATTGTTGACCAGAGCCAGCATGGTAATCCCGAAGGTGTCCTGCATCTGCGTGTGCTTAAAGAGCCTGTTCAGGACAATATTGGGGTTGGCATCATGCCTGAGCTCGATGACAACGCGCATGCCTTCCCTGTCGGATTCATCCCGAAGGTCAGTAATACCCTCTATTTTCTTATCCTTGACAAGATTGGCAATCTTCTGGATCAGATTGGCCTTGTTGACCAGATAAGGAAGCTCCGTCACTATAATGCGGTGCTTTCCGTTCTGCATGGCTTCGATATTGGTCACCGCGCGGGTCACAACCTTGCCCCTGCCGGTCATATAAGCCTGCATGGCACCTGATGTGCCCATGATAATACCGCCGGTGGGAAAATCCGGCGCCTTGATGATCGGGAGAAGCTCCGAAATCTCGGTTTCCCTGTCCTCTTCGATCTGATTGTCTATGATCTTTGTGACACCCGCCACGACTTCTCTCAGATTGTGAGGGGGAATATTGGTCGCCATACCCACAGCGATTCCCGTCGTGCCGTTGACCAGGAGATTGGGAAAGCGGCTGGGAAGAACGGAAGGTTCTTTCTCGGTCTCATCGAAGTTGGGCACGAAAGTGACCGTGTCCTTATTGATGTCCGCCAGCATTTCCATGGAAATTTTGGTCAGTCTGGCCTCGGTATATCGCATGGCCGCGGCCCCGTCACCGTCCACGCTGCCGAAATTTCCGTGGCCGTCCACAAGTGTGTAGCGCATGGACCAGGGCTGAGCCATGTTGACCAGCGAACCATAAATTGAACTGTCACCGTGGGGATGATATTTACCCATAGTATCGCCGACGATACGCGCGCATTTTCTGTGCGGCTTGTCCGGACCGTTGTTCAGCTCGCTCATCGCATACAAAATCCTGCGCTGAACCGGCTTCAGACCGTCCCGCACATCGGGAAGAGCTCTCTGAGCGATAACGCTCATAGCGTAATCAATGTAGGAACTCTCCATTGTCTTTTTCAGATCTACTTCCTGTATACGATCAAAAATTGTGTCGTCCATTCTATCCCTTTCGGAGCCTTAAATCATTCCTCCGCAGCAAGTGATTATCTCTTTAATCACAAAATAAATACCCGAACGCGAATCCTGCGACCTCATGGCCGCGTATCCCACGACTTTTATCTGGATCTATTGAGAATTCTTAAAGAATTTTAATCAGATATCCAGGTTTTTCACAAATTTTGCGTTTCTTTCAATAAAATCTCTTCTGGGCTCTACTTTGTCGCCCATCAGGATCGTAAATGTCAGATCAACCTCGGACTCTGTCTCTTCATTGAACTGAACTCTCTTGAGCACTCTTCTGGCAGGGTCCATTGTGGTCTCCCAGAGCTGTTCGGGATCCATCTCTCCAAGACCCTTGTAGCGCTGGATCCGGTTGTTCTGGTCCCTTCCCACCTCGTCGAGAATCCTGGAAAGTTCCTCGTCGCTGTAGGCGTACCACACCTTCTTGTTCTTCTCCAGTTTGAACAGGGGCGGCATGGCCAGATAGACATGTCCCTGACGGATCAGCTCGGGCATGAAGCGGTAGAGGAAGGTCAGCATCAGAGTATCTATATGGGCGCCGTCGACATCGGCATCCGTCATAATGATGATCTTGTCATAGCGCAGCTTTGAAATATCAAAATCATCGTGGATTCCCGTCCCGAAGGCTGTGATCATGGCCTTGATTTCTTCGTTGGCATAAATCTTGTCCTCGCGGGCCTTCTCCACGTTGAGGATCTTTCCTCTGAGCGGAAGGATTGCCTGAGTCGCTCGGCTTCGCGCGGACTTGGCGCTGCCTCCTGCCGAATCTCCCTCGACCAGGAATATCTCACAGTTTTTGGGATCTTTATCCGAGCAGTCCGCCAGCTTTCCGGGAAGACTCATGGAATCCAGGGCTGTCTTGCGGCGGGAGAGGTCTCTGGCTTTTCGGGCCGCCTCCCTGGCGCGCTGGGACAGGATCGATTTCTCGCAGATTTTTTTTGCGATAGCGGGATTCTGCTCCAGGAAATAGGTCAGCTGTTCAGAGACTATACTGTCAGTCGCCCCTCTGGCCTCAGCATTGCCCAGCTTCTGCTTGGTCTGGCCCTCAAACTGGGGATCCTCGATCTTGACACTGATGATGGCGGTGATACCCTCGCGGATATCTTCACCTGTCAGGTTCTGGTCACTGTCCTTGAGGATCTTGTTTTTGCGGGCATACTCATTAAAAGTCTTGGTCACCGCATTGCGGAAACCAACCAGATGCATGCCGCCTTCCGGCGTATTGATATTGTTGACAAAACTATACTCGCTGTTGTTATAGCCGTCGTTGTGCTGCATCGCGACTTCCACGTACACATTGTTTTTGGTCCCCTCGAAGTACATGACTGTGTCATAAAGAGGGGTCTTGCTGTGGTTGAGATATGTGACAAACTCGCGGATTCCTCCCTCGTAGCAGAAAGACTGCTCCTGGGGAGAGTGGTGTTCATCTTTTCTCTCATCACAGAGTGTGATCCGAAGGCCTCTGGTCAGAAATGCCATCTCACGCATTCTCTGCCGCAGTACTTCGTAGTCAAAGACAGTCGTCTCAGTGAAAATCATGGGATCGGGGATGAAAGTGACTTTGGTCCCCGTATCTTCTTCACTGCAGACTCCCGCCTCGGCAAGGGGAATGATCGTTTTTCCTCTTGAAAAACTCTCCTTATATATTTTTCCTCCCTGATGGATCTCCACATCCAGCCACTCAGAGAGGGCATTGACGACAGAGGCGCCCACGCCGTGCAGGCCGCCGGAGACCTTATATCCGCCTCCTCCGAATTTGCCGCCCGCATGCAGCTCCGTAAAGACCAGATCGACCGCGTTTCTTCCCGTCTTGTGGTTGATACCGACAGGAATGCCTCTCCCGTTGTCAGAAACTGTGATGGAATTGTCCTTGTGGATCGTGACTGTGATCTCCGTACAGAATCCCGCGAGAGCCTCATCTACAGAGTTATCCACAATTTCATACACAAGGTGATGAAGTCCTCTGCTGGAAGTCGTGCCTATATACATTCCGGGACGCTTGCGGACCGCCTCCAGTCCCTCCAGTACCTGGATCGCGTCGGGATTATATTCTCCTACCTCAGTCGTATCCTTCACATTGTCATCGGGATACTCTCTGTCATTCTCACTGTAACTGACCTCATAGGAGCCGTCATCCTCCTCCGCCATCAGTTCAGTTATCTCTTCTTTTTCAACGAGGATCGTATCTTCCTTTTTTTCCTTTTCGTTAGCCATTAATATATCTCTCTTCTTATTTTCCGGCATATACACCCCGTAATCCTTCTCTTTTTTCTCTTTCCTTACCTTTTCTCTGTATTCTTTTACTCTTTTATTCTTTTATTCTTTTAATATTTATTCTTCATCGCGCCAGACCCGCGGGCGGGTCCTGAATATATTTTATTCTTCACCTTTCAATACTTGTGGCCATGGGCGAGTGCCCGCAAACATATATGATTAAAGCACGCATTGCTCCGCGCTCTGGCGCTTCCGCAATGCTCCACACATTCGCACCCCGCCCCGGCCGCTCCGGACAGGATTGCAGGTCCTGCATCATACATCCGGAATATCAGCCTGAGGAGCATCTGATTTTTCCACGCAGGCTCCCGATTCGATTCTGAAAATCTGGTCAATCTTAAATCGGTTGTTTACAAATTCATCCAGTCCCGTGCACGTGATGAAGGTCTGGATCCCTCCGATGGCACTCAGGAGATAATTCTGCCTGCCGCTGTCCAGTTCGGACAGGACGTCGTCCAGCATCAGGACCGGCTGATGACCGATGATTTTTTTCACAAGATCGATTTCTGACAGCTTCAGTGAAAGAGCGCATGTCCTCTGTTGTCCCTGGGATCCGTACCTGCGGAGGTCCGTCTCCCCGTCCATAAAGGAAAAATCGTCCCTGTGGGGTCCGACGGAAGTCGTCTTCATATGGATATCCCGGTCCCTGGAGCGCCGCAGCTTCTCTTCCAGCTCCTCCTCCGGGGTGTTGGGTTCATACCTGAGAACCAGGTGCTCCCTGTTTCCTGAAAGCTTTCCATGGATTTCCCCGACGATCCCGTTCAGGTCCTCTATAAATTTTTTTCTCTCCGAGATGATCTTTTTTCCGTAATTGACAAGCTGGGCGTCCCAGATTTCCAGGGTATCTCCCAGATCCGGGAACATATAAATATCCCTCAAAAGCTTGTTTCTGTTCTCCACAGTCTTGTTGTACTGGTTCAGATCGTGAAGATAGGAGGCGTTCAGCTGACACAGCTCCATATCCATAAAACGCCTTCTCTCCGCAGGACCATTCTTGACAATGCCCAGATCCTCGGGAGAAAAAAATACGATGTGCAGAAGACCGATCAGCTCGGAGGCCTTCCTTATCCTCTGTCCGTTGATCGCGATGCCTTTGGACCTGTTTTTCCGCAGGTGCATATCGACACGGTAATCGATTCCGCCCTTCATAATAAGGCTGCGGATATGTGATTCCTCCATCCCGAACCGGATCATATCCTTGTCGCGGACTCCGCGGTGGGATTTTGTAGTGGAAATCATATACAGAGATTCCAGAATATTGGTCTTTCCCTGCGCGTTCTCTCCGTAGAGAATGTTGGTGCCCTGCGAAAAATCCATGTGCAGGGAAACTATATTTCTGAAATCCGCCAATTCAAGACTGCTTATATACATAAATTCTTCAGCTCCGTCAGGCGGTTTATCCGCGCACTGTAAAAGATCCGCCCTTTGCCTCGACCCTGTCGCCATCCCTGAGCTTTCTGCCCCGGCGCGTCTCGATCTCGCCGTTCACTTTTACTTCGCCGGATGTGACCATGATCTTTGCCTCGATCCCGGTCTGGGCGATGCCGGCCAGTTTGAGTGCCTGTCCGAGCTTTATAAATTCGTCATGTATTGTAATTTCGCTGTTCATTCCGCTCCCGATCCTCTTATTCGTGTATGGATTATTATTTTCGTATAAGGATTATTTTTATTCGTATAAGGATTATTTTTTTATTTGTGTGAGGATTAAAATATCTGTGTGAGGATCCGCTTATTTTGTGATGAATACCTGCTGAGCGGTCAGTCGATCGTAATAAAGTTTACCGGCAGGATCAGATAGCAGTACATGTCCTCCGCGTCCCTGATAAAGCAGGGAGCCTTGGGACTGACCAGATACATGGCAATCTCTTCCTCATCGATCGCGCGAAGAGCATCGATCAGGAACTTTGGATTAAAGCCGATGTTAAAGTCCTCTCCCTCGCGCCGGATGGCCACTGTCTCATCCATGCTTCCGATCGTGGTATTGATCCTCAGCTCCATCTCATCTTCCCGGATCATGATGATGACAGGCTTTTTATCTTCCTCTTTGACAAGAAGAGTCGCCCTGTCGAGGCAGTCCAGAAGCTCTCTTCGTCTGCAGATGATCCTGGTTTTATAATTGCTGGACAGCATCTTGTCGATCTTATAATATTCTCCCTCGATCAGACGGGAAACAACGATCGTATCATCAAATGTGAAGAGGACGTGCTTGTCAGTAAAAAAGATATCCACATTTCTCTCCGTATCCCCGCTCAGGATCTTGCTGATCTCCTGAAGTGTTTTTCCGGGAATGATGATTTTGCGGTTATCGTAGGAATCCCTGAGCTCCGCTTTTCTGGTCGCGATCCGGTGTCCGTCCAGCGCCACCATGCGGATATGCTGGTCCATGATCTCCATCATCTCGCCGGTCATCATGCCGTTGCTCTCATTTCCGGAGATGGAAAAAATAGTCCTGGTGATCATGTCCCTCAGAGTGTACTGGGAGAGACGGATCCCTACAGAACGGTCAATCTCGGGGAGGAAAGGAAAGTCACTGGCATCCCTTCCCAGAATGGCAAATTTGGCATTCTCACAGGTGATCATGACTTTTTCACCATTGACAGAGATCGAGACATCATTGTCGGGCAGCTTTCTGATGATATTTGAGAAAATCTGTGCGTCAACCGCGATCATTCCTCCTTCCAGAATGATTCCCTGTGCCACAGTCTGTATTCCGAGTTCCATGTCATTGGCGATCAGGCATATTTCTGTTCCGGAAGCATTGATCAGTATGCACTGAAGAATGGACATGGTTGTCTTCCCTGAAACCGCGCGGGAAACGATCTGGATTGCCTTCATCAGGTTTTCTTTGGAGATTCTGATTTTCATTGACTGTGTATTCCTCGCTAAAATAATGAAATATTGAATATGATGTCAGACGCGAAAGGATGTTAAGCGCCTTTACTTACTTTTTTTGCATTTGCACTATTATTTTTTTTACAAAAAAGCTTCAAATCTCTAATTAAAACAACATTTCAAGGATGCGAAAATCGCCTGAACGGAGCATTACCCTCATCACCATGATAGGAGTGCGGCGGGTAAAGTTCGAAAACAGACGTAACGGATACCTGATTGTTGATAACAGATCTATTTTTGATTTTCAAATAAAAAAACAGCGCGATCGATTATAAAAAAGAGTTAGATCGTAGTATTAATAATAGAGGTTGTGGAATTGTGCATAACCTTTATTATTATACTGTTTTAAGCGGAATTTTTCAATCTTTCGCTGTTTAAAACGAAGGGGAGAAAGGGTGGATAAGTGTTTTTTTATCCACTCATTCCCTTCATCAACCAGCATGATCAGTTATGTGGTATATTCAGCTTTTTGAGGATCACGTCGACATTTCCACGCAATTCAACATTAGTCACAAGCTCATTTTTAATTTTTTCCACACCGTGTATGACTGTGGAGTGGTCATTTCTTCCCAGAAGCCTGGCTACTGTCTGCAGAGTAGCGTCGGTATATTCCCTGCAGATATACATAATGACCTGGCGCGGGACGACCAGGGACGCAATTTTTTTTCTGGAAACGATATTGGCAACCCTGACATCATAATGTTCGCAGACAACGCGCAGGATCATATCGGGTGTGATGACATCCTGTCTGTCCGGGTCGATCATGTCCTTGAGGGCTTCCCTGGCATTGGTCAGGTTGGCGTCGACATTGTTGAGCCTGGAATAAGCGATGATCTTGTTGAAAGCGCCCTCCAGCTCACGGATATTGGACTTGATGTTGGTCGCGACATATTCGAGGATCTCATCATCCAGGTGTCGGCCTGTCATCTCAGCGTTTTTGCGCAGGATCGCCATCCTGGTCTCATAATCCGGAGGCTGTATGTCCGCGATCAGTCCCCATTCAAAACGGGAGCGGAATCTTTCATCGAGTGTTTCCATTTCACGGGGAGGACGGTCGGAGGACAAAACAATCTGTTTTCCGGCCTGATGCAGCTCGTTGAAAGTGTGGAAAAACTCTTCCTGAGTGGATTCCTTTCCTATTATAAATTGTATATCATCGATCAGAAGAACATCGACCTTCCTGTATTTGTCGCGGAGCCTGGCCATCGACGTGGCATTACCGCCTCGGATGGACTCGATCACCTCGTTTGTAAACTGCTCGCTGGTCACATACAGAACCCGCTTGGAAGGGTTCATTTCCAGTATGTAATGTCCGATGGAATGCATAAGGTGAGTTTTTCCAAGTCCCGCTCCTCCATAAAGGAAAAGGGGATTGTAAGTATTTCCGGGCGATTCGGCAACGGCCACACAGGCAGACTGCGCGAATTTGTTATTGCTGCCGACGATAAATGTATCAAACCGGTATTTTGCGTTCAGATTCGCGTTTTCAATCTGCTGGGCAACCAGTTCGTTTTTTGGTTCGGCCGTCTGCTCCTCTTCCCTTTCCTGATCCATCAGCAGAAATTCGACATCATAGTTTTCATCGAACATTTCTGTGAGAGTGACCTGGAAGAAGACCTTGTAATTGTTCATGATATAGTCAAGCATAATGGGCTTGTCGGACGGAATCCTTATGTAGACCACATGATCCTTAATATCCGCAATCTCCAGATTCTGGATCCAGGTTGTGTAGGAAATTTTGGAGAGGCCGTATTCGACACGGATGTGCTCTTTAATCGATGCCCAGTTTTGTCTGATGATTTCTTCGTTCATTTAACTCACCGTTTCCATTAAAAAATCAGGTTATATTCAGATACCAATCATATAATAAAAAGGTTGAAACTTCAAACGGGCCGGGTAATCCACATTTTGTGGATAACTTTGTTAATAACTTTTTTTGAAAGAAAAATAATTTTAATCCACAAAAAGGAAGAAAAAGTTATCCCCAATCTAAACATGTGAAAAATGGCGTTTTTTCACATGAATATGTGAGAAAAATGGTAACTTATCCACAAGTTGTGCACAATTTGTGGATAAGTGGAAATGTTGAAAGATAAATAATGGGGAAATGTGGATAACTTTTTTGCCACCATATTTGGTTCAAAAAAATTTTTTCCGTCCACATTTTGTACCGAATATTTGTGCGGAAAAGAATGGGTTTTCCACCTTATCCACATTTTTCTGTGGATATATTGTGGAAACGTTGGATAAAATATTTTTCTTGACGATAAAAAGGCTTTTATATATAATTTTGATGTTAGTGTCTTTACCGGGGAAGGTATAAATCCGCACTGCGCCGTCATATACAGCGCTGTATTTACGCGGATCATTCCCGAACCAGCAACCGTATCAGCACCTTCAGGAAGTGCCGGAGCAGCCGTCACATTGTTTCCGGGTGCAGGGTATAAACACCAATGATATGAGACTTTCTGCCGGAACCGCACCCGGCACGGTAGAGCGCGGATCATTTCACAACTATTTCTTTTAAGGAGGATATATAAATGGCAAAGATGACATTTCAGCCTAAGAAAAGGCAGCGCGCAAAAGTACATGGATTCAGATCCAGAATGAGCACCAAGGGCGGCAGGAAGGTTCTTTCCGCACGCAGGCGCAAAGGCAGAAAGCAGATCGCAGTCTGACCGGTGGAATCCGGAAACTGAACCGGATGGAATGCAGGAGAGTCATGCTGGGTACAGCATGACTCTTTGTGCACAGAATAAAATCCAGAAATGAATGAAATTTGAGAAATTATGGAATCTCTGAAAAAGAACACAGATTTTAAAAATTGCTATAACACAGGTAAATCCTTTGTAAACAAATACCTCGTCCTGTATTTGTGCGGTAACGGGCTGGGAAGAAACAGAATCGGGATTTCCGTCAGCAAAAAGGTGGGAAACAGTGTTGTACGCCACCGTGTCAAAAGACTGATCAGAGAGACCTGCCGGCTTCATGAACATGAAATGGCCGTCGGCTATGACATCGTCATCGTGGCGCGTGTCCGCGCAAAGGAACTCGGATTCTTCAAAATAGAAGATTCCCTGCTGCGCCTGACGGGAAAGGCCGGAATCAATTTATCATCCGGTAAAAAATCCGAAAAAAAATCCAAATAATATAATTAAAGCAGCTATTCGTAAGCACGGGACGCGCGAAGCAGCGCGTGCTTTAATAATACATGTTTGTGAACATGAGGTCATAGCCACAAATATGAAAAAAATGATGGTTAAATCAATCAGGATATATCAGAAGTATATTTCTCCCATGAAAGGAACGAAATGTCCTTATATCCCCAGCTGTTCTCAGTACGGACTGGAGGCTGTGGAGAAGTACGGCGCCCTGAAAGGCGGAGCCATGGCGGCATGGAGAATCCTTCGCTGCAATCCTTTTTCCAGCGGTGGTTTTGATCCTGTTCCATGATGAATCGGAAAAGAAAAAGAATATTCTGAATATTATGATTGAATAGTCGGATTTATGTAATCTTTCACACAGGCCGGAGTGTAGTCTGACACCGGCACAATTGTCATATTTCCGGGGACCCGTCCCGCGGAATGTCGTCCCGCGGAATGTGAAATTAAGGAGGATATACAGCTTCCATGTTTTTGACAAAATCCACAACGTTTATTATCGGCCCTGTCGCTGAGCTGATCGGTTTTATCATGAACGGTATTTTCTATGTGCTTGGGAAGATCGGACTTCCCAACATAGGACTTGCCATTATCATCATGACAGTCCTGATCTATATGGCCATGCTGCCTCTGACCGTCCGTCAGCAGAAGTTTGCCAAGCTTCAGAGGAAAATGCAGCCTGAGATCAAAAAAATCCAGAATAAGTATCAGGGCAGAAAAGATGAAGCCTCTATGGCGGCTCAGCAGGAAGAAATCAAGCAGGTCTATGAAAAATACGGAGTATCCGCGACAGGCAGCTGCGTCCAGCTCCTGATCCAGATGCCCATCCTGTTTGCTCTGTACAGGGTTTTTTACAATATTCCCGCCTACCTTCCTCTGGTCAAAGAGGCATTCTTCCCTCTGGTAGATAATCTCTATAAGCTTGACCCTAAGGGAGCGATCCTGACAGCTCAGAACGGAGAAGGAAAGTATATTTTCTCTGCTGTCTCTCAGTTTGCTAAGCGCTTCACCAATGAAAGCTTCACAGGCGGAGATGTTAAATTCATCCAGAATACTCTTATTGATGTTCTCAATAAGTTCCAGAAGGCGGACTGGGCGACCCTGGCTCAGAAGGCTTCTTCCCTGCAGGGTGATATCCAGGCCACCACAGCCAAACTCAACCAGTACAATAATTTCCTGGGACTCAATATTGCCGAATCTCCCCAGAATATCATGAAGCAGGGCGGAGTCATGATCGCTGTCGCTCTGATCATCCCTCTTCTGGCCGCCTTCACCCAGTGGCTCAACGTCAAGCTGATGCCTCAGGCTGAAACGGACCCCAACGATCAGACCGCGAATACCATGAAGAGCATGAACATCATGATGCCCGCTATGTCAGCGGTTTTCTGCTTCTCTCTTCCCAGCGGCATGGGACTGTACTGGATCTTCGGTGCTATCGTGCGTATCGTCCAGCAGATTTTTATCAATAAGCACATTGATAAGATGGACATTGACGCCATGATCGAGGAGAACAGCGAGAAGGCCAAAGAAAAGGCTGAAAAGAGAAAAGAAAAGAGGAGCGTCGCGACTGAGAATTCACCTGCCGGTGTTTCCAGAAAGAACAGGCTCGTCACAAAGCTCAGCCCTTCTCAGGAAAAGATGATCGAAGAGATGAATCAGTCCAGAAGACAGAAGAAATTCAAACAGGATTCTCTTTCCGACAAGGCTGATATGGTCAGAAGATTCAACGAATCAGGCAATAATTAAGAAAAGAATAATAATCAGGCAAAGAATAATAATAGAAAAGAATAATAATTTAAGAAAGAATATTCGGTTCGATATTTGTGAATAGGAGGTTATATCCACGAATATGTCTCAGGAATATATTGAAGTCACAGAGAGAACCGTTTCCGAAGCTATTACGGCGGCGTGCCAGAAACTGGCTGTTCCCAGTGATCGTCTTGAATATGAGGTGATCGATCCCGGCAAAACCGGATTTCTGGGAATTGGTGCCAGACCGGCGAAAATACGCGTGCGCGTAAAAAAGGGAATGGAGGAGAGCACTGAGATCGATACAACCGCGATCATCAGTGATGTTCTCAAAGGAAAGAACGAAAAGAAAAAGAGCCACGAACAGCACCAGAAGGATTCGTCCAGAGAAGACCGGAAAGATTATAAAAAGTCTGCTTCCGGATCTGTAAAGAAAGAATACGACAGGAAAAAATCAGCGGAATCCGAAAAGTCCGAAAAGAAAAAAGCAGAGGAATCCGCCCGGACAAAATCCGCCGAAAAATCCTCTTCAGACAAATCCGCCGTGGCAGAAAAAAATGCTCCCGCATATACAGAAAATGCGGCAGCTGAAGCTCCTGCAGTAAAAGAAAACAGCCATACTTCTTTTGAGAAGAATGCAAAAAACAGTGAAGCAGGAGAAGGAAATCCTTCCGGGAAGAGGTCTTCCGGAAGAAGGGAATACTCCGAGAAAAACCAGGAGCGCGGATACCGCGACAGAGGCAGGGGACACCGCAGACAGCGCCGTTTTGACAGAGAAGAAAACCGCGCGGCAGACATTGAAAAGGCTGCTCCCCAGGCTTCCGAAAGCCAGTTCACACCCAAAAAGAAGAGCGTTGTGCCAAATCTCACAGACGAGCAGATCGCGGAGATCAAAAACCGCGCGGATTCTTTCCTGAATGATGTCTTACAGGCGATGGACCTGGAGGCTGAGATCAGCAGCACTTATGAAAAAGAGAGCGGAATGCTCAATATCGACATTAAGGGAGAAAACATGGGCGTCCTCATCGGAAAAAGAGGACAGACTCTGGATTCCCTGCAGTATCTGGTCTCACTCGTCGTAAATAAGGGAGTGGACGGATACATTCATGTCAAGGCGGACACGGAAAACTATCGTGAGCGCCGCAAAAAGACTCTTGAAAACCTGGCAAAGAACATTGCCGGCAAGGTCAAGAAAAACAGAGCCAGCGTAGCTCTTGAGCCTATGAATCCCTATGAGAGAAGGATCATCCACTCGGCTCTGCAGAGCGACCGCTATGTGACGACATACAGCCAGGGCGAAGAACCCTACAGAAAAGTCATCGTCACTATGAAGAATGATTAATTTTTACTTTTCAGACCGGCACGAAACTCCAGGAGTTTTCGAGCGGTTTTAGCGGGAAAACCCGGATTTTACGGCGAAAATCTCGCGTTAAAGCGCATTGAAATGCGATTTTCACAAGATACTGTTCACGCCCTCGACAGGGCAGGAACAGTATCGATTAATCCTGAAGACACATGATTTTTCATTCAGGAGCTTTGTGCCGCATGCCGGTGTTATGAACTGAATCTGTACAACTGCCTTCGAGGCATGAAAAAGGACCAGATTTGTGACCGCCGCCTCAGCAATATTGAGTTGAGGCGGCGGTTCTTTTTATTCTTCATCGCGCAAGACTCGCGAGCGAGTCTTGAATTTTTATAATTCATCGCGCAATACCCGTGACTTCAGCTGCGATATACGCGCGTAAGACTTGAATATCGATTATAAGATTGGATGGCCGAAATCATGAGAACAGAATCAGAAAATAAGGTGTATGTGGATAAATCAGAAAGAGATACGATTGCCGCTGTTGCCACGGCCATGTCCACCGCTGGAATAGGAATCATCCGCGTAAGCGGTCCGGACGCAGTCCGGATCTGCGCGCGTTATTATGTAAACGCAAAGGGAAGCCGGAACCTGGAATCCCATGCTGCCAACACGATCGTTTTCGGATATATAGAAGATGAAAATAAGACCCGGATCGACGAAGTCATGATCAGTGTATTCCGGGCCCCGCACAGCTACACGACAGAGGATACAGTTGAAATAAATTCCCACGGGGGAACTTATATCCTGAACAGGATCCTGGATCTGATATTGAGGGGAGGAGCCCGTCTGGCTGAACCGGGTGAATTTACAAAGAGAGCCTTTCTCGGAGGCAGGATCGACCTGTCCAGGGCGGAAGCCGTCATGGACCTGATCGCCTCCCAGAACGAATTTGCCCGCAGGACCGCGCTGGCCCAGCTGAGCGGCAGCGTCTCGGAAAAAATAAAGGACTTCCGCTCTTCTATTCTCTATGAAATGGCTTTCATAGAATCCGCCCTTGATGATCCCGACAGCTATGATCTGGACGGGTATCCTGAGAGGCTGGACAAAATCTGCGAAAAATTACTGAAAGATATGGACAGTCTTCTGGAGACAGGTGACAAGGGAGCTGTATTGAAAGAAGGAATCCGAACAGCCATCATAGGAAGGCCCAATGCCGGAAAATCCTCCCTGCTCAACTATCTTGCAGGAACAGAGAGGGCAATCGTCACCGAAATAGCCGGTACGACCCGCGATACCCTG
>JBGUNJ010000004.1:0-23217 GCA_045117315.1 Lachnospiraceae bacterium | reverse complement strand
TCCCTACGTTGGCATTATCCAAATCAGGTTATGGGTCCGGGACATACCTCCCGTTCTCAGCCTGCCTGCGCAAGCTCCCCTTAAATTGTCTACACAATACCACAACTAAGAGAATTGTGCAATCCTCCCGGGTTGAATGATTCTGCCGCCGAAAAAACCCGGTTAATTGGTGTGCTATACTGGTACAGAAATCTCAACAGACTGACTGGACTGACTGTAAAGGCCGCTCCGGCAGACTCTTACAGCCGAAAGGAATTAAAGTTATGTATGACTCTCAAAAGAAACAGGACTTTCAATTGGTGATTGTTATTCTGAGGATTCTTGCTGTCGCATATTTTTTTGGAAATCTGGTATTCAGGATATTCAGGGATACCGATTTTTTACTGACAGCGATTCTGATTATGATCATCGCTGTCATAAAGCGAAAAGACAAAACCAACCTGCTTTTATCAATCATAGTTTCGGCAGGACTTGTCTTTAATTTCATTGCGGGGAATTATTTGCCGGAATCATTTCTTTTCGAAACTAATCGTGATCTGACTTTTTTCGGCCAGATGACCAATGTCGTTTGGGTACTGTCCCTATATACAGGAACATTTTTACTCGCATTCCGGGAACTGGTGATTGCTTCTAAAGAAAATGGCAAAAATGGAAGGATTGTCAGAATTATTGGATATATCCTTTTAGGACTGTCCACAATAGTGGCAACACAAATTCTGGGTTTCATTTTATGGATGACAGTCACGAATTATTATCCGTAATCTCTTAGGAGGAAGGGGACGGTTCTCTGTCTCCTTTTATTCATTTAGGAGACAGTAGGAGGGGACGGTTCTCTGTCTCCTTTTTTTATTGATATCGGGTTACAGCATGCTGATCCATACCAGATGCCGGCCAGATATTGTACCTTGGTTTTTGTCACCATTTTTATTACCGTACAAATAGGAACAGCTCAGCGTTTTTATGTTTGTGAACGCCAGGTCATGGCCATGCAGTCAGCTGCGACAGCCTGGGGACTTTCCGGCGTCCCTTACGTCAGAGATTATGCGGACAGACCCTCTCCGGGATACGACGGAATGACCGTCGGAGAGGCGTTCTTCCAGCCCATGCTTCAGGTCATATACTATTTACAGTCCAACGCCTTTACTGTCTATGTCTGCAGCGGCAGTGACCGGCTGGTAATACGGGCGCTGATCGAAGGAGGTCTGATCCTGGCGGGGCGGTATGTGATCGGGACAGAAGAACTGATATCAGCGAAAAACCAGGGAAACAAATCGGGTTCAGAATATGTTTTAGGCAGTGATGAAGAGCTTGTCTTAAGCGGAAAGATCAAGGAAAAGAACCTGAAGATGAACAAAGTATCCATGCTCGCCGAGCAGGTAGGACAATGCCCTGTGCTGTCTTTTGGAAACAGCGCCGGCGACATCAGCATGACCAACTATGTTATGAGCAATGAGCAATATAAAACCGCTGCGTTTTTTGACTGCTGCGCTGTTGCGCTCGAGGCGGCCCGGCTCCTGAAAAACAGTTGACACAGATTCGGATCTTATTGATAATGGTATTGTCCATCAACAAAATATCTGCCGTGCGGCAGGTTTTTTTTGGTATGTAGGTTAGGCAATTCTAACTTCTGCATTGAAAGATAGAGACGGAATTTTGAGGCAATGGAAGAAAGGGACGGAATCATGAAAAAGAAATGTACCGCGCTGCTGCTTTTCGTAATATTGATACTCGGCACTGTCGTGCCTGCCTCTGCGGAAGCTGTACAGGAGTATCCGGAGACAGAATCGGGGAGTATCACTGCGGAGCAAGAGTATCCGGGAACAGAATCGGGGAGTATCCCTCCGGAACAAGAAGAAAATTCAGGGCAGGAATATACAGAAGAGGACTCTGATCTGGTATTTACAGAAAATGAATCCAATCTAGTATTCACAGAAAATGAATCCGATCTGGTATTTACAGAAAATGAAACCGATCCGGAACTTACAGAAGATGGCTCCGATCCGGAATTCACAGAAGAGGTCCCAGGTACGGAATATAAAGAATTCTCGGAACCGTCCGTTTCTGCAGTTACTGCAGACGGAACCTATGGGGACGACTCAGAGATCGTGGACGACTGGGCCAATTGCTATTACAGAGCTATTGTCGCTGTGGATGTCTCGGACGGAGTCATCACAGGGATCGACGGGCAGGGAGACACGGATGATGAATGGAGCATTGACTGCTTCCAGGCTGCACTGAATGCATTGAAAAACCGTCTTATCGGGCAGCCGGTCTCGGCGGCACAGAGCCTGCAGACAGATGTAGACGCTGTATCCGAGGCAACCTATTCCTCCAATGCCCTCATTCTGGAAATACAGAAAGCTCTGAATTCCGACCCCAAGGGCCCGTACACTCTGGAATGGAAAAACGGTGAACAGAGCCTGCAGCTTTTGGACAAGGTCAAATACGGCACAGCCACGCCCGATTACAGCGGTGAGACGCCGGCCAGAGAGGCGGACGCTGAGGGTTCCTATGTCTTTACCGGCTGGAATCCCGCAAAGGAGATCTGGGTCACACAGGATGTCACCTACACGGCAGAGTTTGAAAAGACGACTTCAGTCTATTCCATCACATATGATCTTGGCGGCGGCACCCTGCCTTCCGGGGAGAATCCGCAGGAGTACACGGCGGACACGGAAACCTTTACTTTGATCAATCCGGTAAAAGAAGACTATACATTCGCAGGCTGGACCGGGACAGGCATCACGGGAAAAGCGATGGAAGTCACCATCGCAAAAGGCTCGACAGGGGACCGCAGCTATACCGCCACCTGGAAAAAAACCGCACAGGGTCCTGACGTCCAGGACGGTGTCTACATAGACGGCACCGGCGAAGTGGCGGGATACTATTACCATCCCTGCGTGAAGATTTCCGTCGCGGACGGCAGAATCAGCTCCGTGGATGTGACGGCACAGGATGTGGGAAGCAACACTTCTTACCTGAACACAGCTGCCGCCTGGCTCAGAGACGGTCTGGTGGGTCAATATGCCTCCGGGATCAGCGTGGACGCCATCGATGCTGTCTCCGGAGCCACATTTACCAAAAATGCCCTCCGCACAGCGGCCAAAAAAGCTCTGGATCCCGAAGACAGCTGGCTGATCTCCTGGGAGAACTATGACGGAAGTCTTCTGGACAGGGCTTTTGTCACTACAGGCACAGTGCCCGCTTATGAAGGAGAAGAACCGGAGCGGGAGGGCCACTTTTTTATCGGATGGCTCCCGCAGATCACTGCAGCAGCCGCGGATACGACCTACACAGCTGATTTTCGTTCCGCGGACACTGAGTATACTGTGACCTATGACCTGAACGGAGGAAACGTTGATCCTCCGGACAGCTTCGTTGACCAGCGCGGCCATAAAGCAGGCGATTCTGTCTCCGTTCTCTCAGGACCTGATCCCTTCCTGGAAGGCTGTAAGTTCCTCGGATGGAAATATGGAGACCGGATCCTGACGGCGGGCGACACCTTCTCCATGCCCCCTTCCTCAGTTACCCTTACTGCCGTATGGAAAGAGTGGCACGGAGAAAACATCTACGGAGATGACTCTGCCGTGGATCCGCTCGGATACCTGGAAAAAATCTATGTGTCCGTCGAAGTGAATGACAACAATGAGATCCTCAGTGTCACTGCCGATGCAGACGCGAGCCCGGAGGATCTCGAGCTCCTTGAATTCGACAAGGCGCTTGAATGGGTAAACGATCAGCTTCTGTATTTTGACATTGTTTCAGAGGGCGCCGACAGCCTGGAAATGTATTACTATATGGCGGAAGGAAGCGACTTCCTCTATGCGCAGCCGATCATCGGCGGTGTCATGGCAGCCCTGCAGCAGGAGCCAAAGCCCCTGATTACAGTGAATGTCACGGATGAACAGGGCACTCTGCTGAGCACGATCAGCGGGATCCGCTACGGGACTCGTTTTTCCTCTGCCGTTCCGGAAGCGCCGGTGAAACCTGAAGATGCCTCCAATACCTATTCTTTTACCGGCTGGGACGAGACCACGGTTCCGTTCATCCTCACAGCGGATGCAGAGGTCTGTGCCCGCTATAGCGCGACTGCCAAAGAGCCGAAAGACATCTCTGTCGCTGTCATTTCAGACATTGGCCCGGTCTCTTATACCGGTTCGCCCATCACCCCGGAATTTACTGTCACCGAGGCAGGGGAGAACGGCAGGGTACTGACCAAAGGAAAGGACTTTACACTCTCTTATGCAGACAATACTAATGCCGGAACAGCTTCCGTGACCATCACCGGCAGGGGAGATTTCACCGGGACAGTCAGGAAATCCTTCAAGATCCTTCCCAGAAAGATCAAGCCGGAGAGCACTCTTTCAAAGACCTCCTTTACCTATAACGGCAAGACACAGAAGCCTTCCGTCACCGTAAAGGACGGCAAGACAAAACTCGCCTCCTCCAACTACACAGTTACATACACGTATGGAGACAAAGCGTCCGACTGCAAAAATGCCGGCACCTATAAGGTGACCGTCAGGCTGAAGGGCAATTACTCAGGCAGTAATACTGTGTCTTACAAGATCTCGGCAAGGAAAATCACCCCTGCCGTGACCCTTGCCAGGACCGTTTACACCTGGAACGGCAAGGCACAGAAGCCTTCCGTCACCGTGAAGGACGGCAAGACGAAACTCGCGTCCGCAAACTACACCGTCACCTATGCCTCCGGCCGCAAAAATGTCGGAATCTACAAAGTGACCGTCAGGCTGAAGGGCAATTACTCAGGCTCAAAGGCAGTGTCCTTCCGGATCGATCCCAAGGGGACCGCCCTCACCCGTCTGACCGCAGCATCCAGGGCCTTTACAGCCGGCTGGAAGAAACAGGCCTCCCAGACCACCGGCTATCAGATTCAGTACTCTACTTCCCCGTCCTTCAAGAGCGGCAATAAGACCGTGACCGTCAAAGGAACAGGCAGTGTATCCAAAAAGATCGCGAAGCTGGGAGCAGGCAAAACGTATTACGTCCGCATCCGGACCTACAGGACTGTCGGAAAGAAGAACTACTACTCCGCCTGGTCAGCGAAAAAATCAGTAAAAACAAAAAAGTGAAAAACCGCTCGATAGCGTTTTTTTCACTCCGGATGTTTGTGCCGGAGCACAAACATCCCTTTATGTCAACGAGAAATCGTCTCCACGAATTTCTCGTTGACCTTGCCTGCGCACTATAGGCCTCCGGCATCCCCTTCTCCTGCCCTTGTCCTGTCTACAACTCGAAGCGCTTTAATACCCATGGAAAGATGAATGACACGTAAAACATCTGCAAATAACATGAAACAAAGGTGCCGGGCACACCGGAAATCCCGTTTTTAATTAAAGGCACGAATATCAGGCTGACAACATAATAAGTCAACAGTCCGACTGTAAGCCGCGTTATTCTTTTCATCATGGAAATATTGGTAGAAAACTGAACAAACCGTCTTTCCAGGATCCATCCGGTCAGAAACGCGATGCTCCAGCTGACGCCCTTAAAGGTGTCATTTGCCATCTTTGCCCCTTCCACCAGCACTCTTCCAGCCGCGTCTGTGTCTGTAGGATAAGGTTTGACTGCGGCGTATATCGCTACAAGGACCGCGAGCCCGACACCGATGCAGACAACCAGAAGATCCTTTTCAGGATGGATCTTTATCCATTGCATCAGCTTTATGGTCAGACACATGACCAGGGTTCCGGCCACGGCACCAACCAGAACATCCTGCGGTGTATGCACACCCAGATAATTACGGCTGAATGCCACGAGCAGGACGAGGAGGCCCAGCACGACGCGCAGCACCCGGGGAATATCTCTGCGTACCGCCCCGCCGCCGTATACAGTCGCCGCGTTCATCGTATGCCCGCTGGGAAACGAATAACCTGTTGCCGTGGTGATGGAATCGCCGTAGGGCAAAATCCGCGCGTCCCTGATCCACGGCCGATAGGCGCAGACCGTCACCTTCAACATACCATTGACCAGCCTGTTGCCGCTCCAGCCCATCAGAAAATAAGTGCCAAAATCCTTACTGACACACCAATAAAGTAAGGCCATGATGACAATCGCCGTGTTCAATTCACCCAGCCAGGTCATCTTTGAAAGGAAAGCAGCTAAAAACGCGCCTGTACCGTTTCTAAAATCCTGTAGAGCCAGGAGAATGTTGATGTCCATATTCTTCCTCCTTTTGGACAGCAAATATAACCCTTTTGGGGGACAACAGCTTCAATTTTTTTACAGCAAATTTACTCTTTTTTGGGACAAAAGCTTCAATCCTTTTTTAACAGCAAATTTCCTCTTTTTGTGGGAAAGCAAATTCAATCCTTTTTCTTGGACAAAAGATCCGAAATCTTATTGACGAGAACACCGACGATAATGGCGCCGATAAATGTCTCCGGACTGAGGAGATTATCTTTGAGCCAGGAGAGGGGGCCCTTTGCTTTTGGAGAGGCAGATGATTCATCGCCGCTGCTGTCCGCTGCGGGATCTGTTCCGGACGGCTGGCCCGGGTCAGGGGAAACTGCCTGGCCTCCGGTTTCCGAAACGTTTTCCGAAACGTTTTCGATCTCGTTTTCCGGACCATTTTCCAAACCGTTTTCCGAAACGTTTTCGGAACCGGCTGCCGGAATATTATCTGAAGGATCAGAGTAGGGCTCATCTGTGGATGTCTCGGCAGCGGCTCCGCCTTCGTTTGATGTTCCGGCCGTGTGAACACGGAAACTGTATTCGCCGGCAATACCAAAGGATTCCACCATCAGAATGTATTCGCCGGGCGGCAGCTGCAATTCTTCCTGCCGCCCATTATCTGTGATCATGGCGTATAGGATGTTTTCGTTGAGATCCCTGATCGTAAGTTCCAGCCCCGCAGTAGAGGAACACTCTATGGAAGATACAGGCGTCGGGGCAGTCAGCCTGAATATATGCTGCTCGTGGAAAGTATCGTCGGAGGAGCTGTGAAAGAATCCCTCATAAGACTGGTCACATACTATATTTTCCGGCGGCATTTGCAGGGATGTCTCCTTCAGAAAAAACCTGTAGTCGCCGGAAGTATCCGCGTATGAGATATAAACACAGACAGAATATGAACCGGGATCCAGATATAAGCGGCGGTGTTCCGGGCTTGACATGGTGCTCACCCAATCGTCACAGAGCAGGTTCTCATCAGCGTCCATGACTTTGACCCGAAGATTCTGGCTGGTATGTGTGATAAAATGCAGCTCCACAAGCCCTGCATCTGAAAGCGAGAAAGGATACATACCCGCCAGCGTCTCTCCTGAAAAGCTGCTTTCGTCAACCGGCGTGATGGTTCCTTCTATATAGGTTCCGTCCGTCGGCACAGTATCCGGAGCATCGGATGAAGATGCAAGGACCGTCATTGCCAGCGGAAAAGAGATGAGAGCCGCGAGTATAAAAACGAGTATAAAAAAAAGAAACAGGCCGCAGAATCGATTTATTTTGCCCACCAAATAACGCACTGTCCCAAGCCTCCATGGTTGCCTTCCAAATCCGCGATCAACAAATGCAACAGAGTTATTATACCGTGATGTACCCACAAAAGAAAAGAAGGATCTCCGCTGCCCCGGGATTGTGATGACCCCGGACAGTGGAGATCCATTGCTTCAGCGGCTTTTTCGTGACCTGCCTAATTCATATTTTGTGACATCGATCTTCACAGCGCCCTCCGCGTGAAAAGTAATGCGGTCGGCACTTTCTGTTGTGTACATGGTCGCCGTCATGACTTTACGGCCATCCTCGATGAATACTTCCGCACTGTATCGGTCGAGCAGGATCCGCAGATTCAGATCGGTCACATCCGTATCGATCCGGCACTGGGCCTGATTGAGGATGGCACGTCTTGTTCCCGAGAAGGTACGGTCGATCTGCAGGACTGCCGTTTTCGGATAAAAGCACAAACTGGTATAAAAATCATCATTTTGCGCAAAGCGCATCTCAAAAGAGCGATAGACCTTATCCGCAGCGGGACGTATGCGGAGCATCAGATCCAGAATCCGTCCTCTGACCCCATCCAGCTCGCAGACAGTTTTTTCTCCCGGGTCCTGTATTATCCTTTCTCCGTTCCTTCCGCCGTTCTCTCCTTCCGCGTCCGAAACTATGACATCCTTATATTCCCTCTTATTGAAGCGGTAGTCTTCCAGTTCCCTGATCGGTTTTTGATACAGCCGTCCGTCACGAAGAGACAGCTCTCTGGGAACGCTCATCTGACCTGCCCAGGGAGCATCGGACGCCCTGATCGAAAAGGCATCCACGTTCTGCATCCATCCGATCATGATCCTCCTGCCCTCAGGAGTCAAAAGTGTCTGCGGGGCGTAAAAGTCAATGCCATAATCCACGGACATACTGCCTGTTTCCGTAAAGGTCATCGTTTCTTCATCCAGATCGCCGACCAGACACAGCGCATTATTGCCCCCATGGAATTCAAGGCCTTTAGGAAGCATATCCATCACGCTTACGATCAGCACATGCTTTCCGTCAAGAGGGAAGAAATTCGGACATTCCCACATCACACCGAATCGGTTATTATTGCGGATCAGTGTCTTCACATATTTCCATTGAAATCCGTTATCACTCTCATAAAGAAGAACCTGTCCGCCTGCCTGCGCGTCTCTGCCCGCAAGATAGCAATAGTAGCCGCCTTCCGGACGCTTTTCGAGATAGGGATCCCGGAAATCAAAGCGGCTGCCCCCCTCCGGGATCATATCGGAATCAATGACAGGATTCTCTGCAGCTTTTTCATAATTGATGCCGTCTCCCACTGCGACACTCTGTGTCTGTACTTCCCGCATCACCTGACCGGGTTGTTCTTCTTTGCGGACAGATGTATACATGAGGAGCTGCCTGCCATCTTCCAGCTCGACCGCGCCGCCGGAAAAACAGCCGTCGCGGTCATATTCCCTGTCAGGCGCAAGCGCTGCCGGGAGATACTCCCAGTGCAGCAGATCATCACTGACTGCATGTCCCCAATGAATATTGTTCCACCGGGAAGAATAGGGGTAATACTGGAAAAACATATGATAACGGTCCTTATAACGTGAAAAACCGTTTGGATCATTCAGCCATCCGGAAGGGGCGGTCAAATGGTAAGCCGGACGCTGTTTTTTCGAAATGGCAGCCTCTGCCTGTCTTTCATACAAACGTGCTTCTTCCAACAAATGACTATACATG
Organism: Lachnospiraceae bacterium; assembly: GCA_045117315.1. Lineage (GTDB taxonomy): Bacteria > Bacillota > Clostridia > Lachnospirales > Lachnospiraceae > CAG-791. The sequence continues at coordinate 14,025 of JBGUNJ010000004.1, read as the reverse complement.
TCGATCCTCCCCTTTATTGCCCTGCTCCTGCATCTCCTTCTCTTCTAATTTGACAAAAATCGGATTATACAGCAAGGCGCAAAGATATCCCGGAAAGCTGATTCCCATTAACAGCACCAGCGGAAACACATATTGATAGAATGCAGCATATGCCAGCCAGAATCCGGCCACAAAAAAGAGCATGGCCAGAGTCCGCGGAAAAAAGGCAAGCGTCAGAACCATGGCGTTTTTTATAGTAACCGGAACAGTATTTTCATAACGGGAAAGCAGCGCAAATGAATAAATGCCCACTGCCAGTATAAATCCGCCTGCCAGTATGAGCATCACATAGAACACCGTGGAATGCATTGCAGGTACCGAACGGACGATGTCATAATCAAAAATCAGGAACAGTCCCAGAAGAAGAAACAGAATCCCCATGATAGTTCCCTGACGGAGATTTCGTTTAAAAGACTTGAAAAAAGGTTTTATGATATGGACTTCCTCCCCCCTTACCATATGCCACAGAATGTCATCCCTTGCGGTAAGGGCTGCTCCATATGTCACAACGGGAAGCATACAAAGAAACGTCACCGCATTAAGGATGATAAGATCCCCCGCAGTGCCGAGTGCCTGCATGAGCGGATTCTCAGAGTCAAAAACAGCGCTTATTTTATCCAACATATGTTATACCCCTTGTCTGAAAGTTCCCTGAAAGGCATTGTCCCGGTCCATATCAACAGAGTAGCGGCAGCCACGCCGCCCTCTGCACCCCGACCGGCCCGTGTCCCTCCGCAAGGCGGAAGATACATTACAATGGCCGTGTCATAAAGGTGTCATAAAGAAAATGCAGGGGGCTGAATGATAGCCCCCTGCGTGTTACTATTCACGTTCTCCACGTTCGAGGTGTTTTTGCATGGGTTTTTCATGCAAAAACCCGAGTAAAACGGAGTTTGCCCATGATTGAAGAGCATTTGGAATGTGCAGACACAAGTTACTATCACAGTTCCAAAGGGACTGTGATAGTAACCCCTGCATTCTCACTCCTGAAAATCAGCACTATATCTGCCTTTTATTAACCCTTGACTGCGCCGGATGTAACTCCTTCCACGATAAATCTCTGAAGGAAGACATACAGAATCAGTATTGGCAGCATGGCAAGCAGAAGAGCCGCCATGACCAGTCCGATATCAGTCGAATAAGTGCCATAGAAAGCCTGTGTGGCAATCGGAATCGTGTACAGCTCCTTTTTGGTCAATACCAGGCTGGGCAGCAGATAATCGTTCCAGAATGCCATCGCGTCGATGATTGCGACAGTCGCGACCGTAGGCTTGAGCAGCGGGAATACGATCTTCCAGAATGTCTGCCAGCGCGAGCATCCATCGATCAGAGCCGCCTCTTCCAGATCCAGCGGGATGTTGGTGTGGATCGCTCCATGGAACATGAAAGTCGCCATAGATACGGAAAAACCGGTATGCATGAGAATCAATGTCAGCCTGTGGTTCAGGACACCAAGTGTTCCACCATACACGGAAACCAGCGGAACCATCAAAACCTGAAAAGGAATGACCATCGATGCGATCATAGCCGAAAAGAGCAGAGTACACGCAAACCACTTCTGATTGCGTACGAGGACAAAAGAAGCCATCGATGAGACAAGGATCGTAAGCACAGTGGAAATGATGGTAATAATGGCAGAGTTGGTGAACACCTGCCAGAAGTTCATCTTCTTCATGGCTTCCGGGAAATTCTTTAAAGTGAACCCGTGTTTTCCGATCAGAGACAGCGGATCAGTAGTGATATCTGCCTTTGTCTTAAACACGTTGATCACGACAAGAATAAACGGGGCGATAAAGCAGATAAAAAGAACGAGCAGCACGATCCACATGATCGCTTTCATTACTTTTTTATTTCTTGCAGCTTTTTCGTTCTCGGTCATTATGCAGCCACCTCCCCTTTCTTGCCGATATACACTTGCGTGATGCCTATAACCGCGCAGATCACGAACAGGATCAGCGCCTCAGCCTGGCCAAGTCCGTAATTCTTGTATGTAAATGCCTGATTATAGACGTGCATAGCTGCCATGACGGAGGATCCGAAAGGTTCGCCCTTTGTCAAAGACAGGTTCACATCGTAGACAACAAAGCATCTTGTTATAGCGAGGAAGATACACTGGACGAAAGATGCGCGCATCAGCGGTATGGTAACATTCCACATAGCCTGCGACGGTGTGCACCCGTCAATCATAGCCGCTTCTTTCAATGAATCGGAAACACTCATAAAGCCGGCGACATAAATCAGCATCATGTAACCCGCATATTGCCAGACCGAGACAAGGATCAGGCAGAACATGGCTCCGTTCGTAGTTGAAAGCAGTGAATTTGTTGATCCTCCGCTTATACTGTTGGCGATTGCCACAAACGCGCGGTTAAAAACGAATTTCCAGATATATCCGAGGACGATACCTCCGATCAGGTTCGGAATGAAGAATCCTGCGCGGAAGAAATTCTGTCCTTTAATACCGCTTGTCACCAGATATGCCAATGCAAACGCAACGATATTGATCAGGATAACAGAAAACAGAGAATAGATTGCTGTCCGTCCGAGAGCATGCCAATAATCGCTGTCCGCAAAAGCAGCGGCATAATTGGCAAATTTTACGAACGGTTTCACTTTTGAAACGCCGTCCCAACTGGTAAACGTCAGATAAATACCGTAAACAAACGGGATAACCATAACGCTGAAGAAAAGAGCGGCAGCAGGTCCTGCAAACATCAGAAACTGTTTGACCTTATAAGACATGGAGTTAACTTTCATGGTGTCCCCTTCTTATTGGCAGAATGCAGGGACCTCACGGTGACGCAGGTCCCTGCATTCAGTTGTACAGTTGATAAATGTCCAGATTCTAAGGAACTGTTGAAACTGTTCATGGTGTGCTTTACACATGATTCACACAGCATCCTGGACTATCGGTTCCTTACAGGAACACGGCAGTTATATCAGTGTGCACCCACTTCTGCTGTTTTCCAGTAGTCAGTAATCTCAGCCGCAAAATCTGCCCGCTTGATCGAATCGGATAAATATTTCTGGAAAATGGCGCCCGCCTTTGCGTAATGATCATCCGGAAGGTAATTATAGTTGGGGATCAGTGCATCCGCATCCGTATAGGCCTTGACAGATGCGCCAAGAGGATCGGTAACCGAAAGCGTGATGTTGGAATATGCAGGAACAAGCGCGCACTTATTCACGATAAAGTCCTGTCCTTCCTCATCATAGACAAGCCAGTTGAGGAAATCTTTTGCGGCCTGCTGCTGTTCCGGGGAAGTATTATCGGAAGAATCGATAAAGAAATACTTGGATCCGCCGCCAACAAGCTTCTCGTTTGTTCCGTCACCGCTGTTGTTGGGAACAGGCATCATGCCCATGTTCTCAGAATAATCATATTCGTTGAGCACGGACCAGTCCCAGTTTCCTCCGAACATAAAGGCGATCTCGCCTTCTGCCAGTTTCTGCTCTGTGATCTCACGCTCTGCGGAAATGGCACCCTCTTTCGCATAGTTGTAGGCTTTGAGAACATCAAATGTATCCATAAGCGCATTGAACTTGGGATCGTCAGCAAGCTTGATGGAGCCATCCTTGATTCCCGCTATAAAGGCATCCGGATCTTCCTGCTGTTCGTACACTTCCGCGAGGAAATGCGCAGCCAGAGACCAGTCCTCCTTCATAACGCCGGTAGGAGCAGCCATTCCTCCAGCTACAAGTTCATCGCAAATGGCTTTGAAGTCCTCAGTAGTCTTGATCGAGGCGGGATCAAAGTCTTTACCTAAAGTATTTTTGATCGCATCCGCATTATAAATAATGCCGCGCGCTTCGATACAGACCGGGAATCCATAGACTTTGTCATCGATCGTGATTTCCTGTGTAGTATCATTCACCCAGTCCTGATCCGAAAGATCCAGAGCGTGCTCTGCCGCAAGCGCATATACATCCTTGGCGTCTACCATGGAGAGTGTATAGGGCTCATTGGAAGCATATTTCGTGGACAGATGAGCTGCCACTGTATCGCTGGAATAATAGACCTCGACGCCGACGCCTGTCTTCTCAGTATACTCCGCCGCCATCTCTTCCATCTGGCTCTGAATTTCCATCTTAGAGTTGAATATTGTGATATTGACACCGGTGCTCTCCGCACCGCCGCCTGAAGCTGCACCTGAGCCGCCTCCGCAGCCTGCAAGCGCACCCACCACAATCGCTGCCGCCAGGAAAGCTGCAGCTGCCTTCCTGATATTCCTGTAAATCATTTTTTCCTCCCTTCCCCATTTCGGCAGACCTTTTCTGTCGAAACATGTGCAAATTGACGAAAGTAACCGGTTACTCATAGAATACAATTAGCATATTCCCCAAATAAAGTCAATAGTTAATAGAACCATCCAACACATTCAACAATTTGCAGACCGCTCGTGTTATACTAATGCAAAAATGCAGTACAATACCCCACGCTTTAATAGAAGAACCAGGACATAACATGGGTGAAAAAAGAGTTACTTTCAAAGACATCGCCGATCACACAGGCTTTTCAAAAACTACGATCTCCCGCTATTTTAATAAGCCCGATTATCTGACCCCCGAGAACCGGCAAAAGATTTCCATGGCGCTCAAAGAGCTCCATTACAAAGAAAACAAAGTCGCTCAGATTCTCGCCAGGGGAGAGACCAAATTCATAGGCCTGATCGTCCCTCACATGTTCATGAGTTTTTACTCTCATTTACTGGACAGGTTTCTGCACACCTATGATCATTTCGACTATAAGTTCCTTGTTTTTTCCGGGGGAGCCGATCCGGTTTCGGAGAGGAAATATATCAGGGAACTTCTGAGCTATCAGATTGAAGGCCTCGTTATACTCAGTCATATGATTCCTTCGGAAGAACTTGCTTCTTATGACATCCCGGTTGTCGCCATTGAGCGGGAAGACCGCGCCATCAGCAGCGTCAACACAGACAATTACACCGGCGGAGTAATGGCAACAGAATTGCTGATCAGAAATCAATGTGACCAGCTGATCTATGTCTGCACGGATTCCCGGCAGGAGGTCCCTTCCTATGACCGGTACAGAGGTTTTCTGGACACCTGTCAAAAAAACGGAATTGCCCAGGATGCCTTTTTCCGCGACTCGATCTTTTCATACCAAATGATGTACCAGTTTTCAAAAGATGCGTTGAATTGCATCTGCAATAGTTACGATGGAAAGAAAAAGGGGATTTTCTGCAGCAACGATGTCACTGCGAATATAATGCTTAACCTCCTGTTCCGGAAGTACGGCTGCCTGCCTGACGATTTCCGCATCATCGGATTTGATGATTCTCCCACTGCACAGGAATCGGTCCTCCCCCTCAGCAGCATCAGACAGCAGATCGATCTGATCGTAGCTGAAGCAATGAGAATTCTGGACAGCCAGATAAGGGCCCGGAAGGACGATCCTTCGTGTATTCTTCAGCCGAAGCACAGTCTTATTGAGCCTCAGCTGATCATAAGACAGACAACATCCGGATAAAACATGAAACGGCCGTGTCATAAAAAGCAGCTGCCTATCCTTTTTGTTTTCGCGAAAGGATACGCAGCTGCTTCTTTTGGTTCAGATTAATAAATACCCTGACGCTTATTAGAAATCGTATGTCATGCACTTGGGTGAATGTGCTGCTACTGAATCCGCATCATACCAGACCAGGTTGTTGCCCGTTTCTTTTTCGAACAGTTGGATCAGTTCAGGGCTTGTGGTATAGTTGACAGTCTTTCCAATGGAGACGTCCATGTCAAGGCCGACGGTCTGCAGGACCATGACTACGTCATCGCCTTCGCAGTTCACATGAAGGTCAACCTCGGAACCCAGCATTTCGGAGACTTCGATCTCACCCTTGAGCTGTCCTTCGCCGATCCTGATGTGCTGAGGGCGAATACCGCAGACGACATCGCAAGGCTGCTGACCTTTCTGTTTCAGTGCCTTCTGCTGGAAATCACTGAGCTTGTACTCAACGCCCTTGATCACAGCGTAGTAAACACCATTCCTGCATTCCAGCTTGCAGTTGTCAAAGAAGTTCATGACCGGCATGCCGATAAAGCCTGCGACAAACAGGTTGACCGGGCGGTCAAAAAGGTCCTGAGGAGTTCCGATCTGGTTCACATATCCGTCTTTCATGATGACGATACGATCGCCGAGGGTCATTGCCTCAGTCTGGTCATGAGTGACATACATGAATGTCGTGTTGATCCTCTTGCGGAGTTTGATGATCTCCGCGCGCATCTGGTTACGCAGTTTTGCGTCCAGGTTGGAGAGCGGCTCGTCCATCAGGAATACCTTCGGATCACGGACCATCGCTCTTCCAATGGCAACACGCTGACGCTGTCCGCCGGAGAGTGCCTTCGGCTTACGCTCAAGATACTGCGTAATGTCAAGGATCTCCGCCACTTCGCGGACTTTTTTGTCAATCTCGGCATCCGGTGTCTTTTTGAGTTTCAGCGCAAATGCCATGTTTTCATAAACAGACATGTGCGGATACAGTGCATAGTTCTGGAAGACCATCGCGATATCGCGGTCCTTCGCGGCAATATCATTGACCAGTTTCCCGTCAATGTAGAGTTCGCCGCCGGAAATTTCTTCGAGGCCTGCCACCATACGCAGGGACGTCGACTTTCCGCATCCGGACGGTCCGACCAGCACGATAAACTCCTTATCATCGATATGGAGGTTAAAATCATGCACTGCCGTAACCTTGTTGTCGTACACCTTCTTCATGTTTTTGATTAACACTTCAGACATTTTTCCGGCCCTGACATCCCAGCCTCCGCTAACGAATGCCTCACAAATACCCGGTAAAAGAGTAAATGCATTACGACAGGTCTCCACACTGCCGCACCGTGAGCCGCACGGGTCTTCTCCTTTTCTTTACTTGTCCGCTGCCCATGCCGTGGAGTGAAACAGCGTCAAGGTATTTGATAAAAATATAGCAAACTAACTCAACGCTTAACATGTGATAATGTCAGTTCTATATGTAAAAATGTGCGGTTTGTATACAAAAAGTAACCGGTTCCCCCGACAAAAGGGGAACCGGTTACTTTGACGGGAAGCTGCCATGGGGGGGCCTCGTCTTTTTGAAGTTGGTCCTGAAGCCGGTCCGGAGCTTTTTGAAGAGATTTAAATGGTCTATGCTCCCCCGGCCGGAGATACTATTATCATGAAATCCGACAGAAATACAGCTGGAAAGCGGGGTAATCTCCGGTCACAAGCGGGAAGGTATAGCCGGCGTTCATCAGCATGGCTCCGCTGAAGGTCTTTCTCCACTCCTGATAAGGAATTTCGGAGGGGATGACGCACTGGTGCCCTGCAGACTCGTCCATAAGTTCATAGACCGCGTCCGGATCCAGGCCCTTGAGACGGATGTTTATGAGCGCCGCATTGGGCTGGATATCGGTGATGACCAGATTCAGAAGTGTCTCGCTCCTGTCCTCCGCAGTGAACTGCCACGCCTCATAGGCCTCCTCACCAATATTCGTGAGGCGGTAATACAGTCCTCCCTGGATCAGATCGTAATGCTTCCTGAATATACCAATCTGCTCCCTGACCTCCTCTTTTTCCTCATCGGTCAGTTTGGAGGGATCCAGCTCATATCCGAAGGTCCCGGACATGGCGACGACGGCCCTCGTGTGGAAAGGTGTTCTCCGGCCGGTCTGATGGTTGGGTGAGGCGGAGACGTGGGCGCCGACTGTACTCACGGGATAGCCGAAGGAAGAACCGTACTGAATACTCAGCCGCTTGATCGGATCTGTGTCGTCCGAGCACCAGATCTGAGGAGAATAGCACATGATCCCCGCATCAAAGCGGGATCCTCCGCCGGCGCAGCCCTCCAGCAGCACGTTCGGGAAGTTTGTTGTCACACGGTTCATCAGATCATAGATGCCCAGCACATATCTGTGCAGTACCTCTCCCTGCCTTCCGGCAGGCAGGACAGCGGAGTAAGCATCGGAGATCGACCGGTTCATATCCCATTTGAGATACTCAATATTACATTCATTGAATAATTTTTCGATCCGCTCGTAGAGATAATCGACGACCTCACGGCGGGACATATCCAGGACCAGCTGGTTTCTGGAGCGTGTCGGTACTCTTCCGGGCATGGCAAAGGCCCAGTCGGGATGCTGCCGGTAAAGATCCGAATCTTCATTCACCATTTCAGGCTCCATCCAGATTCCGAACCGCAGGCCTTTTGCGTTGACCTGCTCTACCAGGCTCTTAAGTCCGCCTTTGATCTTATTTTCGTTGGCAAACCAGTCCCCCAGACCGCTGTCGTCGCTGTCTCTTTTGCCAAACCAGCCGTCGTCCAGCACCAGCATCTCGATTCCCATCTTCGCGGCTTCATCCGCGATCTCAAGGAGCTTTTCACTGGTAAATCCGAAATAGGTGGCTTCCCAGTTGTTGATCAGAACCGGCCTTCTGGCAAACTGATATTTTCCGCGGCAGACATGATGACGGATGAACCGGTGATAGCAGTGAGACATCGCTGTCAGGCCCCGGTCTGTAAAGGTCATGATCACTTCAGGGGTCTCGAATTCTTCGCCCGGCTGCAGGGTCCACGCAAACTGGTCGTCATGGATCCCCATGGCGATTCTGACGCTTTCAAACTGATCCAGCTCCACATCCGCCCTGAAGCCGCCGGAATAAACCAGCATGAATCCGTAGCAGTCGCCGTGGTCTTCATCCGCCCTGCGGCCGCAGAGGACCACGAACGGGTTCTCCTGGTGACTGGATGTATTCCTGGTCGATTGCACTGTTTTCACCAGATGAGTCAGACGCTCACGTTCTGCCTGGCGCTCAAGGGTATGCTTCCCATGAAAATGGATCAGATCCCACCTGCCGTAGGGGATATCCATCGACATGGATAAAGCTTTGTTCAGAATGACATCTGACTGCGCCCCGTTGCGGAACCTGACAGCTCTTGTGATGATATCTTTTTTCTCAAAGACGCCGTAGAGAAGTTCCGCGCTCAGTTTTGTGACCGGATCTTCGAGGAGGACGGACAGAGTCTCCGCTTCACTCTCATCTCCATAAGATGCAGGCAGGCTCTGAAAGCTGTATTTTCCCCTGGCAATAGAATGGGAGACATACCTGAAATCCGCTCCATAGCTCCCGTCGGCATTTTGCACAGCAAGCGAGCTGATCCGAAAATCTCCGACACCATAGCCTGTATATTCCTGCGGCATTGTGTTAAATGAGATTCTTCTGCTCGGATAGGCCTCGTCGGGGTTGCCCGCACAGGCTCTGTCATAATCCTGATACAGATAGCTCATATCCTGCCCCTGTATCTTTTTTCCGTAATACAAATGCTGCAGAAAACCGTGCGGGTCCACCCGCAGCTGGTAGGTCGTGTGCAGCGTATCGATTGTTATGGTCCTGCTCTCTTTCTGATATTGAATACTCATCGCTGACTCCTGTAACAGGGACTCCTGTAATAGGGCATAGGAGGCCAACCTGCCCCCCTGCCTCCCGACCGGCCAGTGTCCGCCGCAAGGCGGAAAATGCATTTCACGGCTCGTGTCTTAAAAAGAACGACATCTTAAACAATAACATCGTACCTTTTAAAATCCCGGGTTAACATGGAAAAATGTCATGTACTCCTATCTGCATGTGAGTTATTCGCATTCATTATAAATGAGGTGGTTTTGCCCGGGTTTTGCCCGGGTTTTGCCGTGCAAAGATCCGGGTTCTGAGGCGAAAATCCCATCTTGTCCGCGATTTGGAATGGATACATATTTTTCAAAATGTCCGTTCCTTACAGATCAAGATTTTTATACATTCCTTTCGCTGCGAATTCAATCAGCTCCGGAGGAGCCGCGCGGTATTCAGTGGGCGAAATGTTATATTTATGCTTAAAAGCCTTTGAAAATGACAGCGCGTCATTGTAGCCGACAGTGGCCGCAATGTGGCCGACCGGCATATCCGACCCCCGCAGCAGCTGTGCCGCGCGCTCCAGGCGGACCTGGATCAGAAATGCCTGGGGAGACATTTTCATCTCCCGCTTGAAGATATTGGACAGGTAACTCCGGTTGATGCCGATCCTGTCCGCGATATCCGATATTTTGAGTTTTGTGTTAAACATACTCAAAATCAGGTCTCTGGCCATTTTTACATAGATGATATCCGAGTATTTCTTTTCCGCATTGTCTGCCTGATTATATTCCATCATGACTGCCATGAACTCAAAGAAGGCCGACGTCCTCTTCAGCTCATTCACATATGTCAGCCGCCTTGCATCAAAGATGCGTTCCATGCTGGTGCTGAGTATATCCGCGTTCCCCATCGGAATGACCGGGTTTTCCCTGGTAAATCCGATTCTCTCTACAGTTTCTTCGGCGGCAAATCCATTGAATCCCACCCACATATAAGACCATGGATCCTTCATGTCCGCCCTGTAATAGGTCCGGACACCCGGATAAATCAAAAAAGCACTTCCCCCGCAAACCTCGAATTCCTTTCCCTGAACCCTGTAATTCCCTCTTCCGGAGGTAACAACATGGATCAGATAATTTCTCCTGATGTAAGGCCCGAAAAACCAACCGGGCGCACAATTCTCTTTTCCGCAGTAGGACAAATTCAGCGAGTTCATGCCCCCTATGCCGGAGGTCCGCTGAAGATCCTCCAGGCATTTATAGTTCAATGCTTCTGTATAATGAACCAGTGTATTTTCCATTGGCTGCTCCTTTGGGGAATCCTTCCTCGTATCGCAGTATTCTTTTGTAAAACACCCTGTTTTTGAAGCAAAACACTATCAGCTGCGAAGACCTTTTTAGGGTAGTCTTTTTGGATGAATACTGTTTTCTCTGTGCGAACATCATCATATATATCAACAAATGTTCACAAAATATAGATTATTTTTTTCATTTGTACCTGTTCACGCCCACATTGTATACCCTACCTCCGCTTAATATCAATAAGGGCAGGCAAATTTTGTTAACCGGTTACTTTTACGCGTTACAGTTCAGGCCATGCTGAATACAATACGCCTTTTCTTCCTCTTTCATTGTGTAGTATATTTTATTGTGTAATATAATGACCCGGCATGGTATCACACGGCTGTCACGGAAATACGACGGATGTTTTTGAGTAATATGAAAGAATCTGAAAAGGAGCGATGGGCAGTAAGATGGAAGAAAGAAAGTGGTGGAAAGAAGCGGTCATCTATCAAATATATCCGCGGAGTTTTGCGGACAGCAACGGCGACGGAATCGGGGATCTGAACGGGATCACCGCGCATCTGCCTTATCTGCAGAAGCTGGGGGTGGATGTCCTGTGGCTGTCCCCGGTCTACCAGTCCCCCAATGACGACAACGGATACGACATCTCAGATTATCGGGCGATCATGAAGGAATTCGGCACAATGGAGGATTTTGACCGCCTGCTGGCGGAGGCACATGCGCGCGGCCTGAAGATTGTCATGGATCTGGTGGTAAACCACACATCCGACGAGCACCCCTGGTTCATCGAGAGCCGCAGTTCCAGGGACAGTGCCTACAGGGACTACTATATTTGGAAAGAGCCCCGGGACGGGCGCGAGCCCAATAACTGGCCATCCAGTTTCTCCGGCTCTGCCTGGGAGTACTGCGAAGAGACAGGCATGTACTACCTGCATCTTTTTTCAAAAAAACAGCCGGATCTCAACTGGGAAAACCCACAGGTGCGGCGGGAAGTCTATGACATGATGACATGGTGGTGTGAGAAAGGAATCGACGGTTTCCGCATGGACGTCGTGAGCTTTTTCAGCAAGGACCAGCGCTTCCCGGACGGGGCCGCCGCGCCGGGAGAAAAATACGGGGACTTCGGGCCCTTTGTGATCAACGGTCCCCGCATTCATGAGTTCCTGCGGGAGATGAACCGCGAGGTCCTCTCAAAATACGATCTCCTGACAGTCGGTGAAGCCGCCGGCGTCAACATCGAAGAGGCAAAAAAATACGCCGCGGCGGACGGCTCGGAGCTGAACATGGTCTTCCACTTCGAGCACACCGACGGGGCGGCGGCGGATCAGAAAGTTGTCGGGAAATGGGACCACGGAAAGCCCCGCATGCCCGTCATCCGGCAGATCCTGAACAAATGGCAGCTGGAACTGGAGGGAAAGGCCTGGGGAAGCCTGTACTGGGACAACCACGACCAGCCCAGGGCGGTCTCCCGCTTCGGGAACGACGCCCCCGACTGGCGCGTCCTCTCCGCCAAGATGCTGGCCACCTGCCTGCACCTGCAGAAAGGGACGCCCTATATCTACCAGGGCGAAGAGCTGGGCATGACCAACACCCCCTTCGCTTGTCTCGAGGACTGCCGGGACATCGAATCCATTAACGCCTACCGCCAGTATGTGACAGAAATGAAGATCATCTCAGGAGAGGAGATGATGCAGTGCATCCGCACCATGGGCCGCGACAACGCCCGCACTCCGATGCAGTGGGACAGCTCCGCCAATGCAGGCTTCACCACCGGCACCCCCTGGATCATGGTCAATCCCAACTACACACAGATCAACGCGGAGGCGGCCCTGGCGGATCCGGACTCGGTTTTCTACTATTATCAGAAGCTGATCCGCCTGCGCCATGAACTTCCCATCATCGCCTACGGAAGATTCGAACCCCTTCTGGAGGACAGTGACGCCATCTACGCCTACAGGCGCATCATGGACGATCAGATCCTCCTTGTCGCCTGCAACTGGACCGCCGCCGAACAGCCCTGCGCCCTGTTCACACCGGAGCCCGCGGAGGCATCCTCTAATACACTTACAGAAGCTGTACAGGATACATATGCGGCCCCGCCGCAGGAGCTCATTTCCAACTACAGGGCGCACAAATCCGGCATTCTGCAGCCCTACGAAGCACGGGCTGTGCTGTACAGATTCAAGACTCGCTCGCGAGTCTTGCGCGATGAAGAATAAATTGACGGGTATTCTTCGCATCCGGGACAACTGCTCCGCTTTCGATCCCTCGGAATATCACAGGGTTATGCAGTTGGATGAGGACGGACGCAACATAGGAATCCGACTGGTATACGGTATCGCCAATGATATAAAATACCAGAACCTGCTGGGCATGAACGTCCTGACAATTCGAATCTGATCCGTTCTCCCCAACCCGCTTTCAATTCGGGATCATCATGTTTTGTTGCCAATGGAATCATGACAATTTCTCCTTTCCAGCATCTTTATTCTTAATTATATATGCAAAAAATGCAAAAACAGACGCAAAACCAAACGCAGATTATTGCGTTTGCATTTGCGTCTGTTTTGGGTTCCGCCATCCTCTTTACAGCATAAAGGGTCTCATCTGCAACAATAGACCACTAGGAATTCATGACTTTCTCAAACCGGAACATCTCCCCGCCGTCTTCAAAATTTTCCGTATATCCGGTTTCCGGATCCCGGGGATCAGGATGGAGACCGTTGAAAAACTCTACGATGTGAAATCCACATTTATTAACATAGAAATGGATATTCCTTTTCTCAAAATAGGGAGTACATGTTTCCCACACTTTTGTCTCAGGGTAAAGCGATTCGACGCACTTCCAGGCAGCCGTACCAATGCCTTTGCTGTGGGCATTCGGGCTGACAAACAGAAGATCCAGATGATTGTGGTGTGTCTTTTCATCGATTTGCAGCACAAGCCCTCCGACAATCCTTCCATCCTCACGAATCCGGTAGGCAACACCATGGTCGATGCTGTTTTCAATGGTCTTTCGGGAAATGATCTCACCGTCTTCCTCAAAGTGACTATCTCTTTCTCCAAATTCTTCCATTGCCCCGTATTTGAATGCTCGCTGATTATCAAGAATGAATTGTTCCCGATCATTCCCTGTGAGAAGAGTAAGAGTAATATCTGCCATTTTTTCAACCTCCTTCAACAAAAAAGCCCGGAAGCAAAAGGCTTTTCAGCCAATTGTTCCGAGCTCACTCGACATCTTATCCAACAGGCGGCCTGCAAAGCTTTCGCTTTACGATCCCCTACGCTACGGCGTACTGTCCT
>JBGUNJ010000003.1:0-17887 GCA_045117315.1 Lachnospiraceae bacterium | reverse complement strand
ATGTAAGAAGCTACGCGTGCTGTCGCGTCTTCGACGCTCTCAGCCCGCTCCAAACATTCGGAATCCCGCCCCACTGCGGACACATTGCTCCGCGTTCTGGCGCTCCCGCAATGCTGCACATATAATCCCGCTTCTGCAACTCCGCTGCTGCAATTCCGCTTCTGCAGCTCCGCTGCAATTCACTATTAAACACTGTATATATACAGATACAATCCCGCATTAAATTAGAGTAGACAAACCCGCTCTCCTCCCTCTATAATCGACTTATGTCGGAAACATTTTCTCTGTTACCGCAGGCAGTTCAAGGAAATCTGATCTCTTTTTGCGTGTGGACCCACGGTTCTTTGTAAAGTCCCGGGTACTGCATGAGCAAGCGATATCTTTTTCTGCGCCCATGCCCCACGACTGTTTTAAGTCACGGCTATTGCGCGATGTAGAATCAAAGCAAAGAGTGAGTATAAGGAGGTGCCCATTGGCCAGACCACAGAAAAGCCGGCGCATCTGCCATATGCCGGCCTTCAATACTTTTGTGCCCTCCCACAGCCCTTCTCCCGATGAGGCGGGCGGGGCTGACGTGATCATCCTGACAGTCGATGAATTCGAAGTCCTGAGGCTTGTGGATTTTGAAGGTATCACGCACAGCGAATGCGCCAAGCAGATGAATATTTCCAGAACAACCGTGACCGAAATCTGTGAATCTGCCCGGAAAAAAGTCGCCGCGTCCCTGGTCCTGGGAAAAGAGCTGCATATTTCCGGAGGGCGCTGGGAACTTTGCTCCGGCGGCAGAAGCGACTGCATCAAGTCACCCTGTGACCGTACCTGATCATCCGTGTCACTTTGATAAAGCAGGTTTCACTTAGATAAAGCAGGTTTCCATTTTATAGGCACGTATCATGCGGCTGTAATAAGAATCCGTATGCTGCGCGATGAAACAAGCTCTTTTTTCGCGCCTGTCCCGCGGCTGCCATGAGGTTCCGGGTTCTGCGCGATAAAGAATAAATAGACCACCAAGCACCTGTTCCCTCCGGGGAGCCCAACATTCAGGAGAATAAACATGCTGGAACTTCAAAATATTTCTTTCGGTGTCACTGAGGAAAGCAGCACCGGCTCTGTCAACAAAGAAATTCTAAACGATATTAACCTCACGATAGAGGACAACAAGTTTGTCGTGATCACCGGCCCCAACGGAGGCGGAAAGTCCACCCTGGCCAAAATTATCGCCGGCATCGAAAAGCCCACTTCCGGCCGCATCCTCTTTGACGGTGAAGACATCACTGACAAAAGCATCACCGAGCGCGCCAAAGCCGGTATCAGTTTTGCTTTCCAGCAGCCGGTTCGCTTCAAAGGAATCCAGGTCTTTGACCTGATCCGGCTGGCCTCCGGCAAGAAGACCACTCCGGCCGCAGCCTGCCAGTATCTTGCCGAAGTCGGTCTGTGCGCCAAAGATTACATCAACCGCGAAGTCAACAGCAGCCTCTCCGGCGGAGAGCTGAAGCGCATTGAAATTGCCACCGTTCTGGCCCGTGCCACCAGGCTGTCCGTCTTTGACGAGCCCGAGGCAGGAATCGATCTGTGGAGCTTCCAGAACCTCATTGAGGTTTTTGAGAAAATGAGGGCACAGATCCATGACAGTTCCATCATGATCATCTCCCATCAGGAACGCATCCTTGAAATTGCCGATGAGATCGTCGTCCTCAGGGACGGAAGGATCCATGCCAACGGTCCCAGGGATGAGATCCTCCCTGCGCTGATCGGAACCACTTCCGCAGTGGAGGCCTGCAAAGTCCTCAGTTCCCAAAAATGACCGGTAGAATCCCGTGCATGCAGCTTAATGAATACAAAATAATGGAGAACACAAAATGCTTCAGATTAAAGAGATAGATGAAATCCAGAAAAGGCTTCTCAAAGAGATTGCGGATCTTCACAGTGTCCCCAGCGGAGCCTTCAACATCCGTGCCAACGGCGAGTCTGCCATGAGAAATACCACTGCGAACATAGATATCATTTCTAAAGAGAACTGCTCGGGCATCGATATCAAGATCAAGCCCGGGACCAAAAACGAAAGCGTCCACATCCCTGTCGTCATGAGCCAGAGCGGTCTCAAGGAAATCGTGTATAACGATTTTTACATCGGCGAGGACTGTGATGTTGTCATTGTCGCCGGCTGCGGCATCGACAACTGCGGCGCACAGGATTCCGAGCATGACGGTATCCACCGCTTCTTTGTCGGCAAAGGTTCCAAAGTCAAATATGTCGAGAAACACTACGGCTCCGGAGACGGGACAGGCAAGCGCCTGCTCAATCCCGGCACGGAAGTCTATATGGATGAAGACAGCACCATGGAGATGGAGATGGTCCAGATCAAGGGCGTCGATTCCACGAAGAGAGATACCAAAGCCGAGCTCAAGGCTGGTGCCCGCCTGGTCGTTCAGGAACGTCTGATGACTCACGGAACCCAGGATGCCTACAGCATCTACAATGTAGAACTTAATGGTGACGGGTCCAGCGCTGATGTCGTCTCCCGCTCGGTCGCCCGCGACAATTCCTACCAGAAGCTTGACATGTGTATCCTGGGAAATGCCGCCTGCAGCGGCCACACAGAGTGTGATTCCATCATCATGGACAATGGCCGCATCCTGGCAGTGCCTTCACTGGAGGCCAACAGCACCGAGGCAGCCCTGGTCCATGAAGCCGCAATCGGCAAGATTGCAGGTGAACAGATCATCAAGCTGATGACCCTGGGTCTCACAGAGGCTGAAGCGGAAGAACAGATCATCAACGGTTTCCTGAAGTAATTCAGCTGCAGCCGCCTTAGCGGCTTTGGTTTGTTGAAGTAATTCAGCTGCAGCCGTCTTAGCTGCTTTGGCTTGCTCTGATGGACTGCGAAGCAAAACATTTCCATTGCTCATAGAGCAGTCAATCGCAAATATCCGCAAGACCAATTATGCACGCATAAAGCCGATGAATTCTCCGGACATCCCGGAATATTCATCGGCTTTTCTTTATTATTGCACGCCCGTGTCCCGTGTAATGTAAAGCAGCTCCTACGCGAACAGTTCGCGGATCTGGGCGGCGGAAATATTTCTTTTTTCCAGTCCCCTTACCAGACTGATCCTGTCCTGAAAGCTCACCTCCTCAGTCGTCTGAATGGATCCTTCACTATCTTCTTTCGCTGCTTTCTCTTCTTTCTCTTCGCCCGCATTGATTTTCAGAATAAAGCTCCTGACTCTTCCATCCGGCTCATAAATAATCTCAAGGACTGCCTGTTTTCCGTCCATATCCGTCAGCGGCCTGCTGACCCGCAGGGCCATGGTCTCCAGATCCGCTGTCCCGCCTGTCAGGATAGCCTGGGCATTCAAATACTTTTCCAGTCTTTCTACATCCTTCTCCGTAAAGTTTTTCAGTCGTTCCCGTGTGCTGTTATGCCTCAGATCTGCCATTTTGACCTTTTTGGCTATTGGATTGACACTGAGCCCCTGAACATAATCCAGATATTGGACCCCGGAATCGTGTGTCATCAGTTCAAGCGCATTCAACACATCAGACGGAAACCCTTCCGCCGCTATTTGATTCAGTGTCCAGCCTGTATCCTCGATCACATCATGAAGAAGGGCAACACAGGTCTCTGTTTCTGTGTCCATCTGTTCGGCAACATGGAAGGGATGGAAAATGTAGGGTATCCCCCCTTTATCTTTTTGTTCTTTGTGTGCCTGGAAACAAATCTTCATCGCCTTCTCTGTCAGTTCAGTATAAATCATAGCTTTTGTCTCCTGTCCTATCTTTCAGCCTTCTGCAATGTGCTTTCCTCTTCTGCAAAGCGAAGCAGTATAATACTACATCTATATAAGAGGCAGTGCACAGCATGGTTCAATCATATATGTTTGCGGGTACTCGCCTATAGCCACAAGTATATCAGATAAACGCTTTCATAAGCTGAGATTTGTCGGGATTTGGGCAAAAGGTATTCTTTTCATGATCGTCCGCCCGCCCACATGCTCAATATTTCAAGTGTACGATCATCCTTTCTGCCATGATAATAGGCATCCAGGACTCTCTGGAAGACAGAGTTTTCCCCGGTCACCGCTGCAAATAATGTCATGCAGGAACAAAGCTTCAAAACATCCGGGAAACCGAAGATCTTAACAGCATCTTTCTCTTCCAGCTTCATCAAAGCCTCGCTGATTTCAAGAAGCCGGGGTCCAAGCTCCCGGTCAGCCAGATAAGCCCCGGCCTCTTCTATACTGCTGATCCCGTAGTATTCCGCCATTCTGCTGTGTCCCAGTCCTTTTGCTTGCGGAAAGATATACCACATCCAGTGGCTTGTCTTTCTGCCATTGCGGATCTCGCGAAGAGCAATGTCATAGTCGTATTGCTGAGCGCTTTTAAACCGTTCCAGATTAAAATCCATATTATTCATCTTCTCATTCCTTTCAAGCATTTTTCTTTCAGTTCCTTTTCTTTTGGGGTCATCTCCAATACTATGATGTAAAGGACAAAAATACGTGATGGATCAGAGTCTCGTCAATGTGCACAAACAGCTGCAGAGCCTTTGCGCAGCTCCGAAGGAGATTCTGTGTGTCAGGTACTTGGGCGCTGGTTTTTGCGCCCCTTACTACCGCTTCCAGCGAGGAAGAGCGAGAGCGTTCCCAAAGCGTTTGTACTCATTAACGAGACAGACTTCACTTAGCTGCCTTTTGCCCCTGACAACATACTATTATAAATAATAATTATCTTCCTTTTTTCATCTCACCGATTTTTAAATCCCTCCCTTTATCTGTTTTTTGATGACATTGCAAAAGATTACACTGATTACCTGTATCCGCATGGCAAAGCAGTTTGTGTGAAAAAGAGAACTGAATTTTAATCACATGATAAATCCTGTCTTTTTCTCCTTTCTGCGAACACGGAAAAAGTACGCTTAATTCTTCCGCACACAGCAAAGCCGGAATACCGGGATCAATTCACGGCAATATTCCGGCTTTTATCCCCAAGCCTTGACTCCCCTTCACCATTATTGCTGGACAAAAAAATCGAGTAATTATCCATCTCCCCCTGTCCCGGAAATAATCATTTCGCCGCTGTCTTCCAGTACCCAGGTCAGATTCTTTCCGCATCTTCCATTTTTCATTTTCCACCTCCTGTAATAATTGTCTTTGGAGAAAGAGTTCTTTGCTTTGATGAGTCCACTATACTCTCCGTCAAAACATGAGTTTGATTTTTGTTTCCGGTCTGTTTCCGGGTGAAAACTCTTTAAAACTCAAGATTCAAAACTCAAGTGATACCATTCCCTTGTCCGCAGCCATGTTTGGATATAAAATATTTTTGGATACTGTTTAAGGTTAACAGGGGCAAGTAATGGATACAAGAATATAGCATTTTTCTAAGTCGTTAATCCTGCATGTCCCTCACAGTACTTCCTGATCCAGTTTTCACCTTTTTTCATATTGTTTCGGTGCAATTTTTCGTATTATTTCGTTGCAATTTTTATTCAAATACTCATTGACAGAACCAGTGCAGGCGTGGTAATATACATTCGTTGCGGAAAACAGCAGCGAACAGAATGCTGGCATAGCACAGTCGGTAGTGCGTCGCATTGGTAGTGCGGAGGTCACGAGTTCGATTCTCGTTGCCAGCTCTGAAAATCCCTGAAAGCCATGGTCTTTGCCGGTTCAGGGATTTTTTTTATTCTCTATCGCGCAATACCCTTGACATCAGTCCCGGGTTACTCTCGCAAAAAAGGGAAGCAAAACTCGCGGGCGAGTCTTGAAGATAATACTCTCAAACCCGGGAAGAGAGGTTCAGT
The DNA here is from genome assembly GCA_045117315.1 of Lachnospiraceae bacterium. GTDB lineage: Bacteria > Bacillota > Clostridia > Lachnospirales > Lachnospiraceae > CAG-791. The sequence continues at coordinate 12,084 of JBGUNJ010000003.1, read as the reverse complement.
ATGAATGTAAATGATGTATTAGACAATCTTCTGAAAATGGCGGCAAAAGACGAGGCGCTGCGGCTCCGTCTTCTTGAAACCACTAAGAGCAGCACTCCCCTGTCTGATTTCTGCCGTCTGAGCACAGAACTGGGACTGCCGCTCTATGAGATGGATCTGCTCTCTGCAGGGGAGGATTACTATGCTGCCATGCGTCGTTCCACAAACGGAGGCGGAGAGAATTCACCTCTTCTCACGGGGGAGGATGACTATTACGAACTCTTTATGGAACAGCTGGCCGGGCTGAAAAGCTCCGGATCATAACTTTTTCTCCCTTTTTCTCTTTCTGCCGGGCAGCACCTTGCACTTGCCATATAATTAAACAGGCGTATTCTCATGACCATATGAAGTCAGGAGAATGCGCCTGTTTTCACTTTTTTATATTTGTGCCCATAATCAGGTATTCACAAATATAGATGATTAAAGCCACGCGCTGCATTAAACATCATTTAATTGCAGTGTATCGTCAGATAATGACCGCGGCCGATTTCCTTATCTCCCGCCCAGGTAGGACCGGGTGACCATCCATCAGCCAGGAGGAACTCTCTTCTGCCGCCCTTATAACGAAAACCGTAACAGAGCATGTGGTGATTCTTATATTTAGGATGACCATACACCTGAAGATAAACGATTGCTCCGCTTCTTAGAGCCTCCTCGACCGCGTCAGGGGTAATCCGGACATGAAAGCGGATTCTTGCTTTTAAAGAAGCATCTCCCGACGCCCGCAGACATCTGCGGAGGTAGATTCCTGTCAGCGGGTTGGATGTCCCCCCAAAACGCCCAAGGATTTTTGTGTTCCAGTAGATACGTGTCCGTCGTCCAATCTCCGCACACATCAGAAAAAGATTCTCGGGGTCCGTCCTGTCTCTGTTCCCAAGAGCAGCACTTTTTCCGCTGCCGGCTAATCGGTCGGCGTACTTGCCGGCATTCCGGCCAGGGTATTGCCCGGTATTCCGGTCTGTATACTGGCCGGCATTCCGGTTTGCATTGCGGTCGGCGCAATAGTCTGCTTTCCGGTCGGTGTACTGGCCGGCATTGCTGTCGGTGTATTTTTCCAGGCTCCTGATCAGATTCACCGCGGCTGTAGGTCCGCAGTGCTGTACATATCCTTTTCCCAGTTTCATAAACTGACCGGTCGTACAAAAGGAAGCAAAGGGGATCCATTTCCCGGATCCCCCTTCTGTATACTGCCTCTGTGCTCCGGTTCCTGTCTGTGCGGGGGACTTTGCTTTTTTGCTCCGTTCCCCGCCTGCCCTTTTCAGCACATTTCTTATCATTTATCGAAATTCCTCTGCCCTGGGTTCCGTATCCGTGTCCGGATTGTCAGCACGGATCCCAGGCTCATATACAGGAAGCTTCGCACTGGTTCCTGCATACGTCAATCCCGGTGCAAAGACGCTTCCTGTCACCGGTCAGCGCTCTATACTTTCTGTCCAGTAGGACTGGTTGTAAATATCGTCCAGACGATAGCTGAGCCGCACTTTTCCCTCAGGAAGCTCCACGTCGCTCACCTTCAGGCCACCGCGAACGGTCATGCGGTCTCCCAGCATATAGCTGTCCTGATACTCACCCTCGTAGGAATAAAAGTCGCACAGGAAGTCCAGGGTATCCCCCTCGCTGATCTCCGTGAGGTTCTTGGCGATCGCTTCAATCTCCTCATCGTGATAATCATTGCGGGCACCGGCCACATAACCCGAAGGGTGGTCGTTGTCAAAGACAATGATCAGGTCCACTCTCTGTCCATTGAGCATTGCCGGAACGCGTCCTGTGATATTCCAGTAGTCCCCGTCCTCGACAGAATCCAGATGATAATAGGGCACGATCTGTCCGTTGATGGCAAGCCAGTGTCTGCCCTCGTCTGCCACCAGGTTTCCGTCCTCATCAAAGTTGTAGATCTGGTCGTAGCCCAGATCGATGAAGCCCTCGCCGTCATCGTAGAAGGGATTGAGCACAAGGTCCTCAACAAGCTCCCACTGGCTGCGGGGAAGGGTCATGATATATTGGCCTTCTTCGTTCTCTGTCCAGTAGAGGGCGGAAGTATCAATGTGGTTGTCAGTGATGTACTGGACCGTGTCCTCGTCGCTGAGCACCCTGTCAGACAGGAAGCCTGCATTGGAGGAAGAGAGCCCGCTGATGGAGCTGTAGTCACCGCCCAGGAAGCTTCCCAGGAGCTGTCCTATCAGTTCCTCATTCACGCCGGAAGACCCGTAGGGGGACTGACCCGTTCCTCCGGAATATCCGGAATAGCCTGACCCACCTGAGCTTCCCGAAGGGGAGCCGCCCAGGAGCGTGCCGAACAGGGAAGGGATCGGGGAGCTGTAAGTGCTGCCGCCCGAAGCCGCCTGTCCGCTGATCTCCAGGCTTGCGAAAGCACGGATCGCGTGCGCGTATTCCTCTCCCATACCGATCTCACTGTAGTCCTGTGTAGCCCTGACCACATTTTTGACACTTCGGTAGGGGAAATAAATTGAAAGACCGTTGGCATTGGTCATGTTCGAGGAGGTGCGGTTGTACTTGACCGCATCACGGATGACCTCTGCCAGTTCATTTCCTTCATTGTTTCCGACATTCTCCGCGAAATGCGCCAGGTCGATCTGATCGATTCCGGTTGATCTCGCGAACTCCCTGGATCCGTTCCTTGCTCTGGAAATCCTGGAATAGTTTTTCTCCTCAATGGATTTTGTGACGGATTTAGAAAAAGCATCCAGCTTTGCCGGTACTGTTGCCGAGAGCTCGGCGAGGTCGACAACGGAAAGAGTCGTCCCCTGTCCCGGAGTCCTCTTGGCGCAGGTGGTCACAAAGTCATCAACGATGCGCTGGCCCAGTTCCAGCGTGGACATGGAGGGATTTTTACTCAGGGCTGCCAGCCAGTTGGTATAATACCAGCCGATTCCGGGCTCCGTCTCCTCCGAGGCCACCATGTAGTCAGCGTATCTGTCCATCATCAGGGCGGTCTCTGTCGTCGCCATCAGGCAGGCGTCAAAGCCCACAAAGTCAAAGGTCACTCCGCCGCTTTTCAGCGCTTTGTTGATGCCTGCCAGACTCATGGAGCCGCTGGATTTGAATTTTTCATCATATCCGTATCCGCTGACAGAACCGGCACCGTGATCCCAGAAGATCAGTTCGTTCCGGTTGGCGGGGAAGTTCTTTTTGCAGTACTGGATGAAGGAAGCCAGAGTATTGGGATCCGTCATGGGCTTGGCGCCCAGGTTTTTCTCCAGAAGGAGCAGCCCGCCTTCTTTCACCTGATAGATCTGATTGGTGGTACTGCTGACCACATTGTTGTTCCAGCGGCTGCATCCGCCGGTATAAAGGATCAGGTTGATATTGTCCGATATTTTGGAGGAAATCATCTCCTGAAGATCGGAAGTCGCCATCTTGCTCCTGGATTCGAGGTCAGTACCGCACAGATAGACCATGATGGTCACGATATCTTTGCCGCCCCCTTTGATCACAGTGCGTTTTTCCCTGGCACCGGCTGCCACCTCGGTATCGGCATTGCCCCCGCTGTTGGAGGCCGCCCAGCTGCCCTGTGTTCCGGTGGACTGCGGTGAAGCACCCGGGGTGGATTCCACCGTGCTGTTGTCCGAGTATCCCCCGAAGCTTCCATAGGAGCTCTGGTTGGAGCCGCCGTAGTCATAGTCCGCTCCGCTGCCGCCCGAGCCGCCAAGCATATTCCCGCCGCCCATCATATAGACTATGATCGCAATGATAATGACCGGCAGACTGAGTCCGACGCCGCGGGTGACCTTGCTGCCGCCTCCGCCGTTTCCGCTTCCGCGTCCGCTGTACCCGTCCTTGTCACCGACAGGTCCTGTACCCAGGCCGTCGCCTCTTCGATTCAGGCCGCTTCCCTTTCCTTCAACATGTCGTTCCCTGCCATGAGGTTTCTTGTCGATATCCATAACCTACCTCCCGTTTGGGAACGTCCTGTCCGGAAAGCCCGGAATATGACCGCTCCCAGCATGCAACAGTTACCTACGCCTATTATGCCTACTATGCCTATTGTGTCTACTATACCTGCTATGACTATTATGCCTGCCTGCAGTAACGCGTTTTCCTTTTCATTTCAGGATTGCCTTTTTCTGATCCATCCCGCGATCCGGTCCCTACCGCAGTCAATATTGCGCGATGGAAAAAGCGCTTACTTCATAGTTATCCGTTTCAGAGGGAATGGGTCCTCCCGCGGAAAAAGTATAAAAGGCCTCCTTCCCCGCCGGGATCATCACCCGTCCCGTCTCTCCTCCGAGGATCTCATCCCCGTCTTTGAAGAGAATCGTGACAAATGCCTCCTGGTCCTCGGTGGAAGTACAGCTGATCCTGCCCGACAGAGCCGGCAGTTCCCCAAAGCGGAAATAGCCCTTTGCCAGTCCCTCTGAATTCTCTCTGCCTGCCGACGGCGCCTTATCCTTATATTCTTCAAGGACTTCTGCCAGTACTTCCGATGCGCTGTAGCTGTCACTGCCCGGCATATTCAGTTCCTCCCCGGTAGGATAAAAATCCTCCGGGTCCTCGCTCTCTGCGGAAATGATTATCTCCGAAGGATTTTCTCCCCGGATAATCATATCGCCCGCGACGGCAATTTCCTCATCAGGCAGTACATAAGTGCGGAAGGTCTTCCTGCTCTTTCCTATGCGCTCACCGTTCAGGTTCATTGCCTTTACCACAATTGTGGGTCGTATCATGGCCTTATCATTTCCTTTGTTGGAAATGCGCACCGCGTAGTTCAGCCTGTAGGCCGGCAAAGGATTTCCGTAATCGTCCGTTTTCACAGGGGGATAGACATCCGACTCATCAATCTGAGTGATCGTATATCCGCTGTCTATAATCTCCACCTGGGGGAGTTCCTTCTCTTCCTTCTCCTGCTCCTGGGCCTGAACCGCCGTCATATCCACGTAGAGGCTTTCCTCCTGATGGGCCGGTTCATATACCGTACCCGCCTTCGGTCCTCCGCAGCCCGCCAATACAAGCATTCCCGCAATGAGAATAGCTGCTGTCCAGGCGGAAAAAGATCCTTTCCGCCCGGCGGCGCCGCCTGCGTGGTGCCTGCCCGGCCAGGCGCCTTTCTTATCTTTGTACATATTATTCCTCGTGTGATGTCTTTTTTTACCGCATTGATACCGGAGGAAATAGCGACGTGATCAGGGCGCCTCATTCCCGGCAGTGCCGGATGCCCTCTTTCCGCGCTGACATATCCGATCAATTAGCGAAATCTTACTTTTCTAGTATACCACTTCTTCCCCTTTTGATGGAAAAAACATATTCTCTTCTTTCCTTCCCCGCAGAAAAAAATATCCCGGTCTTTTCTCCCTGTCAGAAAAAAGTATCCTGGTCTTTTCCCCCTGTCAGAAAAAGTATCCCGCTCTTCCCCTCCCGTTAAAAAAAGTATCCCGGTCTTCCCTCCGCGCAAAAAAAGAGCCCGCACAAAGAGACACGGGGGAGGCGTGTCCCTTCATGCGGGCCGCCGGCAGAAGCCGGCTTTTTCAAATTGGCGGCTATGACCTCATGTTCACAAACATGTATGATTAAAGCAACGCGCCGACGTTGCCTTGCTGCGTGCTCCTGCAGCAGTTATCTTTATCTGTCGTCACTGTCTGACCCCTGGTCTTTTCCCGACTTCTTTCCGGGCATGCCGGAGCGATGGAGGAAAGCCACTGCGCCGGCGGCCAGGATCATCACGGCAGCCAAAAGGCCAATGTTGGTCTCGTCGCCTGTCCGAGGCGATCCGGAAACTCTCACGGTCTCAGGAGAAGCCGGGGTCACTTTTCCGCGGCTGCTTCCCGTCTCCGTCTTCTCTTTTTCCTTCTTTACAGTTGTGGTCTTTTCATACTCCTTTTCTTTCTCTGTCACCCTGGTTTTTTCTGTCGTCCGGGTTTTCTCCGGTTCTCCGGGTTCTTCCGGCTTCTCCGGTTCTTCCGGTTCCTCCGGTTCTTCCGGTTCCCCGGGCTTCTCCGGTTCTTCCGGCTCTTTCAGGAGTACTGTCTGCGCGGAGTCCTCGAGGTCTTTATGTTCCGCTACCAGATGTTCCTCTTCAGGACCGGAATCACTGTCTGTTCCGGGGGAAGGGGCATCGGGAGACTCTTCTGCCTGGTCATCCGGTCCTCCCTGCTCCTCAGAAGGCAGCAGATACAGTTCTTCAAAAGCGACGACTCTGAGACTCAGGCTTTCCGCCGCTGCAGTACTGCCGGCAGAAGCACCGGGATTCTTGTCTTCTTTTCCGGCAAGGGAAGAGGTATCGAATGTAAAATCCAGGATTGTCTCCCCATCTGCCCTTCCGGGGGTAAAGGATGTCTGCGCAGTCACTGCTTTTCCCTCCGCCTCAAAGGCTTTTCCGTTGTCCTTTCTCATGAGACTTCCCCGAAGCTGATAAGTCTGTCCCGGAATCAGGTTTTTCCAGATCACACGGTCCTGCAGGACCAGCTTTTCTCCGATTGTAAAAGTCTTGGTCTCCCCGTCCTTAGCGGACGCGAAAGTCCTGATGGAAGGATAATGAATGCTCTGGTCTTCATCGTCAGGATCCTCGTGGACCGCTATGGGATTGTCCGGTCCGGGCCCATCGGGCTTATCGGGCTCATCGGGATTATCCGGATCATCGGGATTAGCGGGCTCATCAGGATTATCCGGTTTTTCCTTCCCCATGAGATATAATTTCTCAAACACGACTACTGTTGTGCCCTCCAGCGCGGAGGCGTCGTAGGTAAATGTCAGGTCCACGGTCTGCTCCTCTTTCTCAGCCCTGAAAGAGGCATGCGCTTCAACCAGTTTCCCTGCAGCGTCTTTTACAGGACGGCCGACGGACTTGTCTACCAGAGTTCCTGACACCTGATAGTAATATCCCGGGATCAGGCCTTTGCAGGTGACATGGTCCACAGTGACTGCCCCTTCCCGGGCAGGTCCGGTCTTGGTGCCGGTCAGCCCGTCCTCCGCGTCAGTCTCTACCGAAACCAGGCGGACAGTCTGCCCCTCATCTTCAGGATCAGTATGTGAGGCAATGTCTTTTCCTCCGTTTGTGCTGTCGTGGAAGGGCGCCGACGGATCAGTTCCCTGCGTGCCGGGTTCTGCCGTCTGTCCATCTGAGGACTGGTCCCCGGACCCGCCCGGTGTCTGGCCCGTCTCTCCTTCCGAGGACTGGTCCCCGGATCCGCCCGGTGTCTGGCCGGTCTCTCCTTCCTGGGACTGGTCCGGAATCTCTCCCTGTTCCTGTCCGCTGCCGGGTTCAGCTTCTCCGGGAAGCTCCGATGCATATTCAAAGCATACAAGCGTCATTCCCTCCGCCTGTGAAGCGTCGAAAGTGAACCTCAGCTTCACAGTGCCTGCGGGAGACAGGATCTTTTTTGTTTTTACTGCTTCGACTTTACGCCCGTCGATGACCAGAGGCTGTCCGGTCTCTTTGACATAGAGGACTCCGTGGAAGACGATCTCTTTGCCAATGTATTCTTCCATTCCTCCATAAGCCACCGTGTCTGTCAGCGCGACGATCCCGTTTTTATCCGCGTAATGGTCTCCGTCTTCGTCCTCCAGTTCCGTTCCCAGGACCGGCTTCATCGTGTTTTCAATATTGCCCAGCACGATCATCTGTTTGTCCGCGTAGACAGAGAAACGGTCGGAAAACATTTTTCTCCCCCGGTTGTTCTCTCCCTCGATTTCTTCAATGAGGTAATCTCCGTAGGGCAGGGCTCCCATTGAATCTGACGGTTCCGTGCCCTGACCGAACCAGATTCGTCCGCTTCCGTCCTTCTGCCCTTCTGAGTCAGAAGGGTCTCCTGCACTGATCGGGTTCCTGATATTTTTCTGAGCGTAGGCCCATACTGCCGTACTGTCAAAAAAACCGTTCCTGTCTGTCGTAAAACGATGCTTTTCAATCTCATTTCCCTCAGAGTCCAAAGCCGTGACTTCAAATGTCACGCCCGCCATTTTCCGCTGCGTATATGAGTCAAGCTTGCGGATCGAAAAATCGCCGCGCATGATCTGGTTTCTGATGGAAGTATCTTTATTGCCCGTCAGATCAACGACGGCGCCGTCCTCTCTGATCGAGAAGCGGACAGCTTTGGCCCCCTTCATCGTATAGCCCTCCGGGGGCGACACTTCCTCGATCCTGTATGTCCCGTAGGAAAGAGCGCGGGAATCAGTCAGGATCACTCCCTTGTCGTCTGTCTCCAGCGTGAGTGCCTCAGCGCCGGGAAGGACTTTCCTTCCTCCCGAATAGACAGACCTGTCCCCGTCATTAAATATGCGGAAGACAGCTCCGGCCAGCGTGCCGCCCCCAAGGGGTCTGCCTTCATTTGTCTCCAGATCAAGCTTGCATGCCTTCACTCCCCCGAATATCAGTTTATCCTCGCTCCGGACTGTCACGACTTCAGTAAAGGATGAGACCTTTGCCTCGTGGATCTGCTCGTCGGGCAGATATCCTTCGGGTGTCTGTGTCTCGCGGATATACCAGGTCCTTCCTGCCAGCACTTCGATCACGTTTGAAGTGCCGTCCGCCTGTACGACAAAGGTGCCCGCTGCCGACCGCATTTCCTTCGCGTCTTCTTTCGTTTTATAGAGGCTGTAGACCGCTCCCGCGATCGGCATTGTGTCAGCTTCCTTTTTTTCTTTTTCCTCAGAAGAATACTTGACCAGGGTAATCTTCCCTTTTTTAGGCACTTCCGTGGAATCCACTGTTGTCAGCTTGTCCGCTGACACAGTGAGATTATGGGTCTTCACGTCCAGCTCAAATCCCGGGGAAGCCTTGGTCTCATTCAGAGTATATTTTCCGCACGGCACCGTGAGCTCATTGGAGACACCGTCCTTTCCGGTCTTCAGATTTCCGGCCGCCTTTCCGTCGCTGTCATACAGGGTGTACTCAGCGCCCTCCAGGCTGTAGGGGCTGCCGGCAGCTTCCGGATCCGCGGATACTTTTTTCACCCGGACCCTGCCCTGCTGAAGTTCATTTGAGATCTCTGTCCAGCTGATATGGATGAAAGTGTCCGCCGCCTTAAGGAGCCTGATCTCCGGGGACAGCTCATAGCCCTCGGGTGCCGTCACCTCTCGCACGTAGTATCCTTTTCCCAAAAGGACCTGAAACGTATTGGACCTTCCGTTCTCCCCGGTCACCAGCCTGCCCTCCGGGGCCTCATTATTCCTGGCGTCCTCTTTGGAGGAATAGACATTGAAAACAGCTCCTTCCAGGCCTTTTCCCGTCTTTGCGTCCTTTTTGAGAACAGCGACAAGACCGTACCGCGGTGTATTCGACAATTTGATCGTCTTGCCCTTTCCTTCTTCAAATGTGAAAGGTCCGAAGGGTTCGGGATGCGGTTGATAGCCCATGGGGACATTCATTTCCTTCACATAATATGTGCCGGGCTCGCAGTAAAAAACGGTGCGGTTGGTCAATCCCGTATTCCCATTGGCTCCTACCGGAATCGACGTCAGCTCAGTTGTCATTTCGGCATCCTTGTAGACTTTGACCTGTCTGGTGCAGTCCTTGTCGGAAAACAGGCGGAATACGACCTCTTTGCCTTCCGCGGTCTCCGAGAGGGAGTAGGCCGTGTATCTGGGTCGCATATCAGGGTCTGCGCAGGTCTTCATCAGAACAATATTCGCGGCCTGCTCTTCCTCAACACGTCCGAATACATAAGCCTGCATCCAGTGTCCGTCGTTCTGTACACGGCCGCTTATATATACAAAGACCTTGTCCTGATCGGGGAGCGCCTTTGAAGATACCCCGCTGCGGTAGGCCGAGACAAGGGATTTAAAATCATCGTCCAGATTGGGGCGGTCATATTCGACGCCGCCCAGCTCCGTATACCGCTGGGCCATGGCTTCGTGGCAGGCGCAGACAGCGACCTCTTCCGCGTTTCCTCCGTATCCTCTGGAGGAAGCCAGCTGCTTGCCGTAGCTGTCAAACACTGTGTAGTAATACAGTTTGATCATCACTGCATCCGTGACCCTTTTTACATTGGGTAGAACTGTCCCCCTGGCCCATCCGCGGTCGTTGGGTGTGACGCATACGCCGTAGTATCCGTTTCCGTCCCCGTCCTCCACATCGATCGGTGTCGTGTGATTAATAATGCCGGCCATGTCTTCTCCAAGTCCCAGTTCCTCATAATCCAGTTCACTTCTTTTACTGACAATCTTTGCGTCTGACAGTGTTGAAGCTGCCCCGGCCGCGCCTTCAGTCACACTTTCATATGCGTTTTCAAACTCCCCGACGGTCATCCATTCTTCTTCCAGTATTTCTCCGGGCACGGAAGCAGCCTGGTCCTCAGTTTCTGCCGAAGCACCGGTACCGGCAGCTGAACCGGCCTCATCCTGTGTATCGGCGTCTTTCTTCCCGGATCCCGATTCCTCTCCGGCTGACTGTTCCCGGGTGGATGAGCTGCCGCCCGTCTTCTCTCTGGAACTGCTGTCAGAAGATCCGCCGTCAGAATGATCACTGTCTGCAGACCCGCTGTCTGCGGATCCCCTGCCCGAAGTTCTGCCGCTGCCGCCGGCTTCATCACCTCCGGCCTGTGATCCCGCGGAGGATGATCCGTCGCTGCCGGACGTATTCTCTTTTCCGGCCTGTCCATCTCCGGAACCCTTGCCCCCGGAACTGTCGTCCCCGGACTTGCCGCCGTCCGAAGGCACTTCCGCCCCGGTTCTGCCGCCTCCCGCGGCGTCTCCTTCTTCTGATCCCGCGGAAGTTCCGCCATTGCCGGACGTATTCTCCTTTCCTGCCTGTTCCTCTCCGGAAGAACTGTCCCCGGGTCTGCTGCCTCCCGCTGTACTGCCGCCCTGAGATACTTCTGCCGTGGACCCGCCGCTGCTTCCCGCGGCGTCTCCTTCTTCCTTTGATCCGGCGGAAGTTCCTTCGCTGCCGGGCGTCTCTCCGGCATGTTCCTCTCCGGAACCGCTGCCCCCGGGTCTGCTGCCTCCCGCTGTACTGCCGTCCGGAGATATTTCCGCTGCGGAAGTGATGCCGGCAGCAGCGTCATCTCCTGCTTCAATCCGTTCCGACGCATAGACATTTGCGCCGGCGATCTCCCCTGTGCTGCATAGAGAAACCAGAACCGGAATCAGGACCAGAATTCCGGCCACAGCCAGCGCAGAAAGCCTGAACCACAGTCTCTCACTGCCCGTTTTCATTCTGTTCTTTTTCAAAATATCCTCCTTCTGCCTTCACCCGGAGCAGTCACAGTTTCAACCTATGACTGTCCGCTGATTTCCCATGCCTTTACGAGGCAAAGGAAAATACAGGCAACCCCGACCTCAAAACTCTCTTGTCGGTGAAATAATCATCCATCATAAATAAATCATATCTGTTTGAAATAAATATGAATCCGAAATTATTTTTTCCGCGGAATCTGCTCAGGACATTAAAATAAGCCCATATTTCTCAGGAATTTTTACGCAGAAAAGCAGACTCCGAAATATTCAGTTTTATGTATGATGATTTTGCGTCCGATCCGGACAGAATTCAGAATATAATTATTTATTCAGCAGAACAGAACTCTTCTGCAAAAATTACAATATCACCAGCCCGCCGTTCCTGTCAAGCGCAAAAACGCCTCGAATTCGAGGGGGTCTGTACTGTAACCAGCCCGTCACTGCACAAGCCGGCTCAATCCCCGGGTTCAACCGTCCCGGTCAGTGTCCGCCGCAAGGCGGAGAATACATTTCACGGGCCGTGACATAACAGTGTAGAGGCGGCAATAATTCGCCCTATGCCCTCCCGCTATGCCGTTCGCCATCAGGAGAAAAACACCTTACGGCAGCCCTTCGATAAAAAAATCGAACAAAATTGAATCTTTGTCGATATTTTGTAAGATTTTCTTCCTAATTGTTTAATATTTATTGTATAATTATAACGGTTTTTCACATTTTTCGGAAAAAGAACGCAATAATACAAATGATGTAAAGGTCAAAAGCCAGGAAAAGGCTCTGAGTCTCGTCAATATGCACATACAACCGCAGGACCATTGCGAGCGGCCGGTACTTGGGCGCTGGTTTTTAGCGCCCTTAGTACCGCTGCCAGCGAGGATTGAGCGAGAGCGTGTCCAAGGTGTTTGTGCATATTGACGA
>JBGUNJ010000002.1:0-5781 GCA_045117315.1 Lachnospiraceae bacterium | reverse complement strand
TTCTCGTCTCTGACGCATTCCCGGACAGATCCTGCTCAAATGAAGCTTCCTGTTCGGCATCAATGGTCAGTTCTTTGTCTTCCGCATTTCGGTAAGTAAGGCTGATCATCTTCCAGGATGAGAGTCCGTTTCCCTGCTCATCCTGCCCTTCCGTGTCCACAATCCCTCCACCCGTGAATGCGAATCCGTTCGAGAAATCTTCCTTCGTCCGCATCGTGAATCCTGCTTCCGCTTCCAGCTCGTCAATCTTTGCGTATTCCGTAACTCTTGGTTCGGAGCTTCCGTGTGATACAACAGAAACAATCCTTCCGGCTGCGAATACCCCTGTTCCGATCAGCAGGCAGCATATTACGACTGCAGCTGCAGATTTTCTGAATGTCCAACTTCTCATTTGTTTGATTCCTCCTGTTTGCTGATCCGACTCCGCAGACATGATCCGCGTGTCGATCGCTGTTTTGCAACGTACCGGCACTTCCACACGGCTTGCCGCTTCCTTAAGCCCTTCTGTTATGAACTTGTCAAACCCTGCGTCACTTCTCACGGCGCCCTCCTTCCTGAAGGATCTTTTTCAGCTTTCTCCTGGCAAAATACAGCCGGCTCTTCACCGTTCCTTCCAATATTCCAAGCGTTTTCGCCACTTCTTTGACGGACATCTCTTCATAGTAGTAGAGAACGATCACTTCTCTGGACGCCTGGTCCAGTGCGGATAGTGTTGCTTCTATCAATGCTTTGTCGGCAGTTCGCTCGTATTCGTCCGCCGCTTCCATTCTGCGGCTCACTGCCACTTGGTCTATCCTGTTCACTATGTCCTCGTCCGGGAGCTGTCTGCTGCGCTCTTTTGCCCTTTTCCTCGCAGCCTGCGTCATGATCCGGAAGATCCAGCAGCGAAAGCTCTCCTCTTTGCGCAACTGTCCGATGCAAAGCCAGCAGGTGACAAAGGTGTCCTGTAGAACATCTTCTGCATCCTCCCTGTTCCCGCAGATCAGATAAGCGGACCGAAAGAGTGGAACGTGATACTTTTCATAGATCTGGTCAAATGAAGCGCGGTCACCGCTTTTCATCTGCCGTATGAGTTCTCGTTCATCCATATGAGCTCCTGTTGTTATGTTATTAGATGCATCTATATATTAAGAGGTGATTACGAGTGATTTGGTTCAATGTAGCGTTATAAAGAGAGCCTCTGAAATCCACCTATCAAGTAAAGGCGCCGCAAGAATTAGCTTGCGGCGCCTTTAACACTGTTTACTGATGTCAGTAATTTCCGGATAATAATTGTCATATACCTTGCTCAGTTCATATCTCACATTTTCTTTCCACACGTTAGAGATGCTGCTTGGACATATCAAGAATGTGTTCCTTCATCCGGTCTCTGGCCTGATCAGGATCTCTTTGGCGGATTGCATCCAGAATCCCCCTATGCTGGCGGTTCATCCGGTCAAACACATCATTTCCTTTCTCCATCGCCCGCCTGAAATTTTCCTCTGTTTCCTGCTTCCATACGGATGCCACCGCAGCCATGGAGGCAATAATGAGGCTGTTGTGCGTTGAGTGTGCAATACCGCTGTGGAATTCCACATCCAGTTCACACATTTGGTCTGCATCCCGGCGGTTCTGAGCTTCATCCAGCTTATCCAGGATTCCTTGCAGCATATCAATATCCTTTTTGGTCGCCTTCTCCGCTGCGGAAACCGCAGTCTGCTCCTCTAACATAAGACGATATTCCAAAAAATCCTCTGAGCTGCTGTGTTGTGCAACACTCTTAAGCGGAGTGGATTCCAGAATGGAATTTGAATCATTTACCATCGTTCCACGCTTGCTGCGAGTAATGTACCCTGCAAGTTCAAGTGCCTTATATGCTTCGCGGATGCTGCTGCGCCCCACATTCAATTGCTGGCACAATACCGTTTCATTAGGAAAAATATAGCCTGCAGGTAGTTTACCATCCTGAATAAGCTCGCTGATTTGTTTGAAGATCCTGTCCGACATATTTCTCTGTTCCGGCAGATCCAGTAAAGCCAATAGCTTGTTCTCAGTGTGATTCATATAGTTGTCCCCAAAATTTGTATGTTGTCATACAAATGATAACAAATCTATAACCCCCTGTCAATTGACGCTTTTTTCAATAAACCCGTTGACACAACTTAACAAATGCTGTATATTATCTCTTGTCAGACAACATACAACGATATACCAAATGGAGGTAATAGTAAAATGGCTTACAAGGACATGATTGCAAGCATTATTAAGAGCGTAGGCGGCGCAGATAACATTGAGAGCGCCACACATTGTTTCACCAGGCTTCGTCTGGTACTGAAAGACGAGAGCAAGGCAGATATGAAAGCACTGGAGTCCATTCCCAAAGTAATGAAGGTCGTAAAGGCAAATGGCCAGACCCAGATTGTGATCGGCAATGAGGTCGCAAATGTTTATAAGGAGCTGATCGCTGAGTATCCCGCGCTGGGCGGCGGTGAAAAGCCCGCTGATGTCAAAAAAGAGAAGCTTTCTGTTCAAGGCGTCCTGAACACGATCGCAAGTATCTTCACTCCTACGATCCCCGCTTTGGCCGGAGCCGGTGTTATCAAAGGAATTCTAGTACTTTTGACGACACTGAATATGCTTCCCAAGGATTCCGGCACTTATCAGATCCTGAACGCGGCTGCGGATTCTATCTTCTACTTTATGCCTCTGGTACTGGCATATACTTCTGCTAAGATCTTTAACTGCAGCATTCCGATCAGCATGGCCATTGGCGGTTCTCTGCTCTATCCTAATCTGGTCACCTTTATGGCTGAGGCAGAAACGATCACTTTCCTGGGCCTCCCCGTGATTAAAACCACTTATGGTTCCTCCGTCATTCCGATCATTTTGGCGGTCCTGGTCTACTCCAAACTGGAGAAGCTGTTGGATAAGGTGATCCCCACAGTGATGAAGGCAGTTGTGGCACCCCTGATTTCCCTGGTCATTATGGTTCCTGCAACCTTACTGGTTTTTGGTCCCTTCGGTAATTACACATCCGAAATGGTCGGCGCTTTCTTCCAGACTATTACCAAGGTTTCTCCGCTGCTTGCAGGCGCATTTTTCGGCGGTACATACTCTCTGCTGGTTATGCTGGGTATGCACAGAGCACTGGTCCCGATCGGTATCAACGAAGTATCCCAGTTTGGAAGCACAACTCTCTGGGCATTTACCGGTCCTTCCAACTTCTCACAGGCCGGTGCAGCTTTCGGATCCTTTGTCCGTCTGAAGAATAAAGAAGAGAAATCCATCGCTCTCAGTGCCGGACTTACAGCTCTGTTCGGAATTACTGAGCCCGCACTCTATGGTGTAAACCTGAAGTACAAAAAGCCTATGATCGGCGTTATCGTCGGCGGCGCAATCGGTGGTGCTATTGCCGGTGTCGGCGGTGCAAGAGCTTATGCAGTAGCCATCCCCTCTATTTTGACTCTGCCTACTTTCTTCGGCGAAGGCTTTGTAGCTTTCCTTATTGCTATCGCTGTAGCCTTTGGCGTCGCCTTTGCAATGACACTGGTCATGGGCGTAGACAAAAGTGCTCAAGATGCCGGTTCAGCAGATACCGCAGCACTGCCTGCTGATGAAGGTTCTGCTATGGTGGTCTCTCCCGCTGACGGAGAAATTGTTCCTCTTGATCAGGTTAAGGATGAGACTTTTGCTTCCGGTGTTTTAGGCGCCGGCGTTGGTATCATTCCCAAGAATGGTGTCGTTTATGCTCCTGCTGACGGCACACTCACAACCATTTTCCCCACCGGCCATGCACTTGGCATCCAGACTACCGGTGGTGCTGACCTTCTCATTCACATTGGCATCAATACAGTCCAGCTGAATGGTAAATATTTCAAAACACTGGTTAAGCAGGGAGACACTGTCCGCAAGGGTCAGAAACTGGTTGAATTTGACCTGATGCAGATTCAGGCCGCGGGCTACGACCCCACGATCATGCTGATCGCAAGTGACACTGAAGCTGACCAGATTCGTATGGCAGGTTCAGTGCCTACGCAGCATGGCGGCGATCTGTTTGAAATTGAAGCGTAAAGCCTGAAACCCAAGCTTTAAGGAGGTTCTCATGAATTATTCGAAGATCACCGGTTTTCCTAAAGACTTTCTCTGGGGCGCCAGCTCCAGTGCCTTCCAGGTGGAGGGCGGTTATGACGAGGGCGGAAAAGGTCTTTCTGTAGCGGATACGGCTTCTTTTGCCCACTCGGACACTTATGCTGACACAAAGGTGGCGGCAGATTTCTACCATCGCTTCAAAGAGGATATCGCTCTCATGGCAGAGCTTGGTCTTAAGTCCTATCGGTTTTCCATCGCATGGAGCCGCATCTACCCTAACGGGGACGATGCGCAGCCCAGCGAGGCAGGACTGGCTTTCTACCGGGCAGTCCTTGATGAGCTGAAGAAATACGGCATTGAACCCATCGTCACTCTCTATCATTTCGATCTGCCTCAGAGCCTCCAGGACCGCTTCGGCGGATGGGCAGACCGACGCACCATTGACGCTTTTGTCCGCTATGCTAAGACCTGTTTTGAGTATTTTGGCAAGGATATCCGCTACTGGCTGACCATCAACGAGCAGAATCTTATGGTGAGAAAAGAAGGACTGATCCAGATCACAGAGAATGATCCGGCTAAAAAAGAAAAGGTCCGCCACCAAATGAACCATCACATGTTTTTGGCAAATGCGTTAGCTATTAAGGCCTGCCACCGGATGTGTCCCGACGCTAAGATCGGCCCCACATTCGCCTATCTTCCCAGCTACCCTGCCTCCTGTAAGCCGGAAGACATGATGGCTGCGTTGGAAGCGGATAACTACTATAACTACTATCTGACAGATGTGTATGTATACGGCAAATATCCGGAATACTATCTTCGTTTTCTGGATGAACAGCACGCGGTCCCGGAGATTTTGCCGGAAGATGAGCAGATCCTGGCAGGCTCTGCCCCGGATTTCATCGGCTTCAATTACTACCTGACCTACGCCGCTGAATACTGCCCTGCTGATGTAGAGGGAAATTATCTCCATCTGCTCAAACTGGTAGTGCCCGGTCACTTCCGTTTCATCGACAACCCTTATCTGAAAGCCAGCGAATACGGTTGGCAGATTGACCCTGTGGGCTTCAGACGTGCACTGATGGAATTGTATCAGCGCTATCATCTGCCGCTGATGGTGACAGAGAACGGTCTTGGAACACACGACGTTCTGGATAAAGACGGATGCGTCCATGACCAGTACCGGATCGACTACCTTAATTCCCACCTGGAACAGATGAAAAAGGCAGTTTGTGACGGAGTACCGCTGATCTCTTACAACACCTGGACTTTCATGGATGTTGTAAGCAGCAGCGACGGCTTCCAAAAGAGATATGGACTTGTCTATGTAAATCGTGAAGAACTGGACCAGAAGGATCTGAAGAGGATCAAAAAAGACAGCTTCCACTACTATCAGAAGCTGATCGCAGAAAACGGAGAATTTTTGTAAAATCAAATAATCAGCACTATCCCATTGCAGATTCATGGAAATGCAAATGACGCGGTTCTGTCGCTAGTTGATCAACTCCGCCTTATTTATGGATAATGCTCTAAATAGATGAGGGCGCCGCATCTTGCTGATTAATCAGCAGGGGCGGCGCCCTCTTTCCACCATATTCTGCGACCTACGTTAATCTGTATAATCCGCAGCGCTATTAATGAAATAGTTTATATTATATTTTTCTGTCGCCTCCGGATACTTTTTAGAAACACGCATCAGTGCATCAATTAAGGCTT
>JBGUNJ010000001.1:0-8271 GCA_045117315.1 Lachnospiraceae bacterium | reverse complement strand
CGGCGTTCGCCCCATTCGCGAAGCGAATTCAGCATGGGCGAACGCAAGTTACTATTCACGCCCTCGATAGGGCGTGAATAGTAACGTGTATCACTGTAGAAGTGAGCCTTGAAAAATGCCGGTACTTGCTTTTTCGCCAAATGTGAGGTAATCATTATCTATGTTTAAAAATCTTCGCTATCGTTTCGCACTTTTTATGCAGGGAAGATACGGCACGGACCAGCTCTCGCGTTTTTTATCCGTGGTGGTTCTGGTCCTGATCGCCGCAAGCTGGATAGCGGGGCATTTTCCCGCCTTCCCCGGGAGCCTTTCTTTCATTAAGGTATCCGGGATTGTATATGCTGTCCTTTTGTTTGTGATCTATTTCAGGACTTTCTCCCGCAATATACCGGCCAGATATGCGGAAAATCAGAAATATATGGCTCTGCGGAACAAGTTTCTCTCCTTTTTCAGCGGAAGTGGACGCAGTTCTTCCCAGCACATAGAGTATCACATTTATAAGTGCCCCCAGTGCAGTCAGAAGATCCGGATCCCGCGCGGCAAGGGAAGGATCATGGTGCGCTGCCCCAAATGCGGCACAGAGTTTGTAAAGCAAAGCTGAGACTTTACCGCTCAAAGAGAATCTGTTTTTATTTAAGCGATCCTGTTATTTATTTAAGCGGGTCCATGTTTACAATTTATATATTTTTCACCTTATTTTACCGAGAGGTTTTTCTGACAATATGTTTGGATATATAGTGATCAATGAACCGGAGCTGCGGATACGGGAACTGGACCTGTACCGCAGCTATTATTGCGGTCTGTGTGAAGACCTGCATTACTATTACGGCAGGTCCGGGCAGCTCATGCTTAGCTATGATACGACCTTTCTGGGCTTTCTTCTCACCTGTCTGTATGAACCCGAAGACGAAAAAAAGACCGAATCCAACTGTATCGCACACCCTTTCAAAAAACATACTTCCAGGCGAAATCTCTACACCCGTTACGCAGCGGACATGACCATCCTGCTGGCTTACTATTCCTGCAGGGATGACTGGGAGGATGAGCAGAAACTCAAAGGCCTTGCTGTCTCCGCACTTTTAAAAGGCGCCTTTACGGAAGTCTCCTCAAAGTATCCGGAAAAAGCCGCGGTCATCTCTCAGTGCCTGGAACGGCTGCATGAAATCGAAAAAGGGACGGAAGAAGCATCCGCGGACCGGGCAGGGGCCTGCTTTGGAGACCTGCTGGCGGAGATTTTCGCCGTCTCCGCGGACCAGTGGGAGATTCCGCTTAGAAGGACAGGATTTTATCTGGGCAAATTCATTTATCTGCTCGATGCCTACGACGATCTCGAAAAGGACTCGGAAAACGGCTGTTTCAATCCTCTCCTGCCCATCCGCAGCAGGATGGAGCAGTCGGGAGGTGACTTCAACTCCTACGTCCGGACCCTGCTGACCATGCAGATGGCCTCCTGCTGCAGAGCATTTGAGGCATTGCCCATTGTGGAAAATATTGATATACTTCGGAATATACTTTACGCAGGGGTCTGGACCAAGTTTGAAGAGATCTACGCCGGGAGGACGAAAGCCGCACAGCCTGCTGATGAATGTCCTGACGGCTGCGGCCAGACTGACTCCTGTTCCGGTGATCGTACAGAACATGCAGATACTGAGGAACTTATAGATGCTGCAGAATCTGAAACCGGGGAACTTACGGATCCTGCAGAATCTGAAACTGAGGAACCTGAGTATCCTGCAGAATCTGAAACTTCCGAAAACAGCTAATATCAGCGTTTGCAGCAATAGCTTTAGTTTTTTTAATTTTCATTTTTAATTTTTTTTGATTAAGGTAATACAATATGTCTGATC
Source organism: Lachnospiraceae bacterium (assembly GCA_045117315.1). Lineage (GTDB taxonomy): Bacteria > Bacillota > Clostridia > Lachnospirales > Lachnospiraceae > CAG-791. The sequence goes on along the minus strand of JBGUNJ010000001.1, from coordinate 6,424 downwards.
CGTATAAGATCCTGGGAATCACCCGGGACGCCACCGACGACGAAGTCAAAAAAGCATACAGGCAGCTCAGCCGCAAATATCATCCCGATGCCAATGTAAATAATCCCAACAAGGATAAGGCAGAGGAGATGTTCAAACTCGTCCAGCAGGCCTATCAGCAGGTCATGTATGAGAGACAGCATCCCTATTCCACCGCGGGCACGGGATCCTATTCCGGACCGGGCAGCCAGGGAGCGGGACGTCCTGCAGGTTCTTCCTCCGGCCAGACACAGACCTGGCAGGATGAAAACGGGACGACCTACACCTATTATGGCAACTTTGAAGACTTCTCCGAATTCTGGAACGAGTTCTTCAGCTCCTACGGTTTCGGCACCCAGGGTTCCCGTCAGGACAACAGCGAGGAGGCGATCCACCTTCGTGCCGCGGCCAGCTACATCAATCACGGTATGTTCCAGGAAGCGCTCAATGTTCTCAGTGCCATGGAGGAGCGCAGTGCCCAGTGGTATTACTACAGCGCTGCCGCAAACAGCGGAATCGGGAACGACGCCGTTGCGCTCGAGCACGCCCAGCAGGCGGTGTCCATGGAACCTGACAACCCGAACTATCAGAGTATGCTTCAGCAGCTGCAGTCCGGCAACAGGTGGTACAGCTCCCGGCAGCAGTCCTACGGCGGCCCCGTCTCGACAGGAAACCAGTGCGTACGCATATGCGCCACCTATCTGTGCATAAACGCCCTGTGCAATCTGTGCTGCTGCGGCGGCGGAACGAGAGGCTGCTGATTGTTTTCTAAGGACTGCGGATACCTGAGAACATCTTTGGATCGATCCATTCTGCAGCAATATGAAAACAGCACATAACACATGACATTCTAATATTAAAATAATATCAAATATCTTAGAGGGCTGTCGCTTCTCGTGATTGGATTCTCAACATGTAACAGTCCGGCTGAAAACCGGAATCTGCTTCATGTGCATCTGACCACATTTGCGGAAGCCCTCTTTTAATACACTAGTATTGTGAAGTATTGTCAATCCTGGTTTGGCTAAAATCCCTGAAATCCAGTCTTGATAAATCCGACAAAAGCATACATAATGAGAACTTGTGTTATAATAGCCATTGGCTTATTGCACTGTCGCTTCATCAAAAGTTCATTCATACGTTTATACGAAAGACAGGTTATAATGTTAATCCCGAATAATATCAAACTGAGATCTGTTTATTTAATACCGCTGAGTTTTCTGATTGCAATCTTGATCGGAACTCTTCTCTTAGCGCTTCCAATATCTTCCGCGGAAGGGAACTGGACTTCCTTCCCGGACGCCCTGTTTTCAGCCACGACATCTATCTGTGTCACAGGGCTTGTGGTAAAGGAAACCTTCCGTTACTGGAGTTTGTTCGGGCAGGTAGTGATCCTGATCCTGATCCAGATCGGCGGAATCGGGGTTCTTACAGCAATTGCTACACTGATGCTTATTACCCGCAGGCATTTTACTCTGAGCGACCGTCTGATGCTCCGCGATGCGCTGAATCTGGATTCCATTTCAGGTCTGCTTGGTTTTCTCACCCGTATCATCAGCGGCACTCTGGCCATAGAGGCGGCGGGCGCTGTTTTATATATGTTCGCATTTGTGCCCCGCTTCGGACCTGGCAGGGGCATCTGGGTATCGGTTTTTAATGCCGTCTCTGCTTTCTGTAATGCCGGGATGGATATTCTGGGACCTGACAGCCTGATATCTTACCGTGAGAACCCTCTGGTTCTGTTCGTGACCATGATACTGATCGTATCCGGAGGATTGGGCTATGTGGTCTGGATGGATATCAGACTAAAAGTATCTTCAGGTCACAAGAGACGCTATTCACCGGGGCAGATCTACCAGCGTCTGTCGGAGCATACCAAGCTGGTGCTGAGCCTCACAACCCTGCTGCTCTTTCTGGGCACAGTGGTCATCTTTTTTGCCGAATACAACAATCCCCAGACACTGGGGGAGATGTCGCTCCCCTATAAGCTGCTCAACAGCCTTTTTGAGTCTGTGACACTTCGAACAGCCGGCTTCGCTTCATTTTCCCAGTCCGGTATGACGAATGCATCCTGTTTATTCTCCTATTTGCTGATGTTTATCGGAGGATCCCCGATCGGTACTGCGGGCGGTGTCAAGACCACAACGTTTTACCTGGCAGTTATAAATGTCGCTTCATATATAACCGTAAATAAAAAGACTTACGTTTTCCGCCGTTCGGTGAGTGCTGAGCAGATGAAGAAGGCTTCCGTTATTATGGAGGTAAGCCTGGCGACTGTTTTCATTCTCCTGTTTCTCCTGCTTGCAACAAACCCCGTCGGGATTACGGATGGCCTTTTTGAGATTGTCAGCGCCTGCGGCACGGTCGGACTGACAAGAGACCTGACATCTACTCTCAACACTGCCGGTAAGCTGATCGTCACGACAGGCATGTACCTGGGACGTATAGGTCCGATTTCCATGGCCTGCTTCCTTGCGGCGCCCCAGAAAGACATACATGCGGGGCATTACGCGGAGGGCAATTTCTATATTGGTTAATTCCAAAATGAACAGGAATTTCCCTGATTGGATAAACATTTTTGAAATATCTATTTGGAAAAATTTCAGACTGGATAAACATTTTCTGTTTTGGATAAGGAGATAAGAGATTTCTATGAAAAAATCAATCGCTGTTCTTGGACTTGGTAAATTTGGTATCAGCCTTGTGAAGGAGCTTGATAAATATGGCGCTGATGTAATGGCTGCAGACAAAGTGGAGGACTATGTCAATGAAGTTGCGGACTTCTGTACCTCTGCAGTCGTAGCTGATCTGTCAATCGAGGAAAATCTGTTCAAACTCGGGCTGAAAGACATGGATATCGTGGTCGTAGCTATGGGAGAAAGCCTGGAGCCCAGCATCCTTGCCGTAGCAGTAGCAAAAGAAATCGGTGTTCCCATGATCGTGGCCAAGAGTTCCTCGGCACGCATGTCTTCCATCCTGCAGAAGGTGGGGGCAAACAAGGTGATCATGCCGGAAGAATATGCAGGTATGCGGTCTGCCGCCCTGCTGATTTCCGATAATCTGACGGATTATTTCCAGGTCAGCGATCAGCTCTGTATGGTAGAAATGGAACCTCTGGACAACTGGGTGGGGAAAACGGTCATAGATCTGAACATCCGCAAAAAATATAATCTCACTATTATCGGAATAAAGAACAAGGACGGCTACTGGGTTCCACTTGAGCCTGATTTTGTGATCCTCAAAGAATCCATCCTGCTGGCAGTGACTGATCCCCAGTATCTGAATAAACTGACCAATAAGTAAAGAGGCCGTCACTGTGGCGGAATCAATCCTTCCAATGGACAATCCCTACAATTGACAATTCTTACAATGGACAATCCCTACAATTGATAATTCTTACAATTGATAATTCTTACAATTGACAATTCTTACTTTGTAAAGAATACACAGAACGCTTCGTTCTTCGTAAAGAAAATTCCGGGACCGCCCGCAGAACTTTAATATCCAAAAAACAAGGCAGAAGGCCTGCATTTATCGGCGCAGATCTTCTGCCTCTGTTTTGTTTCTTATTTCAATATTTCAGTCAATTTGTGATGTGGAAGCTATTTTAATATTTCAGTCAATTTGTGATGTGGAAGCTATTTTAATATCTCAGTCAATGTGTGATGTGAAATCTGTTTACATTATTTCAGTCAATATGTGATGCGGAATCTATTGCGCAGTCACTTAACTCTATATCATCCAGGCGCACCATGCCCCAGAACTTGTGATTCCATTCCAGATAGTTTTCACTGTCCATAACGGACTCGATCAGGAATGTGAATCCGGGATATACGGCGTCTATCTTGTTCTCGTTCCCTGAGCCGTCGAACAAAAACGCGACGATATCAGCCCTGTACTGTCCGGAGACCAGGTGACGCAGGGGAAGTCTGATCCGGATGACGGAATCGCCCGGTTCGAAGCTGACGAAGTTTCCTGATAAGGATGTCGCGACCTTGGTCCCGTCCTGATACCAGAACTCAAACCTCAGTCCCAGATTCTTCAGCGGCTCTTCCGCAGTGCAGCTCATTTCCAGGACCGCTGTGTCATTACAGTAAAATACCGGGTCGGGACGGTCCACAAGCCGCAGGCTGTTCATGGAAAACCTTTTGTGCTTCCGGATGATATAATCGTCAGGCCTGTGCTCAGGACCGTAGACGATCTCCGAGGCCATCAGCTCCTGGGCGCCCAGGTAAACAGCAATTGCCTTGTCCGTCTCGCCGTCGAAGACCACTTTTCCTTTGTCGAGCACGATACACCGGTCACACAGCTGGCGTACAGTGTTCATGTTGTGACTGACATAAAGGACGGTTCTGTCATCGTCTCTGGCGGCCTTCATCAGGCACTTAATGCATTTCTGCTGGAATGCTATATCTCCTACCGCAAGCACTTCGTCCATGATAATGATCTCGCTGTCCAGATGAAAGGCAACTGAAAAGCCTAGCTTGACGAACATACCGCTGGAATAGCGCTTTATGGGTGTGTCGATAAACTCCTCAAGCTCAGCGAAGCGGATAATATCATCCATTTTGGCGTCTATTTCCGACTTTTTCATGCCCAGAATCGCGCCGTTCAGGTAGATATTTTCCCGTCCGGTCATTTCTCCGTGGAAGCCGGTCCCCACTTCCAGCATTGATGTCACACGACCGTACAGATCCACTGTCCCTTCTGTAGAAGCAGTGATCCTGCTGAGAATCTTGAGCAGTGTGCTCTTGCCGGCACCGTTTCGGCCGATGATTCCCAGAGTTTCTCCTTTATGGACCGTGACATCGATCCCGTTCAGGGCGTAGAAGGTCTTATTTCGTTCTTCCCTGAACTTTTTTGCTTTGACAGGATCCCGTCTTCTTTCACGCAGCTCTTTCAGTGTTCCCTGCAGTGTACCGGCCCCGATTCTTCCAAGACGATACCTTTTCCGAAGTCCGTCTATCCTGATCATTACCGGCGCGCCGGCATTTTTAATACTTCCGGATTGTTGATCTGTTTCAGGTTCATTAACACTTCGGGATTGAGGTGCACTTTCGGCCTTTTCATTGCTTCCTGGTTGAAGATCGTGCCCAGGTTCATTATCACTTCCGGATTGAAGATCTTTCTCGGATTTTTGATCTCTTCCGGTTTCCATTTCAATTTCGTTTTTATTTTTTCTTTCGGATCTCATATCATTTACACCGATCTCATATCATTTACACCGTATCCTGGAAGGTTCTCTCCACCCGGTTGAATACTGCTGTACTTGAAATAAACAGCAATATTGTGATAGCTGTGCCCAGAAGATAATAGGGCAGGTCAAATTCCCCTTTTCCCAGCATGATCAGCCTGATCAGTTCAATTATTTCAGTGGCAGGATTGATCTTGATCAGAGTCTTGAGTAACCCCGGCTTGATGGATGACATGGGGTAGACGACCGGAGACGCATACATCAGAAAGTTAACTCCTAAATTAACGACCATGAGCAGATCCCGGTATTTTGTGGTCAGACTTGACGCAAGGATGCCTGCGCTCATTCCGAGCAGAGACATCTGGGCAAACAAAAGTGGAAGCAGAGGAAACCAGACCCACAGAGGATGGACTGTTCCGTTGATCACAAAGACGGCTGTCAATACGGAAATAATGACCAGCTGGATACAGAATTTCAATATACTGACAAACATGTTTGAAACAGGTACTGCCAGCCTGGGAAAATACACTTTGCTGAAAAGATAGGCGTTTGATACAAAAGTGTTTGAATTTGCGATCAAACTGAATGAAAGCAGCTCCCATACCGCGGATGAGACAAAGTAAAAAAGAATCTGAGGAATCCCGTTAGTCCCTATGTCCGCAATATGTCCGAAAATAAAGATGTAGATCAGACTGGAGATCACCGGCTGGATCAGGATCCAAAGGGGACCCAGAATTGTCTGCTGGTAGGTGATAGTAAAGGTCTTTTTTGTCAGAAGAACTACCAGGTCTCTGTACTCCCAAAGCTCGCCAAGCTTCAGATCAAAGCCCTTTTCTTCAGGTTCCAGCCGGATGTGATATCCGCTATGAGATTCATTTAAATTTGAACTATTAGTCATGGTTTTTCTATTCTTGAAGTGATGAGCAGGGTACGCGGATTTCATTTTGCTGACGTTCCAGCGTCCTCTGCTCCCGCTGTTTATTCATATTTTTGGACGCAGCCTTGCATCCGCAAACATGTATGAATAAACTACGCATTGCTCCGCGCTCTGGCGCTCCCGCAATGCTCCACACATTCGTACCCCGCCCCGCTTCGGCCGCCTTGGCGGCCTTGCGTTGCTCTGTACTCATGTGTGGGCGCTCGCAAATGTCCGCAAGACCGGATATGCAAGCATATCCGTCTTTGCGGCCGCTTGCTCGCTGTTTATTCATA